>NZ_JAMYTM010000015.1:0-152989 GCF_040322475.1 Mesorhizobium sp. M0140 | reverse complement strand
ACTGTTGGCCCACCGATTTCGACACACATTTCTCCACACACCCTTATAATGCGCACTTTTTGGCCCAGCTACACCTATTAAATATAAAACCCCTAAAAAAAAAAACGCGGCGCCTTGCGCCCCCGCTTCCGTCTCGGGAGGAGACTTGTACTTTAGGCAGCGGTCTTGGCCTCGATCTGCTTGGCCTTGGCCGAAGACGCCGTAATGGCGATCTTGCGCGGCTTCAGCTCCTCGGGGATGTTGCGCTTGAGGTCGACGAAGAGCAGGCCGTTCTTCAGCGAGGCGCCAACGACCTCGACGTGGTCGGCAAGCTGGAAGCGGCGTTCGAAAGCCCTCGAGGCAATGCCGCGATAGAGCAGCTCAGAGCCTTCGCCGGTGCCCTCGTCCTTGCGCTCACCTTTCACGGTCAGCACGTTGCGATGGGCTTCGATCGAGATTTCCTCGTCCGAGAAGCCGGCAACCGCCATCGAGATGCGGTAGGAATCCTCACCGGTGCGCTCGATGTTGTAGGGCGGATAGGTCTGCGCGCCATCCGGCTGCGCAAGCGAATCGAGCATCGTGAACAGACGGTCGAAGCCGACGGTGGAGCGATAAAGCGGGGAAAAATCAACGTGACGCATGAGGTGTTCTCCTGTTGAGCAACATGGTTTGCGTATGGCCGGTGCGAAACCCTTGAGCGGCGTTTCGGGTGGGCCAGCGGCCCCGACATTGGCGACCGCACCAGACATTTGGGGAGCGCTGGAAAGCATTTCA
The DNA here is from genome assembly GCF_040322475.1 of Mesorhizobium sp. M0140. NCBI lineage: Bacteria > Pseudomonadati > Pseudomonadota > Alphaproteobacteria > Hyphomicrobiales > Phyllobacteriaceae > Mesorhizobium > Mesorhizobium sp. M0140. The sequence continues at coordinate 152,236 of NZ_JAMYTM010000015.1, read as the reverse complement.
AGATTTCACCTGGCGGCAAAAACCACGGCGGCAGGCCCCTTGATGAACGGCAGATGAACCGGCACTTCGGCGCGCGTTCAGGCAGCCGGCGCTAAAGTCCATTACAGGATCAAGGACTGGCGGCGCCCATTGCACAACAGGCACCGCAACGAGGCCGACCGGGTGTAACGTCCCTTCCTCCCGGATCGACAGAGGCCGGAAGCACGCTTTCGAGCGGCTTCCGGCCTTCCCTGGCGCAGCCTCCCCTTCACCGGGAATTCCTTGGCTTTTGGCGCATGGGCGTCTATCACCTTAGCGGAGCCGGCCAGCGCAGGCGGGCATGCGAGACGCCGAGCACGAAGCGCCGAATGACGGATCTTTTCACCGAAAACTCCCTTTTTCACGAAATCGAGGGCAATCCGCGGCCGGAAAATGCCACCGGCGGCTTCTTCACCACGCGTGACCGCAAGAATATCCGCTACGGCCTGTTCGGCGCAGTCGCTCGCCCGATGAAGGGCACCGTGGTCCTGCTCACCGGCCGCAACGAGTGCATCGAGAAATATTTCGAAACCATCCGCAACCTTGCCGATCGCGGCTTTGGCGTCGCCACCCTCGATTGGCGCGGCCAGGGCGATTCCGACCGGCTGATCCGCGATCACCAGCGCGGCTACGTCAGCAGCTTCCGCGACTACACCGCCGACCTCGAACAATTCTTCGAGGAGATCGTGCTGCCCGATTGCCGCGGACCGTACTACATCCTCGCCCATTCGGCAGGTGCCTTGATCACCCTGCTTGCCGCCCCGTCGATGGTGAACCGCATCCGGCGCATGGTGCTGATCGCGCCCTTCCTGACGCTGCCCGACCTGCCGGTCTCGATCTCGACGGTTCGCCGCGTCTGCTCGTTGTTCTGCGTTCTCGGCCTCGGCCGGCTCTATGCCGCCTGGGGTCCGCGGCCGAAGGTGACGGCCCCTTTCGAGACCAACAAGCTGACGTCTGACCCGGTACGCTATCGACGCAACACGCGGCTCTATGAAGAACATCCGCAACTGGCGCTTGGGGGTCCGACGATCCGCTGGCTGCGGGCAGCCGCGAAAGCCTCCGAAGCTGTCAGCGACCCCGACTTCATGGCAGGAATTCAGGTCCCCCTGCTGATAATCGCCGCCGGCGCCGACCAGGTCGTCTCGACCAGGGCCGTGGAAACCTACGCCAGGCGTCTGCGGCTCGGTTCGCTGCTGATGATCGATGGCTCCCGCCACGAAATCCTGCAGGAAGCCGACATTTATCGCGAGCAATTGCTCGCCGCTTTCGACGCCTTCATTCCCGGGAGCGACGACCCCACAGCCTGACAGGCGCCGGTCGCTGGCCCGCTCCCCAAGGGGTGCGCCGGCAGTAAAACGACTGCTTCAAGCGGTCGGCATCACCTGAATGGCAGCGGACGCTCGTTTAGCCGCGCAAGGCGGCCATGGCGGCGGCATGAAGCTCCGGCGTCGCCGCGGCGAGCACATCGCCGCCCTGTTCCGCCGGCCCGCCATCGAATGTGGTGACGACGCCGCCTGCCTTTTCGATAATCGGGATCAGCGCCACGATGTCGTAGGGCTTCAATCCGGGATCGGCGACGATGTCGACGCTTCCTGAGGCGATCATGGCGAAGGCATAGCAATCGGCGCCATAGCGGGCGAGCTGGATCTGTCTTTCGAATGCATCGTAACGGTTGCGCGCCTCGCCCTTGAACAGGGCCGGCGTGGTGGTGAACAGCGTCGCTTGGTCCAACTTCGTCGTCTTGCGGGTCGTCAGTTTTCGCGGCCCGCCTGGCCCCTCATAATGGGAGCCCGAGCCGTTGGCGTAGAAAAGCTCGCCGGTGAAGGGTTGCGCCATCATGCCGGCAACGGCGTCGCCGTCGATCGTCAGCCCGACCAGTGTGCCCCACACCGGCAGGCCGGAAATGAACGCGCGCGTGCCGTCGATCGGGTCGATCACCCAGACATGCCGGCTCGAAATGTTCTCGCTGCCATGCTCTTCACCAAGAATGCCATGGTCGGGATACTCAGCAGAGATCAGCGCCCGGATGGCGCGCTCGGCCTCGCGATCGGCCTCGGTGACCGGATCGAAACTGCCCTGTTCCTTGTTGGCGACCGCACCTTGGCTGCGAAAGCGCGGCAAGGTCTCCGCCGCTGCCACCTGCGCGATGCGGCGCATGAAACCGACACTGATGTCCAACTGATTCTCCCGCACTGCAGCATGTCCGAGCCGTGCTCTGCCGCCAATTTCGTACCAAAACAAGAGTGTTCGACGACTTTTCCGCGACGGCATCTGTTGCCCGGATGTCACACAAGCGTCGTCGAAACGCAATTTCCACATCAGAGTGAATTAAAAAAGCCTCAAGGTCGCTTGACATTTGTGCAGCGCACAATACCCTTGATCTCGGACAGGTTTCCTGTCCATGCCCTCCTTGGGCGTTTCCTCCCTAGACTTCGACCGTATCGTGCAAACGATGCGGTCTTTTTTTACGCCGCGATTTCACTCTGCGGCCAGCGGCCGGTCGCTCACTCGGCGGCTAGCGGCAGGTCGATGAAATGATGGTCGGGCATCGACATCAGGTCGGCTGAGAACCGCGTCAGATCATCGGCCAGCGCATCGAAGCCGGCGGCCTTCTCGAATGTCCGCTCGTTCATGTAGAGCCCGCGATTGACCTCGATCTGCAGCGCATGCAGATGGCGCGCCGGGCGGCCGTAATGCTCGGTGATGAAGCCGCCGGCATAGGGCTTGTTGTGGGCAACCGAATAGCCCATGGCGCTGAGCAGGCCGATCGCGGTCTCGGTCAGGGCGGCGGTTGCCGAGATGCCGAAGCGGTCGCCGATGATGAAGTCGGGCCGCAGACCGCTGTCGCCGACACGGATGCTCGCCGGCATCGAATGACAGTCGATCAGCACGGCAAAACCGAACCGCGCATGGGTCCTGGTCAAAAGCCGCTTCAGTGTCTCGTGATAGGGCTTGTAGACGGCCTCGATGCGGGCAACGGCTTCGGCCAGAGGCAGGCGACCGGAATAGATGTCGAGCCCCTCGCCCACCAGCTTCGGCACCGTGCCAAGCCCGCCGGCCACCCGCGCCGAGCGGATGTTGCAGAAAGACGGCACTGGCTCGGCGAACATGCGCGGATCGAGTTCCCACGGCTCGCGATTGACGTCGAGATAGGCGCGCGGAAAATTCGCTGCCAGCAACGGCGCGCCTAGCGCCACGGCGCCGCCGAACAGCTCATCGACGTAACAGTCTTCCGACCGGCGGATGGCATTGCGGTCCAGCCTTGCCATGGCCAGGAAGCGTTCGGGATAGTAGCGGCCGCTATGCGGCGAGTTGAAGAGGAAGGGGACGCGCTGCTCGGCGCCCGACCGGATTTCGAAGGGTGGAAAGACCGAAAAATCCTCGGCTGCCGTCTTCAATTTGAGCGAACCCGAAAACACCAGTGCATCATGATGTGAAAGTGTCACCTTGCAGGCCGCGTGTCCAGCATTTCAGCGGCAGCACGCGCCCTGGCAAATATGGATCATCGCCGTCCGCGTTCACTTGATGTTTACCCTCACCTCCTCATATACAGGATGGTTAACGGGCTTGCCCAACGGCAATCTCGGGCGGGTGATTCGGACGGGATATCATGGCACGCATTCTTCTGGCGGAAGACGACGACGATATGCGTCGGTTCCTCGTCAAGGCGCTGGAGCGCGCCGGTTACCAGGTCAGCGATTTCGACAATGGCGCCAGCGCCTATGAGCGGCTGCGCGAGGAACCGTTCTCGCTGCTGTTGACCGACATCGTCATGCCGGAGATGGACGGCATCGAACTGGCGCGGCGCGCCACCGAGATCGATCCTGATTTGAAAGTCATGTTCATCACCGGTTTCGCCGCCGTTGCGCTGAACCCGGATTCCAAGGCGCCGAAAGACGCCAAGGTGCTGTCGAAGCCCTTCCACCTGCGTGACCTCGTCAACGAGGTCGAGAAGATGCTGCAGGCGGCCTGAGCCGTTTTCAAGCGAGGCGCCGCACCTCTTCGCCACTGCGGCGAGACGACGCCTTCTTTCCTTTTTCCTGCTATTGACGCGCTGGATCAAAAATGGTGTATGCGCGGCTTCGGATGGGCGTGTAGCTCAGCGGGAGAGCACTGCATTGACATTGCAGGGGTCACAGGTTCAATCCCTGTCACGCCCACCATCCAACCAGACGATCAGACTTGAATCGGCATCCTGGCCCGCTCGCCCGAGCTGGACAATTTTCGTTCGCCCAAGGGAAGCTGGACACTGGCGAGTTTTCGAGCGCAACGCGCCCGTCCCGGCGTTTGACCGGAACGGGCCGCACTCGATCAGATCATTGCGGCGCTGGATCAGGCGTATTTCCCGGCCTGTCGCCGCCGCCCTTGCCTTCGCGACAAGGCTCTCCGAGACCGCAGCATTTGCCGTTGTAGGTGACGCCAGGCTTCAGCTTGTCGCATTCCCTGGGAGCGGTTGTCTTGCAGCCGGCCAGCACCGAAACGGCGATGGCGGCCAAAAGGACGTTTCTTGAAACAGTAAACATCAGACGTTCTCCTTGATGGACCATGTTTGGACACATCGCTTGGTCGCGCCTCGAGAGAAATTGGTTCACAAGAAAATTGGTGACGCGAAAACCACCCTCGCGGTCGTTCGACAGCGGAAACACCTGGGCAGGCGCAGCAATCGCGTGGCGACGCGTCCTCTTCGACCGGTCAGCCTTTCCGCGCTTCAGATGCCCGCGACGGTGCAAAGGCTCTTCATTCTGGCTACCGCCAGATCGGGATCAGCGAGCAATCCTGCCTGGTCGGCAAGGCGGAACACGTCGGCATAGTGACGGATGCCGCGCGCCGACTGCATACCGCCAATCATCGCAAAATGGTCCTGATGGCCATTCAGCCAGGCCATGAAGACGATGCCGGCCTTGTAGTACTCGGTCGGCGCCTCGAAGATTTTTCGCGATAGCGGCACGGTCGGCGCCATCAATGTGTCATAGCCGGCGCGGTCACCCTCCGCCAGTTTCGCCAGCGCTGCATTGGCGACCGGCGCAATCGCATCGAAAATACCGAGCAGTGCGTGCGAGTGTCTTTTCTCGTCGCCGGCGATCAGTTCGGGATAGTTGAAATCGTCGCCAGTGAACATGACGACGCCGTCCGGCAGACGGTTCCTCAGCGCGACCTCCTTGCCGGCATCGAGCAGTGAGATTTTTATCCCCTCCACCTTGCCAACGTGGCGTTCGATGATGGCAACAACTGTATCGAGAGCAGTCTCGAAATTCTCGCTGCCCCAATAGCCCCTGAGCGCCGGATCGAACATGTCGCCCAGCCAGTGCAGGATGACCTTGCCGGATGCTTGGGACAGGATGCGGTCGTAGACGCCGACATAGTCGTCCGGCCCCTTGGCCACTGCCGCCAGTGCCCGGCTGGCCATCATGATCGCCTTGCCGCCCAAGCCTTCGATGAAAGCGAATTGCTGCTCATAAGCGGCGATCACATCGTCCAGCGTCCTGGCGGCGGCGGGCGCCAGATGGTCGGTGCCGGCACCCGAGGCGAGATCGGCGCCATCGACGGTGCGTGCCTCGGCGATCGAACGGCGGATCAATTCCTGTGCGTTTGCCCAGTCGAAGCCCATGCCGCGCTGCGACGTGTCCATCGCTTCGGCGATGCGGAAGCCTAGCCGCCACAGATGGTGACGGAACGCCATCGTCCTGTCCCAGTCGACCACCGGCCTGGACCACGGATCGGTCATGGCGAGCGGATCGGCAACGACGTGCGCGGCGGCATAGGCTATGCGCGAAAACCGCGTGCCGATCACCGGCTGCACCGGCTGGCCGACAAGCGCATAGCGGGTGCTGCGGCCATCCTCACCAGGTAAGGAAATGTCCATCGATCTCTCCCTTTGCAACGCTACTAGATGGAACGTTCCAATAAATCAAGAACCTTTAAGATTCGGGCTCCACGGCAGGAAAAATGCTGCACTGCAACACAAAGCCTTATGAAGCAAGCCATTTGAGTACGCACAATCGGCATTCGAGGCGTGGGGAAAATCCCGATTGACTCACGAACGGGGCAGAGATTAGAACGTTCCAATACTTTAAGCCCTGAAGTCGAGGAGGATGCATCTGGATGGCCAACCGGGCCAAGGCGACGATATTCGACATCGCCCGCGAAGCAGGCGTGTCCAAATCGACGGTATCGCTCGTGCTCCAGGGCAGCGGACTGATCCGGCCCGAAACAGCGAGCAAGGTGCGCAAGGCGATCGAGGATGTCGGTTACGTCTACAACCGCGGCGCCGCCAATCTGCGCAAGGCGCACTCCAACGTCATCGGCATGGTCATCAACGATCTGACCAATCCTTTCTTCGCCGAACTGGCGGTCGGCATGGAACGCGTCTTTCAGTCGGCCGGCATCGTGCCGTTCATCGCCAACACGGCGGAAAATCCGGTGCGCCAGGAAGAAGTGCTGAAGTCGCTGATGGAGCAAGGCGTCGCCGGTCTCATCGTCTCGCCGGCTCGCGGCACGACGCCGGGCGCCTTCAGGCGGATCGAGACGGCGGGTCTGCCGGTTGTCTTCGCCATGCGCCGGCTTCCCGAGAGCCGCATCCCGGTCATCGCGCCCGACAATCATCGCGGCGCCTATCTCGCCACCGCGCATCTGATCGGCAAGGGACATCGCCGGCTGGTCTTCTTCGGCGGCTCGTCCGACCTGGTGGTCTATCACGAGCGGCTTGGCGGATTTCGCGAAGCCTGCGAGACGCAGGGCATCGCCGCCCGCGACGCACTTGTCGTCGAGGGCGAGACCAGCCGCAGAGGTGGTATAGCGTGCCTGGAAACCGCTCTCGCTATGGCTGAGCCGCCGACCGCGGCGCTCTGCTTCAACGACGCTGTCGCCTTTGGCGCCATGCTGGCGCTGCGCAAGCGTAGGCTTGAGCCGGGAACTGATTTCGCCATCGTCGGTTTCGACGACGTGGCCGAGGCCGAGCATTACATGCCGGCGCTGACCAGCGTCGCGGTGGACTCGGCCGGCCTCGGCGAACGCGCCGCCCATGTCATGCTGAAAATGATCCAGTCGCGCACCACGCGGGCCGAGGACCATATCGGCGCGGTCAATCTGGTCGTCAGGGAAAGCTGTGGCCCGGATCGCCGCACCCGAAACAGGACGGCCGGTTCGGGGAGCATGAATTGAGCAAGGTCGTTTCGGCGGCGCAGGCGGCGGGCCTGATCAGGGACGGCATGGTCGTATCCGTGTCGTCGTCGAGCGGTCTCGGCTGTCCGGACGCGGTGCTTGCCGCGATCGGCGAACGCTTCGGTGGGGAAGGCCACCCAAAGAATATCACCACACTTCACCCGATCGCCGCCGGCGACATGTACGGCATCAAAGGCATCGACCATCTGGCCAAGCCCGGCCTGCTGAAGCGTACTTTGTGCGGCTCCTACCCGTCCGGCCCCTCCTCTTCCGAACCGCCGCAGATCTGGAAGATGATCGGCGACAATTCGGTCGCCGCCTACAACGTGCCGTCCGGCATCCTGTTCGACATGCACCGCGAAGCGGCCGCCAAGCGGCCGGGCGTGCTGACCAAGGTCGGTCTCGACACCTTCGCCGACCCGCGCCACCAGGGCTGCGCCATGAACGCCGCCGCCAGCGAGCCGATCGTTTCGGTGCAGCAGTTCGACGGCGAGGAATGGCTCTATTTCCGCTCCATCGTGCCGCAGGTCTCGATCATCCGCGCCACGTCAGCCGACGAGCGCGGCAACCTCACCTATGAGCATGAGGGTGCCTATCTCGGCGGCCTCGAACAGGCACTCGCCGCCCGCAACAATGGCGGCATCGTTATCGCGCAGGTCAAGCGCGTCGTCGAAAACGGCACGCTGAAACCGCATGATGTGCGCGTGCCAGGCGTCCTGGTCGACCACATCGTCGTCGCGCCCGACCAGTTGCAGACGACGCTGACACCCTATGACCCGGCCATCTCCGGAGAAATTTTCCGGCCGCTGTCGAGCTTCCGCACGCCGGAGATGAACGTCCAGAAAGTGATCGCGCGCCGCGTCGCCATGGAGTTGCGCGACGGCATGGCCGTCAACATCGGCTTCGGCATTTCCGCCAATGTCCCGCGCATCCTTCTCGAGGAAGGACAGCACGGCAAGATTACCTGGGTGATCGAACAGGGCGCGGTCGGCGGCGTGCCGCTGCTCGACTTCAAATTCGGCTGTTCCTCGAATGCCGACGCCTTCATGCCCTCGCCGCACCAATTCATCTATTTCCAGGCGGGCGGCTTCGACGCCTCGCTATTGTCCTTCCTGCAGATCGACCGCCATGGCTCGGTCAATGTCTCGAAGCTTTCGGCGCGCCCGCATGTCACGGCTGGCGCCGGCGGCTTTGTCGACATCACCGCGCGGGCGAAGAAGATCGTCTTCTCCGGCTTCTTCAACGCCGGGGCAAAACTCTCATTGGCCGATGGCGGCATCCGCATCGATCAGGAGGGCAAGGTCAAGAAGGTGGTCAACGAAGTCGAGCACATCTCGTTTTCGGGCAAGCGGGCGATCGCGCAGGGACAGGACATCACCTATGTCACCGAACGCTGCGTGATGAGGCTGACGCCGGAGGGCCTGGTCGTCACAGAACTCGCACCCGGCATCGATCTGCAGCGCGATGTGCTGGCGCAGTCGGAAATTCCGTTGGGCATTGCCAAGGACCTCAAGACGACACCGGCAGCCCTCTATCAGGAGCAACCGATAGGCCTGTCGCTGAATGGCGGCGCCTCGCTTGGAGGCGCGCATGGCTGAGCACCTCGTCACCTTTGAAACCGGCGGCGCCATCGGCGTCGTCACGCTGCGCCGGCCGGAGAAATTCAACGCGCTCGACATCCCGATGCTGCGCGCGCTGGAGACCGCGCTCGACGCGGCCGAGGGTGCGGAAGGCGTTCGTGTCGTGCTGCTGCGCGGCGAAGGCAAGGGCTTTTGCGCCGGCGGCGATGTCGAGGCCTGGGCGCAGATGAGTGCCGCCGATTTCCAGGTGCAATGGGTGCGCTACGGCCACCGCGTCTTCGACCGGTTGGCGCGGCTCAGGCAGCCGACCATCGCCGTTCTGTCCGGCCATGCGCTGGGCGGCGGCCTGGAACTGGCCGTGGCTTGTGATTTCCGCGTCGCGGAAACACAGGTGAAATTGGGCTTCCCCGAAACCTCGATCGGCGTCGTCCCCGGCTGGTCCGGCACGCAGCGTGCCGTGCGCCGCTTCGGCGCGCAGACAGTGCGGCGCATGGCGCTGGGCGGCGAGATCTTTCTCGCCCCTGAAGCACTTGCCTTGGGCATCGTCGACCAGGTGGTCGAAACCGGCAAGGCACACGACGAAGCCAAGGTCTGGGCCGAAAAGATCACCGAGCGAGGACCGCTGGCGATGGAGGCAGCCAAGTTGATGATCGCCGTCGCCGAAGGCGAGGAAAGTGCCGCCGCCACGGAAGCGCTGGCCAGCGGCTTCATCGCCATGACCGGCGACCTCAAGGCCGGCGTCGGCGCCTTCAAAGCCAAGCAAAAGCCGGCCTTTTCGAGATCCTAGAGGAACTCACATGAACGCACCCCTCAAGATTTCCATGCCGGCCGAGGCGTCCGCGGCGCCGAAAGCGTACAGACTGCTGATCGGCGGCAAGCATGTCGATGCCCGCGACGGCCGCACGATTGCTCGAAATAGCCCCGGCCACGGCTTCACCGTCTCGCACTACGCACAGGCCGGCGAGGCCGAAGTGGAAGCCGCTGTTCAGGCCGCCCACAAGGCGTTCGAGACCGGTCCATGGCCGCGCATGAAGGCAGCCGAGCGTGCCGCGATCCTGCTCAAGGCGGCTGACCTGATCGAGGGCCGGCTGGAAGACATCGCCCGGCTCGATGCACTGGAATCCGGCAAGCCGATCGCCCAGGCGCGCGGTGAGATTGGCGGCGCCGTCGATATCTGGCGCTACGCCGCCTCGCTCGCCCGCACGCTGCACGGCGAGAGCTACGCCAATCTCGGCGACGACATGCTGGGCGTCGTGCTGCGCGAGCCGATCGGCGTCGTCTCGATCATCACGCCGTGGAATTTCCCGTTCCTGATCGTCAGCCAGAAACTGCCTTTCGCGCTCGCCGCCGGCTGCACGGCGGTGGTCAAGCCGAGCGAAATGACCTCGGCCTCGACCTTTGTGCTCGGCGATATCCTGCTGCAGGCCGGCCTCCCCCCCGGCGTCGTCAACATCCTGGCCGGGCTTGGCGCCGACGTCGGCGCGCCGATGGTCAGCCATCCCCTGGTCGAGATGGTCTCGTTCACCGGCTCGACCCGCGTCGGCAAGATGACCATGGCGTCCGCCGCGCTATCGCTGAAGAAAGTTTCGATGGAGCTCGGCGGCAAGAACGGTCAGGTCGTCTTCCCGGACGCCGACCTCGAAGCGGCCGCCGATGCGGCGGTGTTCGGCGGCTTCTTCAATGCCGGCGAGTGCTGCAATGCCGGCAGCCGGCTGATCGTGCACGAGGCGATCGCCGACGATTTTCTCAGCGCCGTCAAGGCGCTTACCGCCAGGGTTACGGTCGGCGATCCGCTCGATGACCAAACCAAGGTGGGCGCGATGATCTCGTCCGACCATCTGAAGAAGGTGGCCGGCTATGTTTCTGCCGCTGAAGGCGACGGCAGCCAGGTTTACAGCGGAGGCAAGCAATTGGCCTCCAATGTCGGCCAATATCTCGATCCCACCATCATTCGCGGCGTCACCGAGGATATGGCCATCGCCCGCGAAGAAGTGTTCGGCCCGGTGCTCTCGGTGCTGACATTTGAATCGATTGAAAAGGCGTTGCACATCGCCAACGACACGCCTTATGGTTTGTCGGCGGGCGTGTGGAGCGCCAGCATCGACACCTGCATGTCGGTGGCGCGTGGGGTGCGTTCGGGAACCGTTTGGGTGAACACGTTCATGGAAGGTTATCCCGAGCTGCCTTTCGGAGGCTACAAGCAGTCCGGTCTCGGACGCGAACTCGGCAAACGCGCCGTCGAGGATTATACCGAGGAAAAGACAATCCAGTTTCATCGCGGCCAGCGCACCGGGTGGTGGGTCGGCTGAGTTGAGAAGAACCCGGCGGCATCCGCCGGTCGTGTAATGCAACAAGGGAGGAAGTACATGTTGCGCAAACTGCTTATCGGAACGGCTCTCGCGTCGGGCCTGGCTTTCACAGCCCACGCCGAGGACGTCAAGGAAGTCCAGATGCTGCATTGGTGGACGTCGGGTGGCGAAGCGGCTGCTCTCAACGTCCTTAAGGGCGATCTGGCCAAGGAAGGCTATGCCTGGAAGGACGTGCCGGTGGCCGGCGGTGGCGGCGATGCCGCCATGACCGCGCTTAAGGCGATGGTCGCGGCCGGCAATTATCCGACCGCCTCGCAGATGCTCGGCTACACCGTGCTCGACTACGCCGCTGCCGGCGTCATGGGCGACCTGACCGAAACGGCGAAGAAGGAAGGCTGGGACAAGTCCGTTCCGGCAGCCCTGCAGAAGTTTTCGGTCTATGACGGCAAGTGGGTCGCGGCTCCGGTCAACGTTCACTCGGTCAACTGGCTGTGGATCAACAAGGCCGTCCTGGACAAGATCGGCGGCACCGAGCCGAAGACCTTCGACGACTTCGTTGCCCTGCTCGACAAGGCCAAGGCGGCAGGGGTGATCCCGCTCGCTCTCGGCGGCCAGAACTGGCAGGAAGCCACCATGTTCGACTCCGTCGTGCTGTCGACCGGCGGACCCGAGTTCTACAAGAAGGCCTTCAACGACCTCGATGACGAGTCCCTGAAGTCCGACACGATGAAGAAGTCGTTCGACAATTTGGCCAAGCTCGTCACCTATGTCGACCCCAACTTCTCGGGCCGCGACTGGAACCTTGCCACCGCCATGGTCATCAAGGGCGATGCTCTGGTGCAGGTCATGGGCGATTGGGCCAAGGGCGAGTTCAACGCCGCCAAGAAAACGCCGGGCACCGACTTCCTGTGCTATCGCTTCCCGGGCACCGACGGCTCGGTGATCTACAACTCCGACATGTTCGGCATGTTCAACGTTCCGGACGACCGCAAGGCCGCCCAGGTCGCGCTGGCCACCGCCACCCTGTCGAAGAGCTTCCAGTCGGCCTTCAACGTCGTCAAGGGTTCGGTTCCGGCCCGTACCGACGTTCCGGACACCGACTTCGACGCGTGCGGCAAGAAGGGCATCGCCGACCTGAAGGCAGCCAACGAAGGCGGCACGCTGTTCGGCTCGCTCGCCCAGGGCTATGGCGCGCCCCCGGCGGTCGCCAATGCCTATAAGGACGTCGTCTCCAAGTTCGTCCATGGTCAGATCAAGACCTCGGACGAGGCCGTGACCGAACTGGTCAAGGCGATCGACGACGCCAAGTAAGCGCCACGCGCCAAAAAACGCCTTCCCCGCTCCGGCGGGGAAGGCCCAGATCCGCGAACTTAGATCCGCGAAGCTGGTTGGCCGCGAGTCGACGGGAGGAGCCCCATGAGCACGGTAGCGACAAGCCAGATCAAGCTGACGCCGGAGCATGCGCGGCCACGCGCCTCGGTGCGCTCACGCCTGCAGGACGCATTGCCGAAGATTGTGCTGGCGCCCAGCTTTGCCATCACCATCGTCTTCGTCTACGGCTTCATCCTGTGGACGATCTATTTGTCCTTCACCAATTCCAAGACCTTTCCGTCCTATGTCATCACCGGCTCGCGCGCCTATCAGCGACTGTGGGGCTGGACCTTCGACACCGACCCGCCCTCGAGCTGGTACACGTCGATCACCAATATGGGCATCTTCGGCTTTCTCTACATCTTCATCTGCCTGGCGCTCGGCCTGTTCCTGGCCATCCTGCTCGACCAGAAGATCCGCGGCGAAGGCGTGCTGAGGCCGATCTATCTCTACCCGATGGCGCTGTCCTTCATCGTCACCGGCGTCGCCTGGAAATGGTTCCTCGATCCCGGCCTCGGCCTCGAGCAGACCTTGCATCAATGGGGCTGGACGAGCTTCCATTTCGACTGGATCAAGAACAAGGATTTCGTCATCTACACCGTGGTCATTGCCGGCGTCTGGCAGGCCTCCGGCTTCATCATGGCGATGTTCCTGGCCGGCCTGCGCGGCATCGACGGCGAGATCATGAAGGCGGCGCAGATCGACGGCGCCACCACCTTCCAGCTCTACCGCCGCATCGTCATCCCGCTGCTGCGGCCGATCTTCCTGTCGGCCTTCATCGTGCTCGCGCACCTCGCCATCAAGTCCTACGATCTGGTCGTGGCGCTGACCAGCGGCGGCCCCGGCGGCTCGGCCTGGCTGCCATCCAACTTCATGTATGAGTACACGTTCAAGCGCAACGAAATGGCCGTCGGCTCGGCCAGCGCCGTGATCATGCTGATGACCATCGTCGCAATCATCGTGCCGTATCTCTATTCGGAACTGCGGGAGAAGCCGCGATGAGCGCCGTCACCACTCCCGCCCGCCAGGCCTCCGGCGGCGTCAACGTCAAGGTTATCAACCGCATCGTCATCTACGGGCTGCTGGCGCTGTTTGCGCTATTTTATCTGATGCCGCTGTTCGTCATGCTGGTGACCTCGTTCAAGACCATGGACGAGATCCAGAACGGCAACATGCTGGCGCTGCCCAGGGCGCCGACCTTCGATCCGTGGCTGAAGGCCTGGGGCGAGACCTGCGTCGGCCTCACCTGCGCCGGCATCAAGGGCTATTTCTGGAACTCCATCAAGATGGTCGTCCCGGCCGTCCTGATCTCGACGATGCTCGGCGCGCTCAACGGCTACGTGCTGACCAAATGGCGTTTTCGCGGGGCAACGCTGGTGTTCGGGCTGATGCTGTTCGCCTGCTTCATCCCGTTCCAGTCGGTGCTGCTGCCGATGGCGACCATCCTCGGCAGCCTCGGCCGCTTCGGCGTCACGCTGCAGAATGCAACGGGAACCAGCTTTGGCCTCGGCAACCCGACGGTCAACCTCGTCTTCGTCCACGTCGTCTACGGCATCGGCTTCACCACGCTGTTCTTCCGCAACTACTATGAGGCGTTCCCGACCGAACTGGTCAAGGCGGCACAGGTCGACGGCGCCTCCTTCTTCCAGATCTTCCGGCGCATCATGCTGCCGAATTCAATGCCGATCTTCGTCGTCACGGTGATCTACCAGTTCACCAACATCTGGAACGACTTCCTGTTCGCCTCGGCTTACGCCGGCACCGGCGACGCGATGCCGATGACGGTGGCGCTCAACAACGTCGTCAACACCTCGACCGGCGTCGTCGAATACAACGTCAACATGGCCGCCGCGATGATCGCGGCACTGCCCACCCTTCTCGTCTATGTGCTCGCCGGCCGCTACTTCGTGCGTGGTCTCATGGCTGGCGCCGTCAAAGGATGATCTGATGGCTTTTCTGGAAATTGATGGTCTGAGAAAGCGCTTCGGCCAGGTCGAGATCCTCAAAGGGATCGATGTCGAACTCGAGAAAGGCGGCTTCCTGGTGCTGGTCGGCCCTTCCGGCTGCGGCAAGTCGACCTTGCTCAACACCATCGCCGGCCTGGAGACGATCACGTCTGGCGAAATCCGTGTCGACGGCCGCACCATCAACGATCTGCACCCCTCCAAGCGCGACATCGCCATGGTGTTCCAGAGCTATGCGCTCTACCCGAACATGACGGTGGCCGGAAACATCTCGTTCGGCATGGAGATGCGCGGCGTGCCGGCGGCGGAGCGCCAGAAGGCCATCGACAAGGTGGCCAAGGTGCTGCAGATCGGCCACCTCTTGCAGCGCAAGCCGAGCCAGCTTTCGGGCGGCCAGCGCCAGCGCGTCGCCATGGGCCGGGCGCTGGTGCGCGACCCAAAACTGTTCCTTTTCGACGAGCCATTGTCCAACCTCGACGCCAAGCTGCGCGTCGACATGCGCATCGAAATCAAGCGCCTGCACGCCACCACCGGCACCACCATCGTCTACGTCACGCACGACCAGATCGAGGCGATGACGCTGGCCACCAAGATCGCGGTCATGCGGGATGGCGAGGTGCAGCAGTTCGGCACCCCGGCCGAGATCTACAACAACCCGAGCAATCTCTTCGTCGCCGATTTCATGGGCTCGCCGGCGATGAACCTGATCCCGGCGACCATCGGCACGTCAGGCAATGCGCTGTCGGTCGTGCTGCAGCGCGAGGCGCGCGAGCCGATCTCGCTGCCGATGGCGAATGCGCCGGCGGGCCTGTCGGCATTCCAGGGCAAGCCGATTATCTTCGGTGTCCGCCCCGAAGCCCTGACCGATCCGGAAGGTGCCGAGCGCAACGCCTCGCACATCGCAACCGCCGACTGTCACATCGAGGTCGTCGAACCGGCCGGCTCGGATACCTTCGCCGTCACCAATCTCGGCGGCAAGGGCGTGGTGGCGCGGCTGCGCGCCGATGCCAACATCCAGCCGGGCACCAACACGCCGCTCGCCTTCAACCTGACCAAGGCGGTGTTCTTCGATCCGGCGACCGAGACCCGTATTCGCTAATGTATGTCGCCCAAAAGTGGATCCGGTTTTGGGGCAACGACATGCATCAAAACAAGAAACTAAAGCGCGTCGGGACGCGATTTAGGCCATGACAAATCCGGACATCGTCATCATCGGCTCCGGCATTGGCGGCGCCACGATCGCCTCCGGCCTTGCCGGCAGCGGCGCCTCGATCCTGATGCTGGAGCGCGGCGAGCCTTTGCCGGCGACGCCGCACACACGTGACACGCGCTCGATCTTCGTCGATGGCCATTATCGGCCGAAGGAGATGTGGCGCGAAGCCGGCGGTGCCGCCTTCAATCCGGGAAATTACTACTATGTCGGCGGCAATTCGAAATTCTACGGCGCGGTGCTGATCCGCTACCGCAAAGAGGATTTTGCCGCCATGGAGCATTTCGGCGGCGTCTCGCCGGCCTGGCCGTTTTCCTATGACGAGTTCGAGCCCTGGTATTCGAAAGCCGAACAGCTGTTTCGCGTGCGCGGCACGCTGGGCGAAGATCCGACCGAGCCGTTCCATTCGGTCCCCTTCGCCTATAAGCCGGTGCCCGACGAGGCACCGATTGCCCGCGCCCGCGCCGAACTTAAGGGGCTCGGCCTGCATCCCGCCTCGCTGCCGCTCGGTGTCGACATCGAAACCTGGCTGAAGGAGGGCAAGACCGGCTGGGACGCGTTTCCCAACACCGGTCAGGGCAAGGTCGATGCGCAGACCGGACCGCTGACGGCGGCGCTGACCGACCAGAACATTCGGCTCGAGACTGGCGCCTATGTTGAATATCTCGAAGCCTCGGCGAATGGCAAAACCATCGCCGCGATTCACTATCGCCAGAACGGCGAACTGAAGAAGGTGTCGCCGAAGCTGGTCATCCTCTCCGCCGGCGCGGTCAATTCCGCCGTCATCCTGCTGCGCTCGCCCTCGCCCAACAACAGCAAGGGAGATGGCAAAGGCCTAGCCAACCGCTCCGACCAGGTCGGCCGCAATTTCATGAACCACAATTCAAGCGCCATGCTGGCGATCGACCCGCGCCGCCGCAACGATGCCGTCTACCAGAAGACTTTGATGCTGAACGACTATTACCTGTCCGACGGCAAGGGCGGCAAGCCGCTCGGCAACGTCCAGCTTCTCGGCAAGATCGACGGCAACATGCTGCAGGCCAACGTCAAGTATACACCGAAATTCGCGCTCGATTTCATGGCCGGCCATGCCGTCGACTGGTACCTGATGTGCGAGGATTTGCCCGATCCGGAAAGCCGCATCATGGTCGACGGCAAGGACATCGTCATGCAATGGCGGCGCTCCAACATGCAGTCGCTCGACGGGCTGACCAAGGTGATGCGCGAGAATTTCCGCGCCTGCGGTTATCCCATCGTTCTCTCACGCCCCTTCGACAAGCGCACGCCGTCGCACCAATGCGGCACGATAAAGATGGGGGACGATCCGGCGACGGCGGCGCTCGATCCGTTCTGCCGCTCCTTCGATCACCGGAACCTGTTCGTTGTCGATGGTAGTTTCCTTCCGAACTCGGCGGCGGTCAATCCGGCATTGTCGATCGCCGCGCAGGCGCTCCGCGTCGCGGACCACATCCGCAAGACGGACCTCGCCGCATGACCCGCCCCTCCGCCATCGTCACCGGCGGCGCGCGCGGCATCGGCCTTGCCTGCGCCCAGGCGTTGGCGGATGTCGGCTTCGATATTCTGATCGCAGATCTTGCCGAAACAGCCGCTGATGGACTTGCCACCGACATCACCAAGCGTGGCGCGAAGTTCGCCTATGTCCGTTGCGACATCGCCGATCTCGCCAGCCACACCGCACTTGTCGATGCCGCGATGCGCGCCTTCGGCCGTATCGACTGCCTGGTCAACAATGCCGGCATCGGCGCCGTGGTGCGCGGTGACCTCTTGGACCTCAAGCCGGAGAATTTCGACCGCACGCTGGGCATCAATCTGCGCGGCACCGTCTTCCTCAGCCAGGCCGTCGCCAAGGCGATGCTGGCTGCGCCAGGCGATCACCAGAGGTCGATCATCACCATCACCTCGGTCAGCGCCGAAATGGCATCGTCGGAGCGACCGGATTACTGCATCTCGAAAGCCGGGCTTTCGATGTGGGTGAAGAACCTGGCGCTGCGGTTGGCGCCCGAAAACATCGGCGTGTTCGAGGTGCGGCCCGGCATCATCCGCACCGACATGACTTCAGGCGTGACCGCCAAATACGATGCCCTCATCGACAGTGGACTGGTGCCGGCCAAACGCTGGGGCGAAGCATCGGACATCGGTGCGGTGGTGGCGACGCTCGCCGGCGGCAGGCTCGGCTTTTCGACCGGCTCGATCATCAATGTCGATGGCGCCCTCTCCGTGCCGCGACTATAAGTGGACAGTGTCATGACCGACTACATCATCGTGGGCGCCGGTCCGGCCGGCTGCGTTCTGGCCAACCGATTGAGCGAGGATCCGGCAAATTCGGTCCTGCTGCTGGAAGCCGGCGGCAAGGACTGGCATCCCTATATCCACATGCCTGCCGGCTTTGCCAAGATGACCAAGGGTATTGCTTCCTGGGGCTGGTCGACCGTGCCGCAGAGTCATATGAAGGACCGCGTCTTCTGGTACACGCAGGCTAAGGTGGTCGGCGGCGGCTCGTCCATCAATGCCCAGATCTACACGCGCGGCAACGCCCGCGACTACGACGACTGGGAGAAGGAAGAAGGCCTCGCCGGCTGGGGCTATCGCAATGTATTGCCCTATTTCAAGCGCGCTGAGAACAACCAGCGCTACGCCAACGATTTTCACGGTGACCAGGGCCCGCTCGGCGTCTCGAACCCGATTGCGCCGCTGCCGATCTGCGAGGCCTATTTCCGTGCCGGGCAGCAGATGGGCATCCCCTTCAACCCGGACTTCAACGGCGCTGCCCAAGAAGGCGTCGGCTATTACCAGCTGACCCAGAAGGATGCCCGGCGCTCGTCCGCTTCAGTCGCCTATTTGAGGCCGATCCGCGCCCGCAAGAACCTGACCGTCCGAACCGATGTGCTGGTGACGCGCATCGTCGTCCAGAAGGGCCGCGCCATCGGCGTCGAAATTGTCGACAGACCGGGCGGCGAGAAGAAAATCCTGCGCGCCGAGCGCGAGGTGATCGTCTCGTCCGGCGCCATCGGCTCGCCGAAACTCTTGATGCAGTCGGGCATCGGCCCCGCCGACCATCTGAAGTCGGTCGGCGTCACGCCGGTGCACGACCTGCCCGGCGTCGGCTCCAACATGCAGGACCATCTTGATCTGTTCGTCATCGCCGAATGTACGGGCGATCACACCTATGACAACTACGCCAAGCTGCACCGCACGGCCTGGGCCGGCCTGCAGTATGTGCTGCTGAAGAAAGGGCCGGTGGCCTCCAGCCTGTTCGAGACCGGCGGCTTCTGGTACGCCGACCCGACCGCCGCCTCGCCCGACATCCAGTTTCATCTCGGCTTGGGTTCCGGCATCGAAGCCGGCGTCGAGAAGCTGAAAAACCCTGGCGTCACCCTGAACTCGGCTTTCCTGCGTCCGCGTTCGCGCGGCACGGTGCGGCTGAAGAGTGCCGACCCGGCCGACCACCCGCTGATCGATCCGAACTATTGGTCCGATCCCTATGACCGCGCCATGTCGATCAAGGGGCTGCGGCTGGCCCGCGAGATCATGCGGCAGAAGGCACTTGCCCCTTACGTGCTGCGCGAGGTGCTGCCCGGCCCGTCACTCGCCAGCGACGACGAGCTGTTCGACTATGCCTGCCGCAGTTCCAAGACCGACCACCATCCGGTCGGCACCTGCCGCATGGGCCATGATGATATGGCTGTCGTGACGCCGGATCTGCGGCTGCGCGGCATCGAGGGCCTGCGCGTCTGCGACGCCTCGGTGATGCCGCGCGTGCCTTCATCCAACACCAATGCGCCGACCATCATGGTCGGTGAAAAGGGCGCCGACCTGGTCCTTGGCCGCGAGCCGCTGCCGCCGGCGGTGTTTTCCGGAAACCGGGCTGCTTAGCCACTGAGGAGTAAGACATGATCAGGCACTGTGTTTTCGTCAAGCTGCGCAACGATGTCGACGCCACCGAGCGCACGGCGATCCATGCCGATCTCGAGGCGCTGCGACAGGTGATCGACGGCATGGACGCAGTAAAATTCAGCGCCAATGTCAGCCCGGAGCCGTTCGCACGCGGCTTCACCCACGGCTTCACCATCGATTTCCGCGATGCTGCCGCGCGCGATGCCTATCTTGTGCATGAAGCGCACCAGCGCGCCGGCGCGCGCCTGTTCGCTGCCCTGGAAGGCGGCACGGACGGACTGCTGGTGTTTGATCTCGAAATCTAAACCTACCCTCAAGCCACGATCGAGTTCATCGACAGATGGCACCGGTCGGTCTCATCGCACCTTCCGCCATTCCTGCGGGCGTTCGATCAAATGAGCCACGCGAAAACGTGACCACCGGTCTTCCCTGAACTGGCCGATAATTCCCCCCATCGATGATGATGGAGGAAGATTTGCCCCTTAATTCGCAGCAGAAGAAGACCGTCCTTGCCTCATTCCTGGGCTGGACGCTCGATGCTTTCGATTTCTTCCTTCTGACATTCCTGCTCACCGATATCGCGACCGAATTCCACGCCGACGTGCCCGCGGTCTCCAAGGCGCTATTCCTGACCTTGGCGACACGCTTCATCGGCGCGTTCTTCTTCGGCATGCTTGCCGACAAATACGGGCGCAAGCCGATCCTCATGCTCAACATCGTCAGCTATTCGGTGATTGGCGCGCTGGCCGCCTTCTCGCCCAATCTCGGCATATTCCTCGCCCTGCGTGCTTTGTTCGGCATCGCCATGGGCGGCGAATGGGGGCTTGGCAGTTCGCTGGCCATGGAGTCCATTCCGCCGAGCGCACGCGGCATGGTCTCCGGCATCCTGCAATGCGGCTATCCGGCCGGCTATCTGCTGGCGGCGGTGGTCTATGGTCTGCTCTATCAGCAGACGATCGGCGGCTACACGATCGGCTGGCGTGCCATGTTCCTGCTCAGCTTCGTGCCGGCGCTGATCGTGCTCTTCATCCGCTCGCATGTGCCGGAATCGCCGGCCTTCGTCGAAGCGCAGAAGACCGCGAGACCGGGCATGTGGGAAACCCTGCAGAAACACTGGGGCGTCGCGCTCTATGCCGTCGTGCTGATGATGTTCTTCAATTTCTTCAGCCATGGCACGCAGGATCTTTATCCGACCTTCCTGAAGAAGCAGCATGGCTTTGATCCGCACACAGTGAGCTGGATCACCATCGTTGCCAATATCGGCGCCATCGTCGGTGGCCTGGCATTCGGCGCGCTGTCGGAGAAGATCGGCCGCGTCAACGCCATCACGCTGGCATGCCTGATCGCCTTGCCGTCCATCCCGCTATGGGCCTACTCGACCACGCCGTTCATGCTCGCCATCGGCGCCTTCGTCATGCAGGTCGCGGTCCAGGGTGCCTGGGGCGTCATCCCCGTGCACCTCAACGAGCTTTCGCCCGGCGCGGTGCGGGCGACCTTGCCCGGCTTTATCTATCAGGCGGGCAATCTCGCCGCGTCCTATGGCGGCCCCTATCAAGCAGGAATCGCTGAAAGCGCCGGAGGCAGCTATGGCTATGCCCTGGCGCTGTTCGCAGGCGTGGTCGCCGTCTGCATCATCATCGTCATCCGCTTCAGCCCGGAACGACGTGGCCAGGTGATGACGGTCCTGACCTGAGCGGCGCCTAACCAAGCCTCAGTGCGACGACGCCGGCCACGATGCTGAGCGCGGCAGCACCGCGCCAGCCGGTCATTTTTTCGCCGAGAGCGAAGACCGAGATCATCATGGCAAACAGGATCGAGGTTTCACGCAGCGATGCCACCGAAGCGATCGGCGCCTTGGTCATCGCCCACATGACGATCCAGTAGGCGGCACCGCTGAGCACGCCGGTGAACAGCCCTGCCTTCCAGTCGCGCGCCAGCACCGGCAGCGCCTTCGGCCCGCGGAAGATGAGGCACAGCACCAAGGCGCCAAAAGCATCGCAGATGAACAGCCAGGCTGCATAGCTCTGCGCGGTTGCCGCCAGCCGCGCGCCGCTACCGTCGGACAGCGTGTAGCTGGCGATGAAGATAGAGGTGCCCAGCGCGAAGCCGACCGCGCGCAGATTGAGCTTCTCCAGATGCGCGCCGCCGCGAAACGACATCACCAGCGTGCCGGCCGACAACAGGAAGATGCCGAGCATGGCGAACGGGCCGGGGATTTCGGCAACGACGAACATGCCTCCAAAGGCCGAGAGCAGAGGTGCTGTGCCCCGCGCCAGCGGATAGGTCTGTGCGAAATCGCCGGCCTTGTAGGCGCCGATCAGGAACGTCCGGTAGCCCATGTGGAAAATGACCGAGGCGATGATGTAGGGCCACACTTCCGCCTTCGGCACTTCGACGAAAGGCAGCACCACGAGGGCCGCAGCGCCCATGCCGAGCGTCATCAGCGTGATCGACAGGAAGCGGTCGAGATGGACCTTGACCAGCGCGTTCCAGATCGCGTGCATGGCGGCGGCGGCAAGCACTGCGAAGAAGACGAAAAGCGTCATGTGGCAATTCCGGGCGTTTCCAGGTCGATGTCGACCCGTAGCGGAAAATGATCCGACGCAACCTCGCCGATGTCGGCACTGATCGAACGCACCCGCCCGGCGAACACGCCGCCGACGAAACAATGGTCGAGCCGGCGCTTTGCCAGCTTGCCGTCGATGGTCTTCACATGGGTGTGGAAGTCCGGAACCGGCTCCCCGGCAACGGCGGCGGCATCGACGAAACCATCAAGATAGGCGGCACCCCGATGGTAGGGCGTGCTGCCGACGATGCGGCGATATTCGGCGCTGCCCGGCTCCATGTTGAAATCACCCATCCAGATCGCCGCCAGCGGGTTTTCCGGTTCCGCTTCGCCGCTGGTCCAGTTGCGCGTGGGCTCGTCGTCGACGCCGCTCCACGGCCCGCCATCGGACGGTGCCCGGCGATGCTCGGCCAAGAGATAGTCGATCTGCTCCAGCCGCTCCTCGGCCGCGATGTGGGCGAGATGCAGCGACAACACCCGCACCGGCCCTGCCGGCGTGCGGATCATGCATTCAAGCGCGGCGTTGCGGGTGTTGAGCGGCCGCTGCGTGCGGCGCATCGGCAGCGCATGCAGCCGCGACCAGACGATCGGCAGTTTCGACAGCACCATGGTGCCGAACTGGCGGCGCCGATTGACCAGACGGCCGTCGCGCCTTTCGCTGGCATCCATGTCGAAGGCCGGGCCGTAAACCCAGTGATGTTCGGGCAGCAGACGGGAAAGCAGCTCCGGCTGATCATCGAAATTGCTGCGCTGCCAATTCCGCTCCACCTCTTGAAGCGCAATGATGTCGGCGCCGGCAACGATGCGCGCGGCGCGCGAAAGATCGTAGCGGCCGTCGCCGCCGAACCCGTACTGGATGTTGTAGCTGACCAGCTTCATTGCTTATCCGGCTCAATTTCGTGTTGGCAGTAGCGGTTCGATGCCACGGTTGCAATGTGCAGGAGAATGGACGTGGCTTGGACCAGCCTTGCTTCACCGGGATCATGCACCGATCCCGAAGCACTTCGGTATCTTCCGTGCGCCGGAAAACGGCGTGCGATGCCTTATGTATTCAGCGGCTGGAACCGGCCGGGTGGCGACGCCGCCAGTTCGGTCCAGTCGATCTCTTCCTCAAGGCGATGATAGGCTTCGTCGCCAATCGTCCCGTTGCGGCGCAATTCCTCCAGCGCGTCGCGCTGGCTCTTGATCGCATAAAGACGCAAGCGGTCATATTCGGTCGCTGCCTGGGCATCGTCGGGATTTTTGGCGATCTTGCGTTGAGCGGCATATTGCTCGCGCACCGCGGCCGCCGCGTCCGATGTCTTGCCGCCCAATATGTCGAGCGCGGCCTGCATGACCACGACGCGTGCCTGCGCAACCTCGCGGTCGACCGTTTCGTCAGGGTCGAGATTTAGCAGGCGCAGCAGCGGCTTCAGGCTCATGCCTTGCAGCACCAGCGTGCCGAGCACGACCGTGAAGGCAGCGAGCACGATCGGGTCGCGGGCCGGGAATTCAGCCGGCAGGGCGAATGCCGCCGCAAGCGTCACCAAACCGCGCATCCCGCACCAGCCGATCAGCACGCCGCCCCGAAACGACGGAGCGTCACGCTGACGATCAGCTCCGCCGGAACGGTCAAACCACCTGATGATCGCGCCGCACCCCAGCACCCAGATGAGGCGTGAGACGATGACGATGGCAAGCACTGTCCCGGCCAGGACGAACGCATCGGTCTGCCCCTGCCCGGCAAGCCGGCCGACGATCGTACGTGCCTGCAGGCCCATCAGCACGAAAGCCAGGACATTGAGCACGAACACCGCCGTTTCCCAGACCGAATAAGAGCTGATGCGGTTTCTGGCCGGCATGCGGCGCGGCGCGGTGCGGGCGATCGTCATGGCATAGACGACTATGGTGATGATGGCCGACAGTCCGATCCTGTCGGCCAGGATCCAGACCCCGAATGTGCCGGCAAATTGCACCACGGTGCCGCTCGCCGGGTCCTCGATCCGGCCCAGCGTTATCAGAGACACCCGGCCAAGCAGGTAGCCGGCCGCAAGACTGCCGAGCGTGGACAGCAGGATCATCGGAACGGCGCTGCTCAGCAGAATGGAACCTGCTGCCGCCGAAATCGCCATCCGGTAAATCAGCAACGCGGTGGCGTCGTTGAGCAGGCTCTCGCCCTGCAGAATGGCAGTGATGCGGTGCGGCACCTTGAACTGGCCAAGCACGGCCGATGCCGCAACCGCATCGGGCGGCGCCACGATGGCGCCAAGCGCTATGGCTGCGGCGATCGGCAGGCCTGCCATCGCCCAGCCGGCCAGCGCAACCGTCGCTGTCGTGAAAAGGACGGCGCCAAGCGCCAGCAGCACAAGCGGCACCCTGTAGCGGTTGAGATCGCGCAGCGAGGTATCATAGGCGGCATCGAGCAGCACCGGCGCGATGAACAGGGCTAGCGCCAGTTCCGGATCGATCTCTATGGTCGGGACGCCAGGCACGAAGGCGATGGCCACCCCTGCCAGCGCCAGCAAAGAGGGATAGGGAACCTGCACGCGCCGCGACAGCGCCGTCAGCGCAACGGCGATCAACAGCAGAACGAGTGTCAGTTCGAAAAGCGCCATGGCCTGTTATAGCCGGGAAGCGAGACGCTGGCAGTGGCAAAGCGGCTGGAAACTGTTGATTGGCCAGCAAGCTCGAGCCGATGGGAATATGCCTCGAATTGCCTTCCGCCGATGCCCTGCCAAATCGACAAATGCGCCGACCGCACTGACATCGAAATCACCGATAGAGGGCTCGCTTAAACCCTGCATTGCAGCCCATGCCACGCGGACGGAAGCATCCTCCCGTCTTCGCAGACCGGGATGCAGCCATTCATTTTGAACAAGCGCATCAGCCTAGTGAAGCACCAGCATATCGCTCGACGAGAACGAGATCTCGGCCTTTTCACCGACTGCGGGGGGCGGTGTCGCCGGGCTGTTGAAGGTGTCGAGCGAGACCGTGTTGCCGCCGATGCCGACACGAACCCGGATGACCGAGCCGAGGAAATGCACCTCGGATATCTCTCCCGAAAGGCTGGAATCGCGGCCGGGCTGTCGTCCGAGCGAGATTGCCTCAGGCCGCAACGCCAGCGACAGCGTGTCGCCTGACTTGGAACCGTTGAGCTTGCCCTTAAGCGAGACCTGTTCGGAATTGACCCGCACCGTGCCTGCAGCCGCATCGGTGACGGTGCCTTCCAGCACGTTCAGCGTGCCGACGAAATTGGCGACAAACTTGGTCGCCGGGCGGTTGTAGATCTCGAACGGCGTGCCGACCTGCTCGGCCTTCCCGCCATACATGACGGCGATGCGGTCGGAGATCGACAGCGCCTCTTCCTGGTCGTGCGTCACGAAAATGGTTGTGATGCCGAGCTTCTTCTGGATCGAGCGGATTTCCTCGCGCAGCGACACACGCACCTTGGCATCGAGCGCCGACAGCGGCTCGTCGAGCAGCAAGAGCTTCGGCTTCGGCGCGATGGCGCGGGCCAGCGCGATGCGTTGCTGCTGGCCGCCCGAGAGCTGGTAGGGATAGCGATCCGCCATCTGCGGCAGCTTGATGATGCCGAGCATCTCGGCGACGCGGGCATCGATATCGGCCCTCGGCATGCCGGCGACCTTCAGGCCGAAGCCGATATTCTGCGCCACGGTCAGGTTCGGGAACAGCGCATAGGCCTGGAACACCATGCCGACATTGCGCTGGTTGGGCTTCAGCCTCGTAATGTCCTTGCCGCCGACGACGATCGTGCCCGCGCTCGGCTCCTCGAAACCGGCGACCATGCGCAACACGGTGGTCTTGCCGCAACCGGACGGACCGAGGAAGGAGACGAATTCACCACGCTCGACGTCAAGATTGAAATCCTCCACGACCGTGGTGGCGCCGAAGGATTTTCGAACGTGCTGGATGGAGAGGAAGGGGTCGGCCATGGCGTTCTTCTTTCGATCAGTACTTTTCGATCAGTTGGGACGGTTCGCGGATCTCGGCGCGAAGCGGGACAGTATCTGGATCAGCGACATGCAGCCCCAGGTGATGGCGAAGGCGATGATGGCAAGTGCCGCCGGCTCATAGGCGCGGTTGGCACCAATATTCTGCAGATAAGGGCCGAAGGCAGGCCGGTTGAGCAGGCTGGCCATGGTGAATTCGCCGATGACGATGGCGAAGGTGAGGAAGGCGCCCGAGAGCACCGCGATCAGCACGTTGGGCAGGATGACACGGGTGATGATGGTGCCCCAGCCAGCCCCAAGGATCTGGGCCGCTTCCGTCAAAGTGCGCACGTCGATTGTGCGAAGCCCGGTGTCGACGGCGCGATACATATAGGGCAGCGCCAGTGTCGCATAGCCGATGACCAACAAGGCATTGGTGCCTGTATCGGTCGCCAGAAACGGCAGCGGCGAATTCGACCCGTACATTCTGATGTAGCCGAAGACGATGACGATGGCTGGGATAACCAGCGGCAGCAGGGTAATGAACTCGACGATCGGCCGCAATTGCGGCAGCCGAAGCCGGATCCAATAAGCGGCGGGCACCACGATCAGCACACCGAGAATGATGGTGAAAACGGCGGCCAGTACCGAATAGCCGAAGGTGGCCTGGAAACGGGCGTCGCCCAATACGACCTTGTAGGCGTCGAAGGAGTACTCCCCGCGCCGCATGCGCATCGAGAACTCCACGGTCGCGATCAGCGGGATGAAAAAGTAGGCCGCGCCAAGAGCGAAGACGAGCCAGGCCCAGAACTTTCCCGACTTCATTTCAGCCACCTCTCGGAACGGGTCCGGAACCAGATGTAGAACACATTGGCAAGACCGGTGATGACGATCATGCCGAAGGCGATGGCATAGCCGAGATGGGCATTGTGCAGCACATCTCCACGGATCTGTGCATAAAGCAGGATCGGCACGATGTTGAGCGACGAGCCGGTCAGCGCATAGGCGGTGGCGATGGCGCCGAAGGCGTTGGCGAACAACAGGATTACGGTGCCGAGGAAACTCGGCCAGATCACCGGAATGACCACCATGCGCCAGTACTGGGACATGGTCGCGCCCAGCGTCGCGGCTGCCTCGCCCCATTCCTTCTTCAGCCCGTCGATGGCTGGCACGATGATCACCACCATCAGCGGTATCTGGAAATAGACATAGGTCAGTGTCAGGCCCCAGAATGACAGGATGTTGAAGCCATGCGCGTAGATGTTAAGGCCGAACACGGTGTTCAGGATCACCGTCGCAAGGCCGAGGCGGCCGAGCGTGGCGAGGAAGGCAAAGGCCAGCGGCACGCCGGCAAAATTGGAGGCCACGCCGGAAAACGTCAGTGTCGCCGAACGTATCCAGTCCGGCAGGCCACCGCGCACGATGGCAATGGCAATCGCCAGGCCCGCGAATGCGCCAATCAGCGATGAAGCAAGACTGATCTTGATAGAAATCCAGTAGGCGGCAACGATGGACGGTTGCGCCAGCGCTGCGATGTTTTCGAGAGTGAATTCGCCGGCATCGTTCTGGAATGCACCCAGCATCAGATAGAGCGTGGGCAGGATGAGGAACATGATGGCGAAGATGAAGAACGGTGCAACGCCAAGCCACTGGGTCGGCAGCCGCATGCTGCGTGCCTCGGCGGGAGGCGCGGTCTTCCCGGTAACAGCGTGGTCGGACAATGAGATATCGGTCATGCGCCGGCTACCGTCTTCGAGAGAAGGACCGGGCGGCCCCGAGGCCGCCCGGCATGGTGTGAGTTACTTGACGTTGGCGCCGACGACGGCATCCCAGTTCTTGGTGATGGCTTCCTTGGACTTGCCCTGCTCGTCAAGCGTCGGGAACACGGCGGAGGCATAGGCTTCGGCCGGCGGCAGCTTGGCGAGGATGTCAGCCGGGATCTTGCCGTTCTTGGCGAGATCGTTGAAGCGGATCGGGTGGCAATAGCCTTTCAGCCAGCCGATCTGGCCTTCGTCCGAGTAGAGGTATTCGAGCCAGAGCTTGGCTGCATTCGGATGCGGCGCGTAGGCGCTGATCGCCTGCACATAGACACCGGCGACAACACCGGTCTTCGGCACGACGACGTCGACGGGCGGATTGCCCTTCAGCGTGTCGCGGCCGGCGAGCGCGTTGTAGTCCCAGGTGACGAGGATCGGGGTCTGGCCCTGGGCTAGCGTCGCGGCCTTGCCGATGACCGGCACGAAATTGCCGGCGGCATTGAGCTTCTTGAAGAAGTCGAGGCCCGCGGTGCCGGCAGCCTCACCGGCGGCGGCGCCTGACGACAGGCCGGCGGCATAAACCGCCTGGATCGCCTGGTTCGAGGCACGCGGATCACCGGCAAGGGCTACCGAGTTGGCGAATTCCGGCTTCAGCAGGTCGGCCCAGTCGGCCGGAGCTTCCTTGACGAGGTCCTTGTTCACCTGGAAGGAAAGCACGCCGTAATAGTCGCCGGTCCAGAAGCCTTCGGCATCCTTGGCGCTGTCGGGGATCGAGTCCCAGGTCGACACCTTGTAGGGCTGGATCAGGCCATCGGCCTTGGCGGTCGGACCGAAGGACAGGCCGACGTCGATGACGTCAGGCGCCTGCGGGCCCTTGTTGTCTTTGTTGGCCTTGATCGCCTCGATCTCGTCGCCGGAACCGGCATCGGGATTGAGTTCGTTGACGGTGATTTCCGGATACTTCGCCTTGAAGCCGGCGATGACGTCGCCGTAACCGCACCAGTCATGCGGCAGCGCGATGGTGGTGAGCTGGCCTTCCGCCTTGGCGGCCTTGACGAGATCGTCCAGCGAATCCGCGGACGAAATCACCGTCGACGCGAAAAGCGCCGCGGCCGAAAGGGAAAGCACTTTCCCCGTGAATTTGAACATGTGTTCTCTCCGTTGAACTGACGCCGTTGGACGCCTGCGATGCGGTATCGTTTTCATGTGACAGCCAGATGAAAGCTTTGTGAAAGCGGCTGCTCGCAGTGCGAAAAAGTAAACTCTTTTTAACCTGATGTAGCAATCGCTTCGGGATTCTTTTTCCGGCTAACTAATTTCTGCCTTGGCCGTCATCCTCCCCCTTTGTTTTCATAGCCCCTTTTCAGATCACTTTGCGTGCGGAAAACGCCTCAGACCGTGCCGGCGATGGCGTTTTCGAGCAAGGTCAGCGCCGCCTTCTTGGTCAGCTTGACCGGGTTGCCGCCGGCGGTCGGATCGACCACCGCCATGTCGGCGATCAGCGCCTTACGTTTCTTGTCCATGTCGAGCCCCTTGATAAGGCCCGGCAGCGCATGCGGCACCTTCAATTCCTTGCGCAGCTTGATGATGGCTTTGGCGAAGCCGTCGAAGCCGCCCTTGATGCCGCAATAGGCGGCGAGCCGGCCAATACGCTCCTCGATGGAGTCCCGGTTGAAGGCCAGAACATAGGGCATGAACACCGCGTTGGTCATACCGTGATGGGTGTCGTAGAGCGCGCCGACAGGGTGCGAAAGCGAATGGATGGCACCGAGCCCTTTCTGGAAGGCGGTGGCGCCCATGGCAGCGGCGCTCATCATATGGGCGCGCGCAACGAGATCCCTGCCGTTGGCATAGGCCTTGGGCAGGTTCTCGAAGACCAGCCGGACACCTTCGACAGCAATGCCGTCGGCCATCGGATGGTAGCCGGGCGCGCAATAGGCTTCGAGGCAATGGGCCAGCGCATCCATGCCGGTACCGGCGGTGATGAAGCCCGGCATGCCGACCGAAAGCTCCGGATCGGCAATGACGATAGCCGGCAACAATTTGGGATGGAAGATGACCTTCTTGGTGTGCGTGGCCTCATTGGTGATGACGCCGGCGCGGCCAACCTCCGATCCGGTCCCGGCGGTGGTCGGCACGGCGATGATCGGCGCGATGGCATCCGAGTTGGCGCGCGTCCACCAGTCGTCGACATCCTCGAAATCCCACACCGGCCGCGTCTGCCCGGCCTGGAAGGCGATCAGCTTGCCAAGATCGAGCGCCGAGCCGCCGCCGAAGGCGATGACGCCGTCATGCTTGCCCTTCTTGAACACGGCGATGCCGGCGGTCAGGTTGGATTCGACCGGGTTCGGCCTGACCTCGGAGAAAACGCCGTAAGGGACCTTCGCATCGTCGAGGATCTTCAAGGTCGAGGCGACGACCGGCAGTTTCGCCAGGCCCGGATCGGTGACGAACAACGGCCGCTTGATGCCGGTGGCCGTCAATACCTCGGGCAATTCCTTGATGCGACCGGCGCCGAAGCGGACGGTGGTGGGATAGTTCCATTTGGAGATCAGCTTGGACATTTTTGTCTTTCAATAAATCAGATGGCTTCGCGCAGATGGAAAGATTTCGGCCGGGTCAGATTATCGTAGCCGATGGCCGACAAGCCCGCACCCTTGCCGGTGTCCTTGACGCCGGTCCAGACCAAGGCCGGGTCAAGATAGTCGCAGCGGTTCATGAACACCGTGCCGGTTTCGACGCGGTTGCCGATCGCCACCGCATGCTCGGTATCGCGCGTCCAGATCGAAGCGGTCAGCCCGTAGGGGCTGTCGTTCATCAGCGCGATCGCCTCTTCGTCGTTGCGCACCTTCATGATGCCGACGATCGGGCCAAAGCTTTCCTCACGCATGACGCTCATCTGATGGTCGACTTCTGTCAGCACTTCCGGCGCCAGATAGGGCGAACCCGCCTTGTCGTTAGCCACCTTCATATTGATGTGCGCCTTGGCACCCTTGCGCAGCGCTTCGGCCTTCTGTTCGCGGATCAGGTCGGCGAAGCGCGCCTGCGCCATCGGTCCCATCGTCGTCGCCTGGTCGAGCGGGTTGCCGACGACATAGTTCTTGGTCTCGGCGATGAAGCCTTCGACGAATTCGTCATAGACCTTCTCGTGCACGTAGACACGTTCGATGCCGCAGCAGCACTGGCCGGAATTGTAGAAGGCGCCGTCGACCAGATTGGCGACCGCATGGTCCATCTTGGCGTCGGGCAGCACATAGGCCGGATCCTTGCCGCCAAGTTCGAGGCCGAGCGTCATGAAGGTCCCGGCCGCGGCCTTTTCGATGGCACGGCCGCCGCCGACCGAACCGGTGAAATTGACATGGTCGATCTTGCCCGAGCCGAGCAGTTTCTCGGTCTGGGCATGGTTGAGCACGACATTCTGGAATACGCCCTTGGGCAGGCCCGCTTTGTCGAAAGCCTGCTGAAAGCGCTCGCCGACCAGCAGCGTCTGCGCCGCATGCTTGAGGACCACGGTGTTGCCGGCCATCAGCGCCGGCACGATGGTGTTGACGGCGGTGAGGTAGGGATAGTTCCACGGCGCGATCACCATGACCACGCCAAGCGGATCCTTCTTCACATAGCGACGGAAGCCGTCCTTCGGGTTGGAGGCCGGCACCGCCTTGAGCGCCGCCTCGGCGATCTCGACCATGTAGGTGGTGCGCTCCTTGACGCCACCGAACTCGCCGCCATAACGCACCGGGCGCCCCATCTGCCAGGCGATCTCCGGCACGATCTCGTCGGTCATCGCGACCAGCGCTTCCAGCATGGCCAGCATAAACTTGCCGCGCTCGACGATCGGCGTCTCAGCCCACTTCTCCTGCGCCGCCTTGGCACGCTCGACCGCGGCGTTGATCGCTTGGTCGGTCGCGATCGGCCGCTCGGCATAGATCGAGCCATCGATGGGGGATATGAGTTTGACCGTTTCGGTCATTTTGGAAGTCCTCGCATTCTACAACAAAGGGCTGACGCTGCCCCTAATCCGCCTGCCGGCACCCCTCCCCGCATAGTGACGGGGAGAAGGATGGAGCTCCAGCGTCTTCGCCTCCTCTCCGTTTTCTTCACACGGAGAGGAAGGGTAAGGGACGGCGCCGACGGCGCCGACGAACAGTCGATAACTAGTACCGCTCGAACCCTCTGTGCAGTTCCCAATCCGTAATGCGGCGGTCGTATTCGAACTGCTCCCACTTTGCGGTGTGGACATAGTGTTCGAGCACATCCTCGCCGAGCGCCTGCCTCAGCATCTTCGACTTCGCCAGCGTCTCGGTCGCATCGCGGAGCGTCTTCGGGATCTCCGGCAGGCGCGATGCCTGATAGGCATCGCCGACGAACGGCTTCTGCAATTCCAGCTTCTCGTCGATGCCCGCGAGGCCTGCGGCGATCAGCGCTGCGAACGCAAGATACGGATTCAGATCGGCGCCGCCGATGCGGCATTCCATGCGGATGCCCTTGGTGCCCTCGCCGCACAGGCGGAAGCCGGCGGTACGGTTGTCCTCGCTCCACATGATCTTAGTCGGCGCGAAGGTGCCGGCCTGGAAGCGCTTGTAGGAGTTGATATAGGGCGCCAGGAACCAGGTGAATTCCTTGGCGTATTTGAGCTGGCCGGCGGCCCATTGCTGGCCAAGCGTCGACAGCGTCCAGTCGGCCGTCTTGTCGAAGAACAGCGGTGTCTTGCCGTCGGCGCTCCACAGCGAATTGTGGATGTGGCTGGAATTGCCGGCGAGCCCGTAATTATACTTGGACATGAACGAAATCGCCTTGCCCTCGGACTCGGCGATTTCCTTGGCGCCGTTCTTCAGGATGACGTGGCGGTCGGCCATGTCGAGCGCCTCGGCATAGCGCACATTGATCTCTTCCTGGCCCGGACCCCACTCGCCCTTGGAATTTTCGATCGGGATGCCGGCCGCTTCCATCTCATTGCGAAGCCGGCGCATGACGCCTTCTTCCTTGGTGGTGATGCCGATCTGGTAGTCGCCGATATAGGGCGATGCGGTGTCGAGACCCTGCCAGTGCTTCTTTCGGGCAGAATCGTATGTCTCGTTGAACAGATAGAATTCGAGCTCGGAAGCGAAATAGCCGATATAGCCGCGCTCGCTCAGCCGCTTGACCTGCTTCTTGAGGATGGCGCGCGGCGAGTGCGGCAGGTCATCATGGGTGTGGTGGTCGAGCACGTCGCAGATCACGAGTGCGGTCTTTTCCAGCCAGGGAATGCGCCGCAGCGTGGCGAGATCCGGCTTCATGACGAAATCGCCATAGCCCTTCGACCAGCTCGCGGCCTTGTAGCCCGGCACCGGTTCCATATCGATGTCGGCCGCCAGCAGATAGTTGCAGCCATGCGTTTCGTCATGCGCGGAATCGATGAAGTACTGCGCCAGGAAGCGTTTTCCCGCCAACCGTCCCTGCATGTCGACGATGCAGGCCAGCACGGTGTCGATCTCACCGCTGGAGACCGCTTTCTTCAACTGATCGAACGAGAAATTTCCGGCCATTCCTTTGGCACTCCAGCACTTGTCGATTGAAAGGGATAAACGTAGCCATGGCCGGCGCGAGGCCGGCCATGGCCATATAGGGCGATATCAGGCGCCAGCTTCGCCGATAGCCACCTCGGCTGCCCTGATCGCGGCCTGGCGTTTGGCAATCTGGTCACCGATCGGCGGACCCTGGAAGCGGCGGTTCTCGAAACCGAACCAAAGCACGGCGGTCAGCAAGATGAAGCCTATGGTGATGTAAAGCACCTTGTCGTTCGGCGGCTGGATGGCGATGTAGAAGATGATCACCATGCCGACAATCGACAGCGCACAGAAGAGCTTGAACAGTCCGGCGCCCAGGTTCCACGGGCCAGGATTGGGCCACTTGGCCGTGCCGAATGCGACCATGCCGAGTGCGATCGGGATGGTGAACGACAGGAACAGGAACACCAGCGTCGAATTGACGACGATGGTGTAGATGTTGGTGCCGCCGATCGAAATAAACTGGGCAAGGAACACATAAAGGATCTCGAGGATCGCGGCCGTCCAGATCGCATTGACCGGCGTGCGCCAGGTCGGGTTGACCTTGGCGAGAGCCGCGGAGCCAACAGGCATGCCGCCGTCGCGAGAGAAGGCGAACAGCATGCGCGAAGCCGAGGTCACGGTGGCGAGGCCGCAGAGGAATTGCGAGATCAGGATTGCAAAATAAAGCAGTTCCTTCAGCCACACCGGCAGGATTGCATCCATTGTCGAGAAGAATACGCTCCATCCCTGCTTGGCGCCGGCAGCCAGGTCCGGGATCGCGAGAACGATTGCGCACAGCATCACCCAGCCGATCAGCGACGACCACAGCACCGACGAAACGATCGCCCGCGGGACGGAGTGTGCTGCCTTGACGGTCTCCTCGGAGGTGTGGGCCGAGGCGTCATAGCCGGTGATGGTATAGACGGGCAGAAGCAGGCAGAGCAGGAACAGGTAGCTCATGGAGTCGGTTTGCGGAAAAACACCGCCGCCCGCATCGCCTGAATAGTTGGTGAACGTCCACAGCCGGCTGATGTCGATTGCCGGTGCGAACACCAGGCAGGCCACGATCAGCACTGCTGTTGCGCCCAGGATAAGAAAGCCCGAAGCATCGGTGAGCATTGCCGTCAGTTTGATGCCGAAATGGTTGAACAGCGCCTGCAGCACGGTGATGAAGGCGACGAACCCGACGATTTCGCCCGGCGTGCCGGTGATGCCAAACCAGCTTCCGAACGTTCCAACGAAGAAGAAAGCGGTGCCGATGTTGATGGCGCCGAGCACGGTGATCAGGCCGAACAGGTTTAGCCAGGCCGTCAGCCAGCCGGTGAAGCGGTTGCCGAGGATCGACGACCAGTGATAGAGGCCGCCGGCGGTCGGAAATGCCGAGGCGATCTGCGCCATGGCAAGGGCGAAGAAGCCCGACACGCAGCAGCCGACGATCCAGCCGATGCCCGCACCTGCGCCGCCGATCGACGATGTGGCTTGCGCGAAGGAGTTGATGCCGCCCGAAAGGATGCAGATGATCGAGAACGATATCGCGAAATTCGAGAAGCGGCTCATGCTTCGCGACAGTTCCTGGGCATAGCCCATGCCATGGAGAACCTTCAGGTCCTCCTTCTTGTCAACGTCCGTATAATCCGGTCCTGCCATTTTCATTCCCCTGTGGTTCTAATTGGCCGATTGAACTGACTTTCCGACTGAATGCGATCTGGAATATCCGGCCTCCTCTGGCTCCAGATCCGAAAAAATGCCCGTGAGCAGATCCGCCCATTTCCGCTGCCCGGTCTCGCCGGCGATTTCGTCGTTGCGGATTTCGATCATCGCGCAGGGCAGGCCACGCGAGCGCGCATGCCGTTCCAGCGTGAAATAGACGCGGTCAACAGGTGAATACGGCTCGTTGACGCCGACGGTGACGCCGGCAAGCCGCTTCAGCGCCGATATCAGCGGCGCCGCCAGCCGGCGATCCTCGTCGTGGATGATGCCGATATGCCAAGGCCGGCTC
Organism: Mesorhizobium sp. M0140; assembly: GCF_040322475.1. Lineage (NCBI taxonomy): Bacteria > Pseudomonadati > Pseudomonadota > Alphaproteobacteria > Hyphomicrobiales > Phyllobacteriaceae > Mesorhizobium > Mesorhizobium sp. M0140. The sequence goes on along the minus strand of NZ_JAMYTM010000015.1, from coordinate 116,929 downwards.
ATGGACTTGTAGACCGGCGTGAAGGAGTGGACCGAAACCAGCCGGGTTTGCTGACCCTGTGACAGCCTGTTGTCGATGATACCGGCAATCGTGTTGTGGAACGGCTGCCATGACAGGGCAACACGCGCCGCCCGCTCGCTCTCCGACAGGCCGGCATTGCCCGGTATGGCCGTTGTCTCACTGACCGGCGGTACCAGGTCGGGCGCGTCGAGTGGCCGGTTGCAGTCGATGACAAGGCGAGAAATACGAGTTTCCACCAGCGTCGCGTCGAGCGCCTGCGCCATGCGGCGGGCAACCGGCAGCGCGCCGGGATCCCAGGCGATGTGACGGGACAGGTCCTCGGCGGCAAGGCCGAGCGTACCGAATTCGGCCGGCAGGAAGTTCGAGGCGTGATCGCAAGTCAGCACGAAAGGGCTCGATCCGCCGGGGTTCGTCACCCTTACGGTATCAGACGATGCAAGGCTGGCGGGCCGTGCTTTCTCCATACTGTGCCGTCCCCGGGGAGCGCTGTATCGTATGTTACGTATTTTGCCTCATTGCGTCCCTGTGGATGATTTCATACAGTTTGTCCGGCTTTGTCAAATGCGATCTCGGAAAAGGCCTTCGGCCGGGCCAGGGGTGGGGAAAACATGATTTCCAGCATTGCCGAACTGATCGCCGATCGCCTCGGCACGATGCCGGCCGGCGAACGGCGCGCGGCCCAGACACTGATCGCCAACTATCCGATGATCGGCCTGAAAACGGTCGCTGAATTCTCGGCCGCGGCGGGCGTCTCCTCGCCGACGATCCTGCGTTTCGTCGCCCGGCTGGGTTTTCAGAACTATCCGGAATTCCAGTCGAGCCTGCAGGACGAACTGGCGGCGCAACTGCAATCGCCGGCGACAAGGACGCTCAATCCGCCCTCGCCTGGTGGTGGGACGGTGTCGCCGATGCTGGAAGCGACGCTCGACAACATGCGCGAGACGTTCAGACACCTGTCCGACAGGCAGCTTGCCGACATCGCCGCCCGGCTAGCGGACCGGCGCGGCAAGACCTTCCTGATCGGCGGCCGCTTCACCGATCCGCTGGCGCGCTACATGGCCGCCCACCTCGCTGTCATCCAGCCGGATGTCTTTCACCTCGCCGGGCAGGAGAGCATGTGGCGCGACCGATTGATCGACATGGGCAAGCGCGACGTGCTGGTGATCTTCGACATCAGGCGCTACCAGGACAGCCTCGTCCGCTTCGCCGAAAAGGCGCATCAGCGTGGCGTCCAGATCGTGCTGTTCACCGACCAGTGGCTGTCGCCGATCGCCCGCTTTGCTCGTCATGTTATCGCCGGACGAACCGCGGTGCCGTCGGCATGGGACTCTTCGGCTGCCCTTTTCGTCGTCGCCGAAACGCTGATCGGCGCCGTCACCAGGCAACTGGAAGCAGAAGGCGCCAAACGCATTCGCGAGATGGAAAGTCTGCGTTAGTGCCTGTGTGATGATCCAAAGCGTTATGCATATTTTCTCAACGTTACATATATTTAATGTGCGCAGCCCCCGGAGAATTGTCATAAAGACGCGATATCGAGGCGGCTTCTTTGCCTTACAATAGCCTCGCTGCGTCTGCTTCATTTCGGGAAACCGGTAGACGGAAGGATTGTTTTACCAACCGGAGTGCCGATGGCCGCCTGGAAACAGATACTTTTTGCACTTGTGGTGCTGGTGGTGGCGGCAGCCGCCTGGCTGCGCTTTTATCCCGGCGCGCCGGACGTGCTGGCACGCTGGGGCATCGACTGGGCCTCCGCGGCAACGCCCCCGGCTGAGACCGGCGCCGCCAACGCGAAGCAGTCAAACGGCCGCAATAGCGGCAACCAGCGGGTGAACGTGGTCGCCCTTGCGGCCACTTCGGCTGTTATCAACGACCGCCTGCAGGCAATCGGCACCGGCCGTGCCAACGCCTCGGTGGCCGTCAATCCCTACAGCTCCGGCCGCCTCGCCGAACTGCTGGTCGAATCCGGCAGCCATGTCGATAAGGGACAGATTCTCGCCACCCTGGATTCCGAGACCGAAGTGATCTCTCAGGACCGCGCCAAGCTCGCCTTGCAGGATGCGCAGGCCAAACTCGACCGTGTCAGGTCGCTTCGTGCCTCCAATGCCGCGACACCAGTCGCAGTGGCTGACGCCGAGGTGGTGCTGGCGGGCGCCAAGCTGGCGCTTCAGGATGCGGAACTCGCACTGCAGCGCCGGTCGATTCTGGCGCCGATCGCCGGCACCGTCGGCATCCTGCCGATCTCGGCCGGCAATTATGTCACCAACCAGTCGGCCATCGCCACGCTCGACGACCGGTCCTCGATCCTGGTCGACTTCCTGGTGCCCGAGCGCTTCGCTGCCGCCGTCAAGATCGGTGCACAATTGACGGCGACGCCGATCGCCAATCCCAGCAATGCTTATAGCGGCACCGTTTCGGCCATTGACAACCACATCGATGAAAAGAGCCGCACCCTGCTGGTCAAGGCCAAGATCGCCAACCCGGCGGATTCACTGCGCGCCGGCATGTCGTTCGGCATCACCATGAAATTTCCGGGGCAAACCTATCCGGCCGTCAGCCCGCTGGCGATCCTGTGGGGGGCGGACGGCGCCTATGTCTGGCAGATCGAGGACGGCAAGGCCAGGCGGGTCCCGGTGCGCATCGTACAGCGCAACACCGAGACCGTGCTGATCGACGCCGAGATCGACAATGGCGACATGGTGGTCACAGAAGGCACCCAGAGCGTCAGCGAGGGCGGCGCGGTCCGCCTCGCCGGCGAAGAGCAGCGCGCCGCGGACGCCGCCGCAGGCACATGACCAGCCCCGCCAACACTGCCAGCGAGACCGGCTTCACCGCCCTGTTCATCCGCAGGCCGGTGATGGCCTTCGTGCTGAACACACTGATTGCGGTCGCCGGCCTGGCCGCCTTCTACGGCGTCGAGATCCGCGAACTGCCGGACGTCGATCGCGCGGTGGTCACCGTTTCCACCACCTTCGAGGGCGCGGCGGCCGAGACCGTCGATCGCGAACTGACCGACACCATCGAGGGCGCCGTCGCCCGCGTCTCCGGCGTCAAGTCGATCTCGTCGTCTTCCTCATTCGGCTCGAGCCGCGTCACCATCGAGTTCAACGATGGCGTCGATCTGAATGTCGCCGCCTCGGACGTGCGTGATGCCGTCGGCCGCGTCGCCAACCAGATGCCGGACACCGCCGATCCGCCGCGCATCGTCAAGGCCGACGCCAATTCCGACGCGGTGATGCGACTGGCGGTGACCTCGGACAACATGTCGATCCAGGACATGACCGTGGTGGTCCAGGACCAGATCGAGGACGAGCTGGCCGCCGTGCCCGGCGTTGCCGACGTTCAGGTCTATGGCGACCGCGACAAGATCTTCCGCATCGATGTCGACCAGAACAAGCTGGCCAGCCTCGGCTTCACGGTCGCCGACCTCAGGGCCGCCCTTGCCTCGGTCGCCTTCGATTCCCCCGCCGGTTCGATCACCACGACCAACCAGGACCTGATCGTCCGCACGACTGCCGACGTGACCACGCCTGAAGAGTTCGAAAACATAATTGTCGGCGGCACGACGCGCATCCGCGATGTCGCCACCGTCACGCTCGGCCCCGACGTCGGCCAGACCACGTTGCGCTCGGACGGCAAGACCGGCATCGGCATCGGCATCATCCGCCAGGCGGAATCGAACACGCTGGACATCTCGACCGGCGTCCAGGCCGCCGTCGCCAAGCTGCAGGAAAACCTGCCCGAGGGCATGTCGATCAAGATCACCAGCGACGACGCTGTCTTCGTCAAGGGGGCGGTGCACGAGGTCGAGATCGCGCTCGGCCTGTCCGTCACCATGGTGCTGATCGTCATCTACATGTTTCTCCTCGACTGGCGTGCGACGCTGATCCCCGGCCTGTCGATGCCGGTCGCCATGATCGGCACCATCGCCGCCATCTATCTGGCCGGCTTCTCGGTCAACATCCTGACCCTGCTCGCGCTGGTGCTGGCGACCGGTCTGGTCGTCGACGACGCCATCGTCGTGCTCGAAAACATCGTGCGACGACGCAACGAAGGCATGGGGCCGCGCGCCGCCGCCGTGCTCGGCGCGCAGGAGGTGTTCTTCGCCGTCATCGCCACCACCTTGACGCTGGTCGCCGTCTTCGTGCCGATCTCGTTCCTGCCCGGCCAGACCGGCGGCTTGTTCCGCGAATTCGGCTTCGTGCTTGCCATGTCGGTGCTCTTGTCCTGCGTGGTGGCGCTGACGCTGTGCCCAATGCTCGCCTCGCGCATGCTGACCAGCGCATCGCTCCACCACGAAGGTGGCCATGGCATCGGCGCCCGCATCGGCGGCGCGCTCAATACGGCCTACAAGCGCAGCCTGCACGCCTGCCTCGACGCGCCATGGATCGTGCTTCTGGTCGCGGTGCTGTTCGCCGGCACCGCCTTCACGCTGTTCGGCACCATCCGCCAGGAGCTGACGCCGACCGAGGACCGCGCCGCCGTGCTTCTGCGCATCAGCGCCCCGCAAGGCGTCAGCCTCGACTACACAACGCAGCAGATGCAGAAGATCGAGAGACTGATCCAGCCGATGCGCGATTCCGGCGAGATCCGCAGCACTTTCGAAAATGCCGGCCAGAACGGCTCCTACAACTCCGGCTTCATGGTGATGACGCTGGCGCCGTGGAACGAGCGCAGCCGCAGCCAGCAGGAGATCATGGCCGAGATCAGCCAGCTGACCAGGCAGGTGCCGAGCGTGCGCATCTTCCCGGTGCAGCCCAACAGCCTCGGTATCCGTGGCGCCGGCAACGGCCTGCAGTTCGCGCTGGTCGGCAACGACCGCAAGGCACTCGGCGATGCCGCCGTGAAGATCATCGCCGAGATGCAGAAGGACCCGCGCTTCCAGACACCGCGCCTGTCGATCGACCCGACGCAGCCGCAGCTAGCCGTGGCCATCGACCGCGAGCGCGCCTCCGACCTCGGCATCGACATATCAGGACTGGCCAACACCTTGCAGGCCATGCTCGACGGCAACGACGTCGTCGACGTCTACATCGCCGACCGCAGCTACGGCGTGAAGCTGGTCTCGACCACCAATCCGATCAACGATCCGACGGATCTGGAAAACATCTTCCTGAAAACAGCCGACGGACGTTTCGTGCCGATGTCGACCATCGCCACGCTGACCGAACGCGCCGTGCCACCGTCGCTGTCGCGCGAACAGCAGCAGCCCTCTGTGGCGATCACCTCCAACCTCAGCGGCGACTTCGCGCTTGGCGACGCGCTCACCCGCGCCGAGCAAATCGCCACACCGCTGCTGCCGCCAGGCAGCCGCATCCTGCCCCTGGCCGAGGCGGCGACGCTAGGCGAGACCAACAGCGCCATGGTCACCATTTTCGGCTTCGCGCTGGTCATCATCCTTTTGGTGCTGGCCGCCCAGTTCGAAAGTTTTGTCAGCGCCGTCATCATCATGGCGACGGTGCCGCTCGGGCTGGCCTGTGCGATTTTCGCGCTTCTCCTCTCGGGCACCAGTCTCAACGCCTACAGCCAGATCGGCCTGGTGCTTTTGGTCGGCGTCATGGCCAAGAACGGCATCCTGATCGTCGAATTCGCCAACCAGTTGCGCGACCGCGGGCTTGGCGTGCGCGAGGCGATCGAACAGGCCTCGATCATCCGCGTGCGGCCGGTGATGATGACGATGATCTGCACCGTGCTCGGCGGCCTGCCGCTGGTGCTGGCGAGCGGCGCCGGTGCCGAGGCGCGCGTCGCGCTCGGCTGGGTCATCGTCGGCGGCCTGGGGCTGGCCACCGTCTCGACGCTGTTCCTGACGCCGGTCGCCTATCTCCTGCTTGGCCGCTTCGTCACGCCGAAGACCCACGAGGAAGCCCGGCTGAAGCGCGAGTTGGAGGAAGCCGCCTACACCAATGTGGAGCCGGCAGAATAGAAATTCCAGGAAAGTGTGTAGCGGTTTTTCGTCCGGAATTTCGTAAGAAAAATAATTCCGGCTATCTCAGCAACCGACCTTCGATCGACCAGCGCGCGGCGAGGAAATTCAGCACCGCCGCCACCACGACGCCCCCGATTTTCGCCGGCCACACCCCGATTATGCCGGCGAATAGCGCGATCGAGAGGCTGGAGACACCGAGCGAAATCAGCGCTCCAAGCGTGGCGAAACGAAGGAACGCATCATGCAGCCGGATGGCTCGATTGCGCTCGAACGACCACAAGCCGTTCGCCGCGAAGGAAAAGGTGACGGCGACGAACCAGGCAGCGATGTTGGCCGGCACCGGCGGAACCCCGAGCTTGAGCAGCAGGAAGAAGCTGGCAAGGTCGATGGCCGTGTTCGCCAGTCCGACAATGGCGAAGCGGACGATCTTGCTGCCGGCCGAACGCTGGGGCCGATCGGCTTCGCTCATCTCTTGCCGTCCAAAATCTCGACGCCGGCGCGGGCCAGACCAGCGCCGAATTCGTCCGATGCGAGGGCCGCGAATTCCACCTCGCGCACATCTTGCATGGTGTCGCGCGCGCGCAGCGTCTCGTCGACATGGCCGGGATGGCACATGAACAGCCCTCGCTCCGGCAACCCTTCGACGGCCGCCTGCAGAACCGCAGCGAACTTTTCGGGCTGTCGCCAGTCATAGATGCCGGCGAGCGGCTGGAAAACGATGAAGCCCGCGCGCTGCATCGAGCGGTTGAACCCGGCAGCCAGCGCGGCAATGGCGGCGACTTTCGACCCTGCGGCCAGCGCCGGGGCGCCGCGCAGGGCCGGCCTGTCGGCGCCTTCTGGAAACCGTGTGCGCAGCCATGTGCGCACAACGGGAAGGAAATGCACATGCTGGTGCCCGTCGACGAAATCGGGGCGGCGGCCAAGCGCCTCGACGAAGCGGCCGTACTGGGCGTCAAGCTCGGCATGGACATGGCGGTCGCCGATGCGGCCGCGCAGAACAGGCAAGGCCAGTGCGCGGAGCGGTGGCAGCCGGCCTTCCGGCGCCAAGGCCGACCGGCCGGTGGCGGCCAACTGGTCGGTCAAGGTGAGGTGCAGCCCAACCGCGGCCCGGCCGCACAGCGGTTTTATGCGCTCTGCCTCCTTTGCCCACTCGGGAAAGCCGGTCATGCAGCTGGTGCCGGTCAGGCGCCCCCGATCGAGAAGATCGAGAATCCCGGCGGAAACGCCAGGCGCCAGGCCGTAATCGTCAGCGATCAGGCGAATGCGCCGCGTCATCTGTTCGAAGTGCCCGGCTCCGGCCGGTCGGCGGGGGCCTCGCTGCGCACGACATCGCGCACGAGATAGACCGGCCGATCCTTGCTCTCGCTGAGCGTCACCCAGACATATTCGCCGATCAGGCCAAGCAGGGTCAGGTTGAGGCCGCCGAGCAGAACGACGGCAACCAGCAGGCTGGGGTAGCCCGGAACGGCAATGCCGTAGAAGATCACCTCGAAGAACACCTTGGCGCCATAGAGCGCGCCGGCCATCGCCGCGAGCAGCCCGCTAAGACTGATCAGGCGTAGCGGAATGACGGAGAACGAGGTGAACCCCTCCAGCGAGAAGGCGATGAGGTTGAGCCGGCTCCATTTCGATGTGCCGCTGGCGCGGCCTTCCGGCGAATAGGGCAACGCCTTCTGGCGAAAGCCGGCCCAGGCAAACAGGCCCTTGTTGAAGCGACGCTTGTCACGCAGGCTGGTCAGAGCGCGCGCGACAGCGCCGCGCATGACGCGAAAGTCGCCGGCATTTTCGGGAATATCGAAACGCTGGCTGCTGTTGATCAGGCTGTAGAAAAGCCGTGCAAGCTGGCTGCGCCGCCAGCTCGCCTCGCGGCGGTCGTTCTGGGCAAAGACGACGTCGATGTCCGGATGGTCCACCAGCTCGGCGATCAGCTTCAGGCTGATGTCCAGGGAATGCTGGAGGTCGGCGTCCATGATCAGCACCATGTCGCCGCGCGACTGGTCGAGGCCGGCGAGTACAGCGACTTCCTTGCCGAAATTGCGGCTGAGGCGGACGATCTCCCACGATCCCGTCAGCGCTTGCGAAAATCGTCCAGCGCCATCGTCACCGCTGCCGTCATCGACCAGGATCTTGTGCACGGTCATGCCGAAGCGCTGTGCCACGGCCGCTTCGAGCTCGCCTAGCAGGCGCGCGAAGGCCGATGCCGATGCCGCCTCGTTGAAGAATGGCGCAACGATATCGAGGCTCTGTCGCAACTCAGCCATTCGCGACTCCCGCATTCACCACCTTTTCCCGTGCCTTGGCCCAGAACCACCAGATCAGCGAACCGGCGATGAAAGTGACGGCGACCGGCCGGAACCAGGGGAAGAGGAAATCGTGCACATGGCGCTCGACGCCGCTCAGCCCGGTCACGAACAGCGTCATCGACAGCACCGAGGCGAGGACGCCGCCCCGTTCTTCGCGCCACAACAGGGCGATGGCAAGACCGGCTGGTACCGCGATCATGGCAAAGGTGTTGGGTTCGACGCGCGGGTTGAAGACGCACATGTAGAAGGTGGCCGTCAGGAAGATCGCCAGCGCCGCCTTTCCCTGTTCGAGCCTGCGGTCGAACCAGATGACGGCTGAAAGCGTAAGCAGGGCCATGACCATGCGCACGATCGTTGCGCCGAATTCCGGTATCGGCAGCCCTATCGTGGTGAACGGTGCCGTGAAATCGGTGGACACGAAATGGCTGGTGTTCTCGACGGCCATGGAGGTCAGCATCTGGGCGAAGACACGATACTGATCGTTGAGATAGCCGGCGGGAGCAAAAGCGTAAGGCAGTGCGAGCACGAACAGCACCGCCAGCACCAGCACCGGTATCAACCGGAGCCGAAGGGCTCCTACCAACAACAGCATTATGATCGCGGTCGGCTTGGCGATGATGGCGAGCGAAGCCCAGAAGAACGTCTCCGCCCGTCGTCCTTCCAGCGCCGACAATGTGAGAAGCCAGCAAGCGCCGGTCAAAAGGATCGTCGCCTGGCCGTTGCGGATCGCGCCGAGCGCCATCGGCACAGCGAGGAAGAGGCCGAAAGAAAGCAGCCACATCAACTCGTCACCACCGAGCTTGCGCACCTGCCGCATCGCGGCATAGGTCAGCACCGCAAACCCGAGGGAGTGCCACATCACGCCGCCCAGATGCGGACCGAGCTTGACTATTGGAGTGTAGAGCGCGGCGAAGGCCGGCGCGTAGAGATACCCCATCTCGGATTGGGTATCGTAGAGTGGCAGACCGGCCAGAAGCGCCTCGCTGCCATCTATATAGGCCTTCCATACCGTCCGCGTGTACGGCGACCACAGGACCATGGCAAGAACGACCAGGAACGCTCCGATCCACAGGCCAAACCCTAAACGGTCGAAAACCGGCTTGGAAATCGTCATCAAGGCACCCCACACAATCCCGGAACAGGCTCAGTCCAGCCTGTCCCGGCATTCGATGGCGGCGGCATATCACGGACGCAGCGGCGTGGCATAGGGGGCTTGATGGACGCGGATATCGGCCTGACGGTCCCGCGTCGGCGGATAACCGGCAATCTCTGCCCGCAAAGCCCTCCGAGGCCCCTCGCGTCCAAGCTGCTCGAATCTTTCGAATTGGCCTAAGGCCGGATGAACACCTTGCCGTTCGGCTTGGCCAGTTCCGCTGGCACCCGCGCCATCGCCTCGGCAAGCGGCACCACCGCCGTCACGTCGGTCGACCAGCGCCCATCGGAAAAACGCTTCTGCGCTTCCAGGATCGCCGGGCCGCGGCGATCGCGGAACTGGCGCATCCACTCGCTCAGCCAAAACCCTCCGATATGCTTGTGCTGGAAGATCAGTTGGCCGGGCTCGCGGATAACAGTGGCTTCGGGATCGAGCCGCCCATAGATGATCCAGCGCGAACGCTTCGGCATGACGTCGAAGATGGCGGAAGCCAGCGGCCCGGTCACCGCGTCAAGGAAGATGCGCGGCTGTTCGGCCTTCATCACCTCGCGCAGCGCTGCCTTGAAATCCGGCGCCTTTTCGTTGAGGACGTGCGCCGCGCCGAGCGCTTTCAGCGCCGCGATCTGGTCGTCGCGGCGCACGGTGACGATCGGCCGGAAGCCCTCTCCGCTGGCCAGGCCAATGATCAGCTTGCAGAGCTGGCTGGCGCCGGCGGTCATGACGAAGGCCTTCTCGCCTTCCTCCTTGACGACGTCGAACATGGCGAGCGCGGTGAGCGGGTTGACGATCATCGCCGCCCCATCCTCGTCGCGGACCGTGTCGAGCAGCGGAATGCATGCAGCAGCTTCAGCGACGGCATAGTCGGCCCACGAGCCCCAGTTGGTGGCGCCGGTGGCAAAGGCGACGCGCTTGCCGATCAGGCTTTGGGGATAGGTCTCGTCGCCGCTGGCGACGACGATGCCGACGCCCTCGAAGCCGGCCGGCTGTCCCTTGGCGCGCGGCTGGCCGTACTGGCCCTTGACGAAGGCGATGTCGGAGGGGTTGATCGAGGCGAGGCTGACCTTGATCAGCACCTGCGTCGGTCCGGGTGTCGGCACCGCGATGTTGCCCAGCTCGACATACGGCTCCATCGCCTCCAGCACACTGCCGCTCGGCGTCCTGGTGTAGCCGTCGCCGACCAGCAGCAGCGCCTTCATTTCGGAGGAGACGGCCATTGGAACACTCCGTGCTTGGGTTGTCGGCATCGCCGGATGACGATGCCGACGCTCAGACCTTTTCCTGCGTGTATTTCTTCAGCTCGGTGCGCGCCACCTGCCGGCGATGCACGGCGTCCGGCCCGTCGGCAAGGCGCAAGGTCCGCAGATGCGTCCACGACCGCGCCAGCGGCGTGTCCTGGCTGATGCCTTGCGCGCCGAACATCTGCACCGCCTCGTCGGTGACCTTGAGCGCGACGCGGGGTGCCACCACCTTGATCTGGCTGATCCAGGGGGCTGCGGCGCGGGCGTCGCCCTGGTCGATCATCCACGCCGCCTTGAGGCAGAGCAGCCGGGCCATCTCGATCTCCATGCGGCATTCGGCGATGATGTCGAAATTGGCGCCGAGCTTTGCCAGCTTCTGGCCGAAGGCCTCGCGGCGCAAGGAACGCTGGCACAGCATCTCGAGCGCCATCTCGGCCTGGCCGATGGCGCGCATGCAATGGTGGATGCGGCCGGGACCGAGCCGCCCTTGCGCGATCTCGAACCCCCTGCCCTCGCCGAGGATCAGGTTCGATGTCGGTACCCGCACATTGTCGAAGCGAAGGTGCATGTGGCCGTGCGGCGCGTCGTCATCGCCATAAACCTGCATGGCCCGGACCTTGGTCACACCCCTTGTGCCTGATGGCACCAGGATCATCGAATGACGGCGGTGCTGCGGCTCGTCATCGCCGCCGGTCCTGACCATGACGATGTAGATGGCGCAGCGCGGATCGCCGGCGCCCGAAGCCCACCATTTCTCGCCGTTGAGCACGTAGTCGTCGCCCTGGCGTTCGCAGCGCATGGCAATGTTGGTGGCATCGGACGACGCGACATCCGGCTCGGTCATCAGATAGGCCGAGCGGATCTTGCCCTCGATCAGCGGTTCCAGCCATTCTTTCTTGTGGTCGGCCGAGCCGTACCGTTCCAGCACCTCCATATTGCCGGTGTCGGGCGCCGAACAGTTGAAGGTCTCGGCGCCGAGATGCGCCTTGCCCATCTCCTCGGCCAGATAGGCATATTCGACGGTGGAAAGGCCGTAGCCGCGTTCCGAGCCGGTCAGCCAGAAATTCCACAGGCCGCGCTCCCTTGCGGTTTTCTTCAGCCCTTCGAGGATCTCGCTCTGGCGCGCACTGTAGACCCAGCGGTTGCCTGCCTTGCCCACCTCGCTCAGAAATTCCCTGTCGAGCGGCATGATCTCGTCGCGCACCATGGCCGCGACGCGCGTGTGGATCGGCTTCAGCCGCTCGGTCATGCCGAGATTCATCTCCGTCATCGGTCGCTAACCCTTCATGCATGCCAGGCATTTTGTCAGTGGCAAGGATGACCGTACTTCGGATAGCCTTGTCAACGCGAACTGTTTGCCCGCATGCCGAGCGCGGAGGATTGTGATGAGCTATCTGGACGAGCTGTTTTCGGTGGCCGGCAAGACCGCGCTGGTGACGGGTGCCGCGACCGGCATAGGCCGCATGGCGGCGACCGGGCTGGTCAGGGCCGGCGCCAGCGTGATGATCGCGTCGCGCAAGGGCGAGGATTGCATCCAGGTCGCCGAAGAGTTGAACGAGCTTGGTGCACCGGGCCGGGCCGAGGGCTTCGCCGGGGACGTTTCTAGCGAAGCCGGCATCGCTGCACTCGTCGCCGCGGTCAAGGCGCGGACCGGGAAACTGCATATTCTGGTCAACAATGCCGGCGTCTCCTGGGGCGCGCCGCTGGAAAGCTTCCCCTATTCGGCTTGGGCCAAGGTGTTTGGCGTCAATGTCACCGCGGTCTTCCATCTGACCCGCGAATTGCTGCCACTGCTCGACGCCGCCGCCAGCGACGCCGATCCGGCCAGGGTGATCAATCTCGGTTCGGTGATGGGCACGCAGCCGCTGGCCGACGACGCCTATTCCTACACGGCGTCCAAGGCAGCCGTGCATCATCTGACCCGCACCCTTGCGCTCGAGTTCGCCGGCCGCCGCATCACCGTCAATGCCTTCGCTCCCGGCCCCTTCCAGAGCCGGATGACGGCATTCGCCACGGGCACGGATGAGCAGGCCAGGCACGTCGGCAGCCATGTTCCGATCGGCCGTATCGGCGCACCGGATGACATTGCCGGCGCAACGCTCTATTTGTGCAGCCGTGCAGGCAGCTACATCACCGGCGCCATTCTGCCGATCGACGGCGGACAGTCGGTGCAGCATGGGCTGACCTTGTTCAAGGAATGACATTTTCCGGCCACAGAAGCCGGAGGTGAACTGGAGGACATGAGCGTGGAACCGATCAGTCTCGATGTGCTTCTGGCCAGTGTCGGCAAGGAGGTTGGCGTGTCGCCGTGGCGGGCGGTCACGCAACGCATGATCGATCAGTTCGCCGACGCCACCGACGACCACCAGTTCATCCACTGCGATCCGGAGCGGGCCATGCGCGAAACGCCGTTCGGCGGCACCATCGCGCACGGCTTCCTGTCGCTGTCGCTGTTGTCGGCGATGACCTTCGAGACCATGCCGCCGCTGGAAAACGGCAAGATGGGCGTCAATCACGGCTTCGATTCGCTGCGCTTCCTGGCGCCGGTGAAAACCGGCGCGCGCATCCGCACGCGTTTCGTGCTGGCCGACGTCAAGGTCAGGCCGTCGGGCTGGGTGCAGACCGCGCATGACGTGACGATCGAGATCGAGGGTTCGAAGAAGCCGGCACTGACCGCGCGCTGGTTGACGCTGACCTTGATCGAACGCCAGCCCGAGACGGCATGAGTGATCCCGTTCTCGACCAGGCAGCGCTTGCGCCTTACCTCGAGGCGAACATACCTGGCTTTTCCGGGCTTGCTGCAGTCGAGAAGTTCAAATCCGGCCAATCGAACCCGACCTACCTTTTGACGGCGGCAAGCGGCCGTTACGTGCTGCGCGCCAAGCCGCCGGGACAATTGCTGAAATCGGCGCACCAGGTCGACCGAGAATTCAGGGTGATGAGCGCGCTTGCCGGCACCGCCGTGCCTGTGCCTGCCATGCTGCATCTGTCGGCGGAAGACTCGCCCATCGGCCGCATGTTCTATGTGATGGATTTCCTCGACGGCCGCATCTTCTGGGATCCGGCCCTGCCGGAGGCTCGCGACAACGAAGAACGCGCCGCCATATACGATGCCATGAACGCCACTCTTGCCGCGCTGCACGAGGTCGATGTCGAAACAGTGGGACTCGGCGATTTCGGCCGGCCGGGCAGTTATTTCGAGCGCCAGCTGGCGCGCTGGACGAGCCAGTACCGCGCTTCGGAAACCGGCACCGTCGCCGATATGGATCGGCTGATTGCCTGGTTGGAGACGCATATGCCCGCCGATGACGGCCGCGTCTCGCTGGTGCATGGCGATTACCGGTTGGACAATCTGATCTTCGCGCCGGACCGGCCAAAGGTTCTGGCGGTGCTCGACTGGGAACTGTCGACATCGGGCCACCCCTTCGCCGATATCGCCTATCAGTGCATGCAATGGCGGCTGCCGCATAGCTCGGGCTTTCGCGGCCTGGGCGGTGTCGACCGGTCCGCGATCGGCCTGCCTTCCGAAGAAGACTATGTCGCCAGCTACTGCCGGCGGCGCGGACTCACCAGTATCGGCAACTGGACGTTCTTCCTCGCCTTTTCCTTCTTCCGGCTGGCTGCGATCTGCCAAGGCGTCTTCAAGCGGGCGCTGGACGGCAATGCCTCCAATCCGGAAAAAGCCCGGACCTATGGCGAGGCGGTGAAGCTGCTTTCGCGTCTTGCCGCGAAGCTGATCGACAAGGAGGCGTGATGGCCGCTTTGACGGAGCAACGGTGTTGATCATGGGTGCCGCCAACTTCGACGAGCGTGGGCACGATCCGAAGCATACCGCTTGGGAACTTCCCATGCCCTTGTCCGTTTCCGTACAGCGTATATAATTTAGCCAGCCACCAACCAACCAAAGGCACCAGATCTTGCCGCAGAGCGTCCAGACACGCCGCGAGAAACAAAAGGCCGAACTGCGCTCCGAACTGGTCGAGGCCGCGCACAAGCTCGTCCAGGAAGAAGGCTATGAAGGCCTGACCATCCGCAAGCTGGCCAAGCGGGTCGGCTATGCCCCGATGTCGGTCTACTCCTACTTCGCCGACAAGCAGGACATCCTGTTCGCTCTGGCCGAGGATGCATTCGAGACACTCGCCCGCCGCATCGAGGGGCATCCATCCGATGATCCGATCGAGGCCTTGCAGGCGGTGATGACCGAATATGCCGCTTTCGGACTCGGCAATCCCAACGAATACCGCACCGTGTTCATGACCGAAAAGACCAAGCTGCCGGAAGGCTACAACGAAATGGAAGAGAGCAACCCTGCTATGAAGGTGCTGATCAGCAGGGTCGAGGCCTGCGTCACCGCCGGCAAATTGCAGGGCGATCCGCGCGCCATCGCCACCATGCTGTGGGCGGTCGGACACGGCACGATCTCGCTGCTCATCACCTTTCCTTTTTACCCCTTCGGCGATCCGCAGGCCTTCGTGAAGCGGATGTGCGATTTCACGCTTGCGACGCTCAGCACGCAAAACGTGCCGCCACTGACCGAGACACCGGTCACCTGCTGAACGCCGTTTCCTTTGGTTTGTGTATTCCCCTCCAGACCTGGGGGTTTCTTGGTTAACAAAAAATTTATTGTACGCGTACGGTTTTCCTTGAACTTCGCGATCGACGGGCGTATATGTACAGTGCATCGTACATGTACGAGAGAAATTCACCCGTCGAAAACGGAGACTGACAATGAAAAAGATACTCCTCACCCTCGCCGCCGTGCTGGCACTTTCGGGCTCGGCCTTCGCCGCCAACACCACCCACCCCGTCAAGCATGCGCCGGTGGCGGCCTGCGTTGACACCAAGACCAACGTGAAGCTCGATTGCGCTTCGACCGGTTCGGTCGAGAAGAAGGGCGCCACGGAAAATACCGCTGAAGGCAAAGGTCCGCGCCTCGGCATCGACATCAATCCTTGGATCGTGCCGAGCTCGTTCTGATATTTGCAGGACATCACTTCTGGCCGGCACAAGCCGGTCAGGTGGAAACTTCAGCTGACCGAAACCGGCAGCTTCGCCGCTGAACTCTCGAAGGCCGCGTCAATCAGCTTCTGCATGTCGGCGGCACGCCGGAACGACGGATCGCCATTCCGGCCTGTATCCAGCGCATCGGCAAAGCGTCGCGCATTGCGCTTGACACTGGGCAGCGCCAGCGTTCGCCATTGCTGAAGATCGACATCGCCGCCGAGACAGGCCGACAGGTTAGATGCCTTGCCGTCGGTCTCGACCCTGATGGCGCCCTTGGTGCCGTGCAGGGCCAGCGACAAATCGTTGGCGTGGCCGGTCATGTAGCGGCTCGCCGCGATCGTGGCGAGCGCGCCGGAACTGAGCCGGGCCGTCATCGCCACGCTGTCATTGGCATCCAGCAGATAGTCGCCGATGCGCTCGCCCTCGGCCTTCGGAAACGTCACCAGATCGGCGTGGAGGCTGACGATGTCCTGATCGGCGCCATAGGTGGCGAAGTCCAGGATGTGGATGCCGACGTCGCCCAGCACGCCGGTTGAACCGTGCCGGCTGGACAAGCGCCACAGCCATTTGTCCTCGACCCGCCAGTCGCCCCATGACTGGCTGACCAGCCAGCTTTGCCGGTAGCTCGCCTCGACATGGCGCAGCTCGCCGATCTCGCCGGCCAGCACCATGCGCCGCGCTTCATGAATCGCCGGTGAGTTGCGATAGGTCAGGTTGACCATGTTGACCACCCCTGCAGCCTCGGCCGCTTCGGTCATATCAAGCGCGTCGGCGTGGTTCGGCGCCAGCGGCTTTTCGCAAAACACATGCTTTCCCTGGGCAAGCAGCGCCAGCGTCGTCGCCATATGCGCACCATCCGGCGTCGCGTTGATGGCGGCATCGAACTGACCCCAGGCGATCGCCGCCTCCAGGCTCTCGAAAGATTCGCCGATCTTGCTGACGGCGGCAAACGCTGCGGCGCGGCCGGGCACCTGGTCGACACAGGCGACGATGCTGCAGCCCGGGATCTCGGCAAACTCCTCGACATGATGCCCGGCGATACCGCCGGTGCCGAGCAGAAGAATTCGGTGCATTAGCCCCAAGCCCCAATCAACTCACGCCTTAAGCAATTCAGGCCCCGATCAGCTCAGGCCCGAATCAACTCAGGCCCTTGTCGCCGTCGGCATGCAGGCGCAGCCCCTTCTGCACGATCTTCTCCTTGGCCGCATCCGTCGGCACGTTCGGCGCGTTGGTGATGCCGGACCAGGCCGGCGCCGGGTTGTGCGCCCAATGGACGGCGTTGCGCAGCACCTGCTGCACGCCCTCATTGTGATAGATCGGATAGGTCTCGTGGCCGGGCGAGAAGTAGAAGATCCGTCCTGCACCGCGCTGGTAGGTCAGCCCGGATCGGAACACCTCACCACCCTCGTACCAGGAGACGAACACCGTCTCGAGCGGCTCCGGCACGGCGAACGGCTCGCCATACATTTCCGTCTCGCCGATCTCCAGGCACTCGCCGATGCCTTGCGCGATCGGGTGGCCGCGGTTGATCGCCCAGACGCGCTCGCGCTCGCCCGCCTCGCGCCATTTCAGCGAACAGGGCGTGCCCATCAGCCGCTTGAATATCTTCGAGTAGTGGCCGGAATGGAGCACGATCAGGCCCATCCCTTCCCAGACCCGCTTCTGCACCCGCTCGACGATATCGTCCTTGACCTCGCCATGCGCCGCGTGGCCCCACCACAAAAGCACGTCGGTGGCCGCCAGGCGCTTCTCGCTCAGGCCATGTTCGGGTTCCTGCAAGGTGGCGGTGGTCGCCTCGATGCCCTTGTCCTGGTTGAGGGCGGCGGCAATGGTGCCGTGCATCCCCAAGGGATAGAGGTCGCGCACGGCTTCATTGGTCTGCTCGTGGACGTTCTCGCCCCATACGATCGCTTTTGTCGGCATTTTCATCTCCCAAAGCGCTTTAAATAGCATGTCCAAGGGGATTGAGAAGGCCCGATGAGATCTTGCCCGATGGAAACTACGGCTTGCGCCTCTTGCGCCCGGGCACGGTCTTGGCCTTGCCTGGTTTTGCCGGAGCTCCAGGAATGGCCGTTCCAGTGATGGATATCGGATCGCTGGCCGGGAACGTGTCTTCGAGGCCTTCCTCGAGTTCGTCTTCGGCGCTCGGCGCTTCGTGCCGCTCGTGTTCGAGCGAGCGGACAGCCGATGTCTTTATGACCGGCGACTTCGGCGCGGAATTCGACGGCATCGGCATTCTCCCTCGGCGTGCGGATGCAGAACGAGCGTGCCCTGCAAAACGTTCCGAGTTCAGACCGCCGCGTCGCGCGATCCCTCGGACAGCAAAGTAAAGACATAGTCCGAGAAGGAACGCCAGCATTCGACCCGGAAGGCGTCGTTACCCGTGCGCAGCAGCACGATCTCGGTCTTGCCCAGGATGGTGCGCGACGCTGCTCCCACCGGGAAGGCGTCGAGCGACAGGTCCTGCGGGCAGCCCGCATTGATCGCCGCCGCCGCTCCGGCACCCGTCACTGATATCGCGATGTTGCGATGCGAGACGCCGACCGCCGAATGCAGCGCGGATACTTTGGCGCAATCGGCGAGCGGATCGTTGTCGGCCTCATCGATGACCAGCCATTCGTCGGGGCCGAGCCACAGAGCGGTGCGCCCGCCGTTCGCGGCAGCGGTTTTCGGCTTGTTCGGCAAGGTCACGCCGAGCGCCTTTGAAAGCGCTGCGACCGAAGCCTCCGGCGCCCGTAATGAAACGCGCTCGGCCGGCGGCAGCACCTCGACCTTGACGCTGGCGGCAGTGGTGCTGCGCCCAGCCAGCGCCGGACGGCGTTCGACCGAAGGCGATGCGGCCGGAGCCGTCTTTCTTGCAGCGGCCTTAGCCATTGAGGCGCCCTCCCGTCTCGTCGAAGAACACCATGCCGGTAACCTCCACTTCGATCACCCCGTTCGGCATCGGCACATAGAGGGTCTCGCCCATCCGGTCGCGGCCGCCGGCGACCAGCGCCAGAGCGATCGAGCGGCCGCAATTTTCCGACCAGTAGCTCGAGGTGACATGGCCGATCATCTTCATCGGGATCGCCTGCTTCGGGTCCTCGACGATCTGCGCGCCCTCTTCCAGCACCACCTTGGGATCCCTGGTCTTCAGGCCGACCAATTGCTTGCGGCCCTTGGCGACCAGATCTGGCCGCGTCAGGCCGCGGATGCCGACGAAGTCCGGCTTCTTCTTGCCGACCGCCCAATCGAGGCCGGCGTCGTTCGGCGTTACCGTGCCGTCGGTGTCCTGGCCGACGATGATGTAGCCCTTTTCGGCGCGCAGCACGTGCATCGCCTCGGTGCCATAAGCAGCCGCACCATGCTTCTGGCCTTCGGCCCACAGCGCTTCCCAGACCGCCTGGCCATAGTCGGCCGGCACGTTCACCTCGAAGCCGCGCTCGCCGGTGAACGACATGCGGAACAGCCGCGTCGGCACGCCGCAGATCTTGCCTTCGCGCACCGACATGTGCGGCAGCGCCTCGTCCGACATGTCGATGCCTTCGAGCAGCGGCGCGATGATGTCGCGCGACTTGGGTCCCTGCACCGCGATAACAGCCCATTGCTCGGTGATCGAGGTCAGCCAGACATTGAGATGCGGGAACTCGGTCTGGAGATAGTCCTCCATATGGTTCATGACGCGCGGCGCGCCGCCGGTCGTCGTCGTCACGTGGAAACGGTCGGGGGCCAGCCTGCCGACGACGCCGTCATCATAGATGAACCCGTCCTCGCGCAGCATGATGCCGTAGCGGCAGCGGCCGGGCTGCAGCTTCTCCCATGGGTTGGTGTAGAGCAGTTCCATGAATTTGGCCGCGTCCGGCCCGACCACTTCGATCTTGCCCAGCGTCGAGGCATCGAACAGGCCAGCCGTCTTGCGCACGGCGACGCATTCGCGGTCGACCGCCGCGTGCATGTCCTCGCCCGCCTTGGGGAAATACCAGGCGCGCTTCCACTGGCCGACATCCTCGAACATGGCACCTTGCGCCTCGGCCCAGGGATGGATCGCGGTTCTGCGTGTCGGGTCGAACAGCGGACCTCGCGCATGGCTGACGATCGCGCCGAAGGTGACCGGCGTATAGGGCGCCCGGAACGTGGTCAGGCCGACTTCCGGGATCGGCTTGCCCAGCGTCTCGGCGGCAATCGCCAAGCCGTGCATGTTGGAGGTTTTGCCCTGGTCGGTCGCCATGCCGTTGGTGGTGAAGCGCTTGACGTGCTCGATCGAGCGCATGCCTTCGTGCACCGCCTGGCGGATGTCCTTGGCGGTGACGTCGTTCTGGAAATCGACGAAGGCCTTCACCGTCGTATCCGACCCGGCGCCGGGCGCTGCACCCAGCATGCCGCGCGACCAGCTCTCCGAGGCGTCTACCTTCGGCTTGCTGCCCTTGGCGGTTTTGGCACCCGCATCCCTGGCCGCCTTGGCGCCTGCCGCATAGGCCTCATCGACCGTCGCAGACAGCCCGTCGGTGCCGTTGCAGGCGCCGACCGAGACGCAGTCCTGCGCATAGATGCCCGGCACGAAGCGCTTGGTCTCGTCGTTGAAGGCGACCTTTCCGCGCGACTGCGAGAACAGATGCACCGACGGCGTCCAGCCGGCCGACATCAGTATCGCATCGACCGCGATGGTGCGTTCGCCGCCGCCATTCTTCGGCTGCACGGTCATCGACGAGACCCTGAGCTTGCCGCCGGCGCGGATCACCGCGCGGCCGAAATTGACCTCGATGCCGAGCGCCCTCGCCTCGTCGATCACCGGTCCGGTCGGATTGTCGCGCAGATCGACGATCGCCGCCACGTTGACGCCGGCTTTCTTCAGGTCGATCGCCGCTGCATAGGCGGAATCATTGGCGGTGTAGACGCCGACATTCCTGCCGACGGCGACGCCATAGTGGTTGAGATAGGTGCGCGCGGCACCCGCCAGCATGATGCCGGGCCGGTCATTGTCGGCAAACACCATGTGGCGCTCGATCGCACCGGAGGCCAGCACCACGCGCTTGGCCCGGACCTGCCAAAGCCGCTCGCGCGCCAGATCGTGGCCGGGGGTCCTCAGATGTTCGCTGACACGCTCGACCAGCCCGATAAAATTCTGCGCATAGTAGCCGAACGCCGTCGTGCGCGACAGCACGCGGACATTGTCCATCGCGGCGAGCTTCGCCACGGCAGCTTGCGCCCAGGCAAAACCGTCCTGGCCGTCGATCTTCGCGCCGCTCTCGAAACGCAGGCTGCCGCCGAACTCGGCCTGCTCGTCGGCGAGGATGACGCGCACGCCGGTCTCGGCCGCCGCAAGCGCTGCCGCGATGCCTGCCGCACCGCCGCCCAGCACCAGCACGTCGCAATGCGCATAGCGCGATGAATAATGGTCGGGATCCGGCTGGTCCGGGGAAACGCCAAGACCGGCCGCGGCGCGGATCTTTGGCTCATAGAGCGTCTTCCACGCCGCTTTCGGCCACATGAAGGTCTTGTAGTAGAAGCCGGCCGAAAGCAGCGGCGAGGCGATATCGCTGACCGCACCGAGGTCGAAGGACAGTGACGGCCAGCGGTTCTGCGACTGCGCATCAAGCCCATCATAGAGCTCCTGCACGGTCGCCCGCACGTTCGGCGTCTTGCGTGCCGCGTCGCGCCTGATTTCGACCAGGGCGTTCGGCTCCTCGGCGCCCGCCGACAGGATGCCGCGCGGACGGTGGTACTTGAACGAACGGCCGACGAGATGGACGCCATTGGCGAGCAGCGCCGAGGCCAGCGTGTCGCCCTCGATGCCGGCATAGGACTGGCCATCGAAGCTGAACCGCGCGGTCTTGGCTTGGCTGAAGCGGCCAGCGCAGGGAATGCGGAACGCGCCGCTCATTTGGCAACCACTTCGTTGGAGTTTTTCGGCAGCTTGGTGGGTTTGGGCTCGCCGGCCTTGTAGGTCATGACGAATTTGTCGGTGACGGTGTCGCGTACGGCATTGAAGAAGCGCGCACAGCCATGCATGTGCCGCCAGCGCTCATAAATGATGCCCTTGGGGTTGGAGCGGATGAAGAAGAACTTTTCAAAATCGTCGTCGCTCTCGCCGGCCATATTGGCCGAGCGCGCGATGTGCGCCTCGCCAGCGTTGCGGAACTCGAGTTCCGGACGCTCTTCCTCGCAATAGGGGCAGCGGATGAGAAGCATTGTCCTGGTTCCTACAATTCGCCGTGGCCGACGTGGGCGCCCGCCGGTTGATCGCAAAGCTTCTGTCCCAAGGTCGCGAACGGTGCGACGAGCCGGATGCGCTCTTCCACGCTTGCAGCGGGACGAAACAGATCGCGGGACGCCATGTTGCCGAGGGTGAGCTGCATCGGATCGGTGGTGACGATGACTTGACGCGGCTGGAATGTCTCGGCCTCGTCGAGTCCTTCGGGTCGTCCCTCGAAGAACATCACCACTCTCTGGCCGCCACTCCAGACGCAGGCCAGCGTGCCGTCATCGACCGAAAACGGCCAGACGGTTTCGTTGCCGGTGCGGCTGATCGGCTGCGTGCGCACTTCGTCCGGCGAGGGAAAATGGAACATGCCCCGTTCCCCCGCCAGCACTTGTTCCCCCGCCAGCATCAGCGGCATCGCGACAGCCATCTGCGCCATCATCAGTGCGCCACCGCCGCCGCCGCCGCCTCGTCGATGAGCCGTCCGGTGCGGAAGCGCTCGATGGTGAAGGGCGCGTTGATCGGATGCGGATCGTCCCTGGCGATCGTATGGGCAAAGACATGGCCCGATCCCGGCGTCGCCTTGAAGCCGCCCGTGCCCCAGCCGCAATTGACATAGAGGCCGGGCACCGGCGTCTTGGCCAGGATCGGCGAGCGGTCGGGCGTGACGTCGACGATGCCGCCCCACGAGCGCAGCATCTTCATGCGCGTGAAGATCGGGAACATCTCGCAGATGGCGTCGAGCGTATGCTGCAATATGTGCAAGCCGCCGGTCTGCGAGTAGGAGACATACTGGTCGGTGCCGGCGCCGATCACCAGCTCGCCCTTGTCGGACTGCGAGATATAGGCGTGCACCGTGTTCGACATCACCACGCAGGGAACCACCGGCTTGACCGGTTCCGACACCAGCGCTTGCAGCGGATAGCTTTCCAGCGGCATGCGCACGCCGGCCATGTTCATGATGACGGAGGAATGGCCGGCGGCAACGACGCCCACCTTCTTGGCGCCGATGAAGCCGCGCGTCGTGTCGACGCCCATCACCGCGCCATTGGCCGCCCGCTTGACCCCGGTAACCTCGCAATTCTGGATAATGTGGACGCCGCGCGCCGAGGCGCCGCGCGCATAGCCCCAGGCAACGGCGTCATGACGGGCCGTGCCGCCGCGCCGCTGCAGCGACGCACCGACCACCGGATAGCGCGCCTCCTTGGAGGTGTTGAGCGGTGGGCAGAATTCCTTCGCCTGCTCCGGCGTCAGCCACTCATTGTCGATGCCGTTCAGCCGGTTGGCGTGAACGTGACGCTTCAGCACCTGCACGTCGTGCACATTGTGCGCGAGCATCATGACGCCCCGCGCCGAATACATGACGTTGTAATTGAGCTCCTGGCTGAGCCCGTCCCACAGCTTCAGCGCGTGGTCGTAGATGCCGGCGCTCTCGTCATAGAGATAGTTGGAGCGGATGATGGTGGTGTTGCGGCCGGTGTTGCCGCCGCCGAGCCAGCCCTTTTCCAGCACCGCGACATTGGTGATGCCGTGCACCGTGGCGAGGTAATAGGCGGTGGCCAGGCCATGGCCGCCGGCGCCGACGATGATGACGTCGTATTCTTTCCTGGGCTCAGGCGAGGACCACTGTTCCTCCCAGCCCTTGTGGCCGCGCATGGCTTCCCGGGCGATGGCGAATACCGAATATTTCTTCAACGTCCCAACCTCGCCCCAAAAAGGCTTCGCGAATGGCGGCCGGCGTTCGTTCGGTCCCGGCGCGCGAGGTGTATCACTAGCGAAACAGCGCTTCCACCCTTGCGCTGTTTGCGACGGCGCTTGCCGTTTTGCGCCGTGGTGAAAAAGACGCATCTGGTGCGTCGGCGCTTTCCAGCATCTTGGCACGTATCGGGTGGCTCGCCTTGCCTCGATCTGCGACCAAGCACCCCAACTGCCGGTCAGGCCGGCGCGAAGAAAAGGATGCAGAAATGTTCGCACTCGCAAACAAGATCGCCATCGTCACCGGCGCCAGTTCCGGCATCGGCCGGGCCTCGGCAAAACTCTTTGCCGAGGAAGGCGCCAAGGTCATCGTCGCCGCCCGCCGTCAGGCCGAGCTCGATACGCTCGTCGCCGAGATAGAAGACAATGATGGCGCGGCCATCGCGCTTGCCGGCGATGTCAGGGACGAAGCCTATGCAAAGGCCCTTGTCGATCTGGCGGTCGAAAAGTTCGGCGGGCTCGACATCGCCTTCAACAATGCCGGCGCCGTTGGCCGGATGGGGCCGATTTCGGACCTGCCGCTGGAGGGATGGCGCGAGACGCTCGACACCAACCTCACCAGCGCGTTTCTCGGCGCCAAATACCAGGTGCCGGCAATGATCGAGCGCGGCGGCGGTTCGCTGATCTTCACCTCCACCTTCGTTGGTCACACAGTCGGCATGCCCGGCATGACTAGTTATGCCGCGAGCAAGGCCGGCCTGATCGGACTGACACAGGTGCTGGCCGCCGAATACGGCCCGAAAGGCGTGCGGGTCAACGCGCTGCTGCCCGGCGGCACCGACACACCGGCGGCAACCTTCAAGACCCCGGAATCACGGGTTTTCGTCGAAGGCCTGCATGCTTTGAAGCGTATCGCGATGCCGGAGGAGATCGCCCGCTCGGCACTCTATCTCGCCTCCGACGCCTCGAGCTTCACCACCGGAGCGGCTCTGTTTGCCGATGGCGGCGTGTCGATCAACCGGACGTGAAGATTCCAGCGGCGGGACGCATGTTCATAGCCGCCAGGCAAACGGCCGCTCTTGATTTTTCGCCGCGATTTGGCGATTCCGTTTATGTCCAAAAGCGGGGTCTGGAACCATGATGCTGATCAGAACCTATGTGACTGCGAGTGCGATCGAAGGTGTCGGCGTGTTCGCCGCGGAGCCGATCAGGAAAGGCGCTTCGATCTGGCGGCTCGATCCGGATTTCGACCGGCTGATCCCCATGGACAAATACGAGACGGCACCCCCGCATCTCAGGGAGCTGCTCGACCGCTATGCCTATCCGAGCCCGGACCGGCCAGGTTTCCTGGTCTATGAAGTCGACAATGGCCGCTTCATGAACCATTCCAGCAATCCGAATACGGATTTTTCGCAATATGGCGGGGCCACCGCGACCCGCGACATCGGCGTCGGCGAGGAGATCACCTGCGACTACGGCGAGTTCTTCGAAAATTTCGAGTTGCTGCACCTCGCGACGGCCTAGTCGGCTCCTTATATCAAGGCAAACAGACGGCGGCTGGCCCCGCAAATTCATTTCCGCTGTGGACAGCGCGGCATGATTCTGCTATCAGCCGCCACAATTCGTGGTGTAAACCGCCGCGGAGGCTAGTGGCTATGGCCGCTTGCCTGTTGATATCAAACCCGAAAGACAGGATTGCCCGTGCAGGTACTCGTCCGCGACAATAACGTTGATCAGGCGCTTCGCGCTCTCAAGAAGAAGATGCAGCGCGAAGGCATTTTCCGTGAAATGAAGATGCGCGGTCACTACGAGAAGCCGTCCGAGAAGCGCGCCCGCGAAAAGGCTGAAGCCGTTCGCCGCGCCCGCAAGCTGGCCCGCAAGCGCGCCCAGCGCGAAGGCCTGCTGCCGATGACGCCGCGCCCGGTCGCTGCTGGCGCCGCCGGCGGTGCAGGTGGCGCTCCGCGTCCGCCGCGGTTCTAACGCCAATTTTTCGTCCTTTTCGAAGGATATCAGAGGTGGCGCGATGTGGAATCGCCGCCACCTTTTTGTTTGATGTGACCGGTCCGGAGGGGGAGCCGGACCTGAACGACGCGGCTTGAAGTGAGGACAGGGCAGACATGAACGCAACAAGCGTGGAGCGCGGGACCGCATTGCGTGGTTTCGCCCTGACAGCAGCCCTGCTCTCCGGACTGGCGCTTGCCGGCTGCCAAACGGCAGGCCCGACCGGTGAATTCAACAACATCGACAAGGCGCAAGGGTCGAGCGAGAACATTTCCTCGCTGTCGGGGGTCATCCAGCGCAATCCCCAGGATCCCGAAGGCTACAATGTGCGCGGCTCGGCCTATGGCCGTGGCGGTCAGTACCAGGCGGCGCTCAAGGATTTCAATCAAGCCATCCAGCTCAATCCGAATTTCTTCCAGGCCTATTCGAATCGCGCGCTCATCCAGCGCTTCCTCGGCAACCAGGAAGCCGCGCTGGCGGACTACAACCGTTCGATCCAGATCAACTCGAACTATGACGCCGCCTATATCGGCCGCGGCAATCTCTACCGCAAGGCGGGTCGCACCCAGGACGCCTTCAACGACTTTCAGAAGGCGATCCAGCTCGATACGACCGACGCGCGCGCCTACCACAATCGAGGCCTGATCTATCAGAGCCAGGGCCAGCACAAATTCGCCATCGAGGACTTCTCGACCGCCATCTCGCTGGCGCCGGACGCCGCCGAACCCTACAATGGCCGCGGCCTCTCCTATCTGGCGACCAACGACGAAGACAATGCCTTCTCCGATTTCAACATGGCGATCAAGCTCGACGGCAGGAATGCCGAGGCCTGGTCCAACCAGGCGCTGATCTATGAGCGGCGCGGCGACAAGGCGAAGGCCGCGAAATCCTATAAGGAAGCCGTTCGCCTCGACCCTACCTACCAGCCGGCCAAGGATGGCCTCGCCCGCGTCAGCTGATCTCGGTTTCGGCTTCCCATACAAATCCGCATGACATCCAAGTGCCGCGGGATTCTTTGCGTGTCCGAAAGGACGCACTTCGCAACCGCGCATTAACCCCGGCAGGAGGCTTTCGGCCCCTGCCTTGATCGCGCCAAGTTTTCGGCGGAACGGTCTACCCACCCAAGCCGTTGTTGAAAGTATTTTGCGAAAGGACCCTCCCATGATCAAGAAACTCGCCTGCGCCGCTGCCCTCGCCACGACGATGTTCGCGGTGGCTCCGGCCAGCGCCGGCAAGCTGCAACTCGGCACGCTCGATTGCACCATCGACGGCGGCACCGCTTATATCGTCGCTTCCAACAAGGGCGTGTCCTGTGTCTTCCGGCCTCATCATCACGGGCCGTCCGAGGTTTACACAGGCGTCATTTCCAAGATCGGCCTCGATGTCGGCCAGACGCATCAGGGCCAGCTCGTCTGGGCCGTGCTGGCTGCGACCCGGGACAGTGACGGAGGCGATCTCGCCGGCAGCTACTACGGTGTCAACGCCGAAGCGAGCGTGGTGACCGGCGGCGGCGCCAATCTGCTGGTTGGCGGCCTGGACAGCGCCTTCATGCTGGAGCCGCTCAGCGTCCAGGCGCAGACCGGCGTCAACCTTGCCGTGGCCGTGACCTCGCTCCAGTTGATCCATTCATTCAAGTGATTGCATGGAGCCGTGCGCTCCATGCCCCTCACTCCGCGGCGCGGAACCAGATAGGATGGTTCCGCGCCGTTTGATTTTGGAGGGGAACCATCATGCTGAAGACAGCCATAGCTGCCGCCGTGTTCACCACGCTATCCGGAGCGGTGCAGGCGCAGGACCGAGGCATGGAAGTCGGTACGCTTGACTGCGCCATAGGCGGCGGCACCGGCTTCATCTTCGGCTCGAGCAAGGATCTGAGCTGCACCTTTAACCCCGCCGACAAAAGCTTCGCGCCGGAAGCCTATTTCGGCGCTGTCAACAAATACGGCCTCGACATCGGCACGACGAAGCAGACGGTCATGCAGTGGATCGTGCTGACGCCGCTGAAGAACATCTATGCGCCGGGTGCGCTGGCCGGCGACTACATCGGCGCCAGCGCGGAGGTGACGGCCGCCGTCGGCGCCGGCGCCAATCTGCTGGTCGGCGGCTCCTCTCAGGCCTTCACCTTGCAGCCGCTCAGCTTGCAGACGCAGACCGGCATGAACCTCGCGATCGGCGTCAGCCAATTCCAGCTGCGCAGCACCGAGAACTGATCGCGCAACGAACCCGCAACCGGAAAGGCTGCCGCGCGAACGATCTTCAAAAAAACCGCTTGAGCTCAACCCCGGTTGAGGTTTTACAAGCCTGCCCCGAACGCCACAACGCCTCGATCCGGCGCTGTCGATTCGCATGGTCCTGCCGGAAACCCGTACTGGCTTCTGGCGTGCTGCGCTGGCGTCGAGATATGCAAGACAGGGGTGGAAATGACCGAGATCAGCACGAACAGGGTCGACTGGCGCTTATTGTGGGCAAGCGGCGACCTGGCGCGCTTCTGCTTCATCAGCCTCGGCATCCTGCTGCACGCCACCAACGAGACGATGGTGGCAACGGTGATGCCGGCCATGGTCGGCGAACTGGCGGGCGTACAGCTCGTCGGCTGGTCGCTGGCGATCTACGAACTCGGCGCCATCGTTGCCGGCGCAGCCGCCGGACGACTGGTGAGTTATGTCCCCTTGCGCACCAACATGGTGGTCGCCGCGCTGCTCTACGCAGCAGGCGCGCTGATATGCGCCACCTCGCCTTCCATGCCACTGTTCCTCGCCGGCCGCCTGATCGAAGGACTTGGCGGCGGTGCGCTGGTGTCGCTGGCCTTCGTCTCGGTCGAACGACTGTTCTCGCGCGCCATCTGGCCGCAGCTTTTCGGCATCATGTCGGCGATCTGGGGCGTCGCCGCCTTCAGCGGACCATTGCTCGGCGCGATCATGACCGAGCTGTTGTCATGGCGCTGGGCCTTCGGCATCTTTACTCTCGGCGGCACTGCCATGGCGCTGGCAAGCTTCATCGTGCTCGACACGCCGCAGGCGACGAAACCCAAGACGAGCACGGGCAAGGCGCCGCCCTTCCCGTTCGCGGCCCTTGGCTGCCTTGCCGTCGCCGTGGTGTTGATTGCCTCGGCCGGCGTCGACATCGCCTTGCTGCGCTCTTCGCTGCTGATGGCCTTCGGCCTGATAGGCCTGGTGCTGTTCTTCACCATCGACGCGCTGAAGCCGCGTTCGCGGCTGTTTCCGGCGCGGCTGTTCTCGTGGCGCACGCCGGTCGGCGCCGGCATGACCATGGCTGCCGCCTTTTCGGTGGCGACCTGTTCCTTCGGCGTCTACGGGCCGCTGTTGCTGACCAGTCTTCACGACATTCCGCTGCTGACCACCGGCTACATCATCGCCGCCGAATCGATCGCCTGGTCGATCCTGTCGATCCTGGTCGCCAACGCGCCGCCGCAGCGCGAGCGGCTGATCATCGTCGGCGGCGCGGTGATGATCGCGGCCGGCATCGCAGGCTTTGCGTATGCGATACCGCTGGGCTCCATTCCGCTGATCCTGATCTGCGCCCTGCTGCAAGGCGGCGGCTTCGGCGTGGCCTGGCCCTTCCTCACGCGCGTCATCGTGGCCTCCGCGCCGGAGGGCGAGCAGACCATCGCCTCGGCGGCGGTGCCGACCATGCAGCGCATCGGCTATGCCGTGGGCGCCGCACTCGCCGGCATCGTCGCCAACGCCAGCGGCTTTTCGCAAGGTCTGAACCACGACGCGGCGGCGAATGTCGCGTCGTGGTTGTTTCTTGCCTTCGTGCCGCTCGGCATTGTCGGCTGCCTCGCGGCCTTGCGGGTTTCCAGACCGCTTGGCCAGCCACGGGAAGCTATCGGCTAAAACCTGGCCTGCTCACTCGACCTCGCGCAGGCGGTAGCCGACGCCGGTCTCGGTGGTGATGTAGCGCGGCTGGTCGGGGCTCTTCTCGATCTTCTGCCTGAGCTGCCGCACATAGACCCTGAGATACTGCACGTCGGTCGAGTCGCCCCAGACCTGCTTCAACAGGAAATGATGGGTCAGCACCTTGCCGGCGTGCTGCACCAGCATGCGCAGGATGTCGTATTCCTTCGGCGAGAGCTTTACCTCCTTGCCCTCGACCTTGACGATGCGCCTGACCAGGTCGACGCTGAGATCGCCGGTCTGGAAAATCGGCTTCTCGCCCTGCTGCTGGAACTTGTGGCGAAGCGCCACCCGAATGCGGGCGACCAGCTCGTTCATGCCGAAGGGTTTGGTGACATAGTCGTCGGCGCCGAGTTCCAGGGCCTGGACGATACCGGCCTCGTCGGTCCGGCTGGACAGGATGACCACTGGAATGTCGAGACCATCGTCGCGCCATTTGCGCAGCAGCTCATGGCCGCTCATGCCGGGCAGCCCAAGGTCGAGCAGGACGAGGTCCGGCTTCTCCGCCTCCATCAGCTCGATCGCCACCTTCGCGTTCGGCGCCTCGCTGACCGCATAACCTTGGCTGCCGAGCCCGACGCGCAGCAGCTTGCGGATCGGCGGCTCGTCATCGACGACCAATATTCTGACGTTCGAGTTTGTCATGCCAGGTCACCCACATCGTGGTCGTCGGTATTCGAAGCGTCGAAATTGGGCGGATTTGCCGGCCTGGGCATTTTGATGGTGAACACCGCGCCCGAACCGTCGGTCCGGTTTGCCGCCATGATCGTGCCACCCATCGCTTCGACGAAGCCGCGGCAGATCGACAGGCCGAGCCCCGTACCGGCGCGGATCTGGTCGCCCTTGCGCACTCGATAGAACGTGTCGAAAATCCGTTCCAGATCGCCGGGAGGAATGCCTGGCCCTTCATCCATGATTTGCAGCAGGACGGAGCCATTGTCGGTCCAACCCTGCATGCGAATCGTCGAGCCTGCCGGGGCATATTTCGCCGCATTGTCGAGAAGATTGAACAACGCTTGCTCGAACAGCACCGGGTCGACCTTCAACATCGGCAAATCCTTGGGGATGTCGGTCTCGATCTTGTGCTCGCCAATGATTTTCCTGGCCCTTTGCAAGGCGGAGCCGACGATGTCGCCGACATAGTGAAAGGCGTAGTTCGGCTCCATCGCGCCGGACTCGATCTTGGTCATGTCGAGCAGATTGGCGATGAAGCGGTTCAACCGCTCGGATTCGTCCAGCACCGTCGACAGCAGTTCGGCCCGGTCCGGTTCGGGAAGCGCGACTGAAAAATCCCGCAGCGTGCCAGCCGCGCCCATGATGGCAGCGAGCGGCGTTTTCAGATCATGGGAAATGGAGGTGAGCAGCGCCGAGCGCAGCCTGTCCGCCTCGGCCGCGAGCTTGGCACGGTCGACGTCGGCAACCAATTGAATACGTTCGATGGCGACCGCCGCCTGGTCGGCCAGTGCGTCAAGCAGCCGCTGCTGCTCGGGCGTCAGCAGCGGACCCTGCTTGTCGTTGTCCAGGCCGACGACCCCGATGGCCGTGCGCCCCGTCCGCAAGGGCAAATAGAGGCGCTTGGCGCCTGGAAGCGTGTCGGCGCCGCGACCCGCGGCACGATTGTGCTCCCAGGCCCAGCGGGCGGCGGCGATGTCGGCTTCGGCCAGCGTGTCGTCGGGCGGATAGCCGGCCTTGACGGTGATGGTCCCGTCTTCCGGCAAAAGCAGCACCACCCGCAGCTTCAGCATCGAGGCGATCTGGAAGGCCGTGGCCCAAAGGACGTCGTCGAGCGTGCCGGCGCCGGCGAGCTTCTTTGAAAAGAGGTAGATGTCTTCCGTGGCCCGCGCCCGCGAGCGGGCGGCGACCGCCTGGCGCTGCACGCGCGCCGTCAGATTGCTGGCGATGACCGCAACGACGAGAAAGACGCCAAGCGCGACGATGCTCTCCGGATCCCGGATCGTCAGCGTATAACGAGGCTCCAGGAAGAAATAATTGAAAGCAAGGGCGCTGGCGAAACAAGCGTACAGAGCCGGCCACAGACCGCCGGTTACCGCCGATGCCAGTACGCCGATGAGAAGAATGATCGCCAGGTTGCGAACGTCGAGAAACTGGTCGAGAACGACGGCGAAGGCGAGCGAACCGATGACAAAGGCCGTGGCCTTGAGATAGGGCCAGATCTCGAACTGCCACTGCTCGTCCGCCGCCTTGACACTCCTCGACGTCACCTCGGCGTTGCGTTCGGTTCCTGAAATGACATGGACGCTGATGTCACCGGCGTTGCGGATGAGATCGTAGGTGAGCGAGCCTTCGATCAATTCCCGCCAGCGCGACCGGGTCGGCCTGCCGACCACGATATGGGTGAAATTGTTCGCCGTCGCATGGCGAACAATGTCCTGCGCGATGTTCTGACCGGGAATGGTGGTCACCTCGGCGCCGAGCTGTTCGGCAAGCCGCAGGTTCGTAGCGAGCCGATCCTTGTCCGCTTCGGGCATGCTGGCCGAGCGAGGGCTGTCGACATGCAGCGCCGTCCACGGGGCACGGAGCCGGTCGGCCAACCTGCGCGCGTAGCGAATACGCGCCGCCCCGCCCGGACGCGCGTCGACGCAGACGAGTACCCTTTCCCCCGCAGCCCACGGTCCAGGAATGGCGTGGGCCTGCATATGGATCAGCAACTGGTCGTCGACGCGCTGCGCGGTGCGGCGCAGCGCCAGCTCCCTGAGCGCCGTCAGATTGCCCGGCGAGAAATAGTTCTCGATCGCGCGCTGCGCGGTGTTGGGGAAATAGACCTTGCCTTCCTCGAGCCGCTTGATCAGGTCGTCGGGAGTGAGATCGATGATCTCGACATCGTCGGCCTGGTCGATGATGGAATCGGGAACCGTCTCGCGAACCCTGACCTTGGTGATCTGGGCGACAACGTCGTTCAGGCTTTCGACATGCTGGATGTTGAGCGTCGTGTAGACGTCGATGCCGTGCGTCAGGATTTCCTGGACGTCGAGATAGCGCTTGGGATGGCGGCTGCCGGGCGCATTGGTGTGGGCGAGTTCGTCGACAAGAACCAGCGCCGGGCGCCGGGCGAGGATGGCGTCGATGTCCATCTCGTCGAGGATGCGCCCCTTGTAGTCGACCTTGCGGCGGGCAATGACCTCATAACCCTCGACCAGGGCCAGTGTCTCCTTGCGCCCATGCGTCTCGACGACACCGATCACCACATCCACGCCGTCGGTCAGCCTGGCGCGGCCCGACATCAGCATCTCATAGGTCTTGCCTACGCCGGGAGCGGCACCCAGGAATATCCGCAGCCGGCCGCGACCTTCCCGCTCGGCATGGTCAAGCAGTGCGTCGGGAGAAGGTCTGGCGTCGTTGTTTCTGTCGTCCGGCATCGGGACCGATCATGGATGGCGCCGGAGATACTGTCGATCCCCAGCCCGCACCATTCACTGTTTCGCGGCGTCCAGCGCAAGGTTGAGACCGAGCACATTGACCACCGGTTCGCCCATGAAGCCGAGTTCCCTGCCCTCGACCTGACTGTCGACAAGCGCCTTGACCTTGGCTTCATCGATCCCCCTGGCCTTGGCCACCCTGGCGACCTGGAAGTAGGCTGCTTTGGGACTGATATCGGGATCGAGGCCACTGCCGGACGTCGTCACCAGGTCCATCGGGACGGGCTGGTTCGGATTCTCCGCCTTCAGTCTTTCCGCATCGCCCTTGATGCGGTCGATCAGCTTGGGATTGGTCGGGCCGAGATTGCTGCCGCTCGAAGCGGCGGCGTTGTAGCCGTCGCCGGCGGCCGAGGGGCGGCCATGGAAATACTTGTCGCTGGCAAAGCCCTGGCCGATCAGTTCGGAGCCGATAACCTTGCCATCCTTCTCGATCAGGCTGCCATTGGCCTGGCGCGGGAAGATCGCCTGGGCGATGCCGGTCATGCCGATCGGATAGATCAGGCCGGTCAGGACCGTGAAGAAGACGATCATGATGATCGCGGGTCTTAGCTGGGTGAGCATGGAGATGTTCCTCAAAGCAATTCCAGGAAAAGTGTGAAGCGGTTTTCCGTCCGGAATTGCGTTAAAACAAAGAGTTAAGCGAGGCCAAGCGCGGTGACGATCATGTCGATCGCCTTGATGCCGACGAACGGCACGATGAGGCCGCCGAGGCCGTAGACGAGAAGATTGCGGCTGAGCAGCGCGCCGGCGCCAATGGCGCGGTATTTGACGCCCTTCAGCGACAGCGGGATCAGCGCGATGATGATCAGCGCGTTGAAGATGATGGCCGACAGGATGGCGCTTTGCGGCGTCGCCAGATGCATGACGTTGAGTGCCTGCAGCGGGCCGGTCGTCTGTCCCGGTGCGACGTAGAAGACGGCGAACATCGCCGGAATGATGGCGAAATACTTGGCCACATCGTTGGCGATCGAGAAGGTTGTCAGCGAACCCCGCGTCATCAAGAGCGCCTTGCCGATCTCGACGATCTCGATGAGCTTGGTCGGATCGCTGTCGAGATCGATCATGTTGCCGGCCTCGCGGGCGGCAACCGTGCCGGTGTTCATGGCGACGCCGACATCGGCTTGTGCAAGGGCGGGTGCATCGTTGGTGCCGTCGCCGCACATGGCCACCAGCTTGCCCTTGGCCTGTTCGTCGCGGATCAGCTTCAGCTTGTCCTCCGGTGTGGCCTGAGCGAGGAAGTCGTCGACGCCGGCTTCCGCGGCGATCGCCGCCGCCGTCATCGGATTGTCACCGGTGATCATCACCGTGCGGATGCCCATGCGGCGCAGTTCGGTGAAACGCTCCCTGATGCCGCCCTTGACGATGTCCTTGAGGTGGACGACGCCGAGCAGGCGCCCGTCGCGTTCGACCGCCAGCGGCG
The DNA here is from genome assembly GCF_040322475.1 of Mesorhizobium sp. M0140. Lineage (NCBI taxonomy): Bacteria > Pseudomonadati > Pseudomonadota > Alphaproteobacteria > Hyphomicrobiales > Phyllobacteriaceae > Mesorhizobium > Mesorhizobium sp. M0140. Next base: position 82,639 of record NZ_JAMYTM010000015.1, on the reverse strand, counting down.
TGCCGCCGGACTTGGCGATCTCGTCGGCGATGGACTGGAGATCGCGGATGGATTCGCTGCTTGGGCGCGTGCCATGGGCGGCGGCTGCCGACTGGTTGACATGGGCAAGCACGGAATCGACGGCGCCCTTGCGCACCGATGAACCATCGATGTCGACGCCGCTCATACGGGTCTGCGCTGTGAAGGGCACGAAAGTGGCGTGCAGCGTTGCCATGTCGCGGGCGCGGATGGCGTATTTCTCCTTGGCCAGCACGACGATGGAGCGGCCTTCCGGCGTCTCGTCGGCGAGCGAGGCAAGCTGGGCCGCGTCGGCCAGTTCCTGTTCGGTGACGCCCTTGACCGGGCGAAACTGCGTCGCCTGGCGGTTGCCTAGTGTGATCGTGCCGGTCTTGTCGAGCAGCAGCGTGTCGACGTCGCCTGCGGCTTCCACGGCGCGGCCCGACATGGCCAGCACGTTGAATCGCACCAGACGGTCCATACCGGCGATGCCGATGGCCGAAAGCAGCGCGCCGATCGTGGTCGGGATCAAGGTGACGAACAGCGCCACCAGAACGGTCACCGAGATATAGCCGCCCGAGTAGGAGGCAAAACTCGGGATCGTCGCGGTGGCCAGCACGAAGATCAGCGTCATGCCGACGAGCAGGATGTTGAGCGCGATCTCGTTCGGCGTCTTCTGGCGCTCGGCACCTTCGACCAGTGAGATCATGCGGTCGAGGAAGGTATGGCCGGAGGCGGCGGTGATGCGGACGCGGACCCAGTCGGACAGCACCTGGGTGCCACCGGTGACCGCCGAACGGTCGCCACCGGATTCGCGAATGACCGGCGCGGATTCGCCCGTGATCGCAGCCTCGTTGACCGAAGCAACGCCTTCGATCACTTCGCCGTCGGACGGGATGATGTCGCCGGCCTCGACCAGCACGGCATCGCCGACCTTGAGGCTGGTGCCGGGCACGAGTTTGTATTTGGTGCGGTCTTCACCGGTCAAAAGCTTGGCCTGGGTCTCGGTGCGTGCCTTGCGCAGCGAATCCGCCTGCGCCTTGCCGCGGCCTTCTGCGACCGCTTCGGCGAAGTTGGCGAACAGCACGGTAAACCAAAGCCAGATGATGATCTGCAGCGTGAAGCCGAGATTGCCGCCTCCGGTGACCAGGTCCTTGACGAACAGCACCGTGGTGAGCGCCGAGACGACGGCAACGACGAACATCACCGGGTTCCTGGCCAGCGTGCGCGGATCGAGCTTGCGGAAGGCGCCGCCAATGGCGGGAACCAAGATGCGGGCATCCATGATGCTGGCTGATTTCGAGTTGCTCATTTTGAAGCTCCGGCTTCGGTGTTGTTGGACGGCACCCGATGATTGGATGCCGAAAGGAAATGCGGCGGCCTGTAGGCCAGCAGCCAGAGGACGAGCATGACTGCCGCAAGGCCGAGAAACGTCGACAGGGTCGGGAAAGGAGGAGGTCTCTCCTCCTTTCCGTGATCGTCCCTGTGGCCGACCTTGCGGCGCATGGCATTGAACCAGGACATGACGGTCTCAGAAGGTCTGCCCGTGAGCCATCGCCAGGTGCTCGATGATCGGCCCGACGGCGAGCGCCGGGAAGAAGGTGAGGCCACCGACGATCAGGATGACGCCGACCAGCAGCCCGACGAACAGCGGGCCATCGGTCGGGAAGGTGCCGGCGGAAGCCGGAACCGTTTTCTTCGCCACCAGCGAGCCGGCAATGGCCAGCGCCGGAATGATGACCAGGAAGCGGCCCATCAGCATGCCGATGCCGATCGTGATGTTGTACCAGGGCGTGTTGCCGCTGAGGCCGCCAAAGGCCGAACCGTTGTTGGCCGCCGCCGAAGTGTAGGCATACAGAACCTCGGAGAAGCCGTGCGGGCCGGCATTGCCCATCGACGCCACGCCGGTCGGCAGCACGACGGCGATGGCCGTGAAGATCAGCATCGCCAGCGGCAGGCATAGTATGGCCAACATAGCCATCTTGACCTCCTTGGCCTCGATCTTCTTGCCGAGATATTCGGGCGTGCGGCCGACCATCAGGCCGGCAATGAAGACGGCAACGACGATGTACATCAGGATGCCGTAGAGACCCGCGCCGACACCGCCGACGATGACTTCGCCAAGCTGCATGTTGATGATCGGGATCATGCCGCCGAGCGCGGTGAACGAGCCGTGCATGGCGTTCACCGCGCCGCAGGAAGCGGCCGTGGTGATGACGGCAAACAGCGCCGACAGGGCGGTGCCGAAACGCGTCTCCTTGCCCTCCATGTTGCCGCCGTCGATGCCCAGCGCATGCACCAGCGGGTTGCCGGCGGCTTCCGCCCAATAGCAGATGGCGACACCGGCGATGAACATGACGCCCATGGCCGAGAGGATCGCCCAGCCCTGGCGCTGGTTGCCGATCATGCGGCCGAAGACATTGGTCAAGGCGGCGCCGATGGCGAAGATCGACACCATCTGGATCAGGTTGGAGATCGCGTCGGGGTTCTCGAACGGGTGCGCGGCATTGGCGTTGAAGAAACCACCGCCATTGGTGCCGAGCATCTTGATGGCCACCTGCGAAGCGACCGGGCCGACGGCGATGGTCTGTTGCGCGCCTTCCAGCGTCGTGGCGTTGACGTAGGCGCCGAGCGTCTGCGGCATGCCGAGCCAGACATAGACCAGCGTCAGCACGATGCAGAACGGCAGAAGCAGATAGAGTGTGGAGCGGGTCATATCGACCCAGAAATTGCCGATCGACTTGCCGGAGGCCCGTGCAAAGCCGCGGATCAGCGCGATGGCGATGGCAATGCCGGTGGCCGCCGAAACGAAGTTCTGCACCGTCAGCCCGGCCATCTGCACGAGATAGGACATCGTGCTCTCGCCACCATAGTTCTGCCAGTTGGTGTTGGTCATGAAGCTGGCGGCGGTGTCGAAGGCCAGCCCTGGTTCAACCGCTGTCATGCCGGCAGGATTGTAAGGCAGGCTGCCCTGCAGACGCTGCAGGGCATAAAGCGCCAGGAAGCCGGCGAGGTTGAAGAGCAGCAGGGCGACCGCGTAGGTGGTCCAGTGCTGTTCCTCGCGTTCGCTGGTTCCGCAGATACGATAAAGCCCGCGCTCAAGCGGGCGAAGGACCGGCGAAAGCAGCGTGCGGTCGCCGTTGAAGACGCGGTGCATGTAGCCGCCGAGCGGCTTCACCAGCAATATGACGATCCCGCAATAGACCAGGATCTGTATCCAACCGTTCAGTGTCATGGCTGTGGGCTTTCCGTGCCTTCAGAAGCGTTCTGGACGAACGAGGGCGTATGTCAGGTAGGCGAGCAGGAACAGCGTAACGCCGCCACCGAGAATATAGTCGATGATCATTTTTTCAGCCTCGCTCTAGAGCGCGTCACAAGCTTTGATGTAGGCGAAACAAAAGGCGAAAAACAAAATTCCGATCCCGATAACGGCTATATCCATTGTGTTTATTCCTTTTGTTCTTTTGCACTTTGCGAATTTGACAGGAGAGTTCGCAATATATCGGAAGTGGCCCGTCGCATCTTTGGCGACGGAACCGGTTGTGTTTTCTGAAAGGAATATGGACCCGATCGCCATAAAGGTTCGAGACAGGGCGCAGTGGAAAGAAATAGGAATGTCATAAAGATTTTTGCGCGGGCTCTTCCCAACACTCCACCCAGGCATTGTCGCCCAAGGCACACGGCCAACCACAGGATTGCGATTTCCTTGCGAGCTGCCGGAAACGGGAAAGCCCGGCTGGGGGCCAGCCGGGCTTTCTATGGTGGTATGGCTTCAGCCGCCACGGGGAACATCAATCTTCAGGCGGCGTAGCCGCCATAACCACGCGCAACGGCGTGCACGCCCGCCACCGGCTCGAGGTCCGGCCACAGGATGCCCGCGGCTTGCGCGAATTCGAGCAACGCCCGGCGCGCCTGCTCGACGCTCACATAACCTGGAACGGCCAGATCACATGCCTTCACCGCATTTCGGTAGAGCGGGCCGCGGCGGGAGGTGGTCCAATTGGTGAGGAAATCGTGCATTTCGGCCAGCGAGGCAATCTCGCGCTTGAAGCCGAGGCCGACCGACAGTGCGACCGGTGAATGAAACAGCTTGTCGTGCATGAAGCGGGCTCCTGGTTTTTTCGCGCGCTTGGAGAGATATCCGGGCGGGTCCGCGAACGGGACGCCGTGAAACGCGCGGAGCGGCAGGAGGTTCCAGACTTAGGTCTTGGCGGTTTTTTGTGCCTGGTCGGCGAAATCATCAATTTTACAGCGCAACTGTCGGGTGCCGGACGCTCAATGGCTCCGCGACCCACTTGGCGACGGCAGGCTTTCCGGAATCCCGAAGGAGCCATCGAGATCGCTTGCCGCCTTGAGGCTTACGCCTTCTTCACGAACTCCGTCTTGAGCACCAGGCCTTTCACTTGCTTGGTGTTGCATTCGATCTCGCCGGGATTGCCGTTCAGCCGGATGGCCTTCACCAACGTGCCGCGCTTGATCGTCTCCGAAGTGCCTTTGACTTTGAGGTCTTTGATCAGCGTGACGGAATCGCCGTCATTCAATTGAGCGCCATTGCTGTCGCGCACGAGTACATCGTTCGGCATGCCATCTCCTGTGATTTGGATCCCACTACCAGATCAGGTGAGAATCCCAAAACCGATGACGACCGCCGACAACCTGCTCGATCTCCGCCACCATGCGTGAATCCATCGCCTGCCGCATCTCGGCTTCCGGTCTGCGCCATCTAGCGGATTGGTATTTCGATAGCTACGCCGGCTCGTCGTCCGGATGGCCAAGCTCGCAGAACCACCCGCCCAGATACTTCACCGATGGCGCCTTGGGATCCGGAATCTGCGTCTTCGCCTCGACCGCTGCGCGGAACGGCTCGGCACTATCCTGCGGAGAAAACCCCAGATGGTTGGCGCCGCTGTTGTCGACCGTTTTCACCTTGTTGTCGGAAAGGCCGAAGGAGATCGTATGGCCGACGCGCGGCGCGGTGAGAGCTGCCTCGACCAGACGCACACAGTCGGCGAAGGAGAGGTATGACCATAGCATGCGACGGTCCGCCGGTTCGGGGAAGGATGAAAAGATGCGCAGGCACGCCGTCTCGATGCCGAACTTGTCCCAGTAAAGCCGGCTCAGGCTCTCGACGAAGTTCTTCGACACGCCATAGAGGCTGTCGGGACGGACCGGCACGTCGACGCCGATATGCGCCTCGACCTCGTGATAGCCGACGGCATGTACGGAGGAGGCATAGATGACTCGTTTCACGCCGTGTTTCCGGGCGCCCTCGTAGATGTGATAGGAGCCGCGGATGCTGGAGTCCAGGATGGTTTGCCATTCGCATTCGAGTGGTGCGCCGCCGAAATGCACGATCGCGTCGCAATCCTTGGTGGCGGCAATCGTCGCCTCCATATCGGCGAGGTCGAAGACCGCTTCTTCCTCGTGTGGAGCAAGATCGCCGAACGGTTCGCGGCCTGCCAGGCGGATCGTTTTTGCCAGCGGCACCAGCCCCTTTCGCAGTTCCGAACCGAGGCGGCCGGCCGCGCCGGTGATCAGGATGCGTTCGTAATGCGGCATGATCTACTCCACTTGCGCGACGGCGGCGTTGATGCGCGCGATCGCTTCGGTCAGCACCTCTTCGCCGGTCGCGGTCGAGATGCGGAAATAGGGTGAAAGTCCATAGGCGGCGCCCGGCACCGAGGCCACGCGCCCTTCGTTCAGGAGATAATTCGCCACTGCCGTGTCGTCCTCGAGCACGACGCCTTTTGGGGTCCTGCGGCCGATCAGGCTGGCGCAGCCAATATAGGCATAGAAGGCGCCTTCCGGTGGCGAAAGCGTAAGACCGTTGATTCGCCTGATGCCGTCGACGACAAGGTCGCGGCGCGCCTCGAACGCCTGCCGAAAGCGTGCCACCTCGTCCTGAGGGCCGTTGAGCGCGGCCACCGTCGCCGCTTGCGCGATCGAGCAGACGGACGTGCAGGACTGGCTCTGGATGGTCGCCATCGCCCTGGTGAGCGGCGCCGGCCCGGCGGCATAGCCGACACGCCACCCGGTCATCGCATAGGATTTGGAGACGCCGTTGACGATCAGGGTGCGGTCCCTGAGTTCCGGGCAAGCCTTGCCGAAGGAGACGAAGTCGCGTCTGTCGAACAGGATGTGCTCGTAAATCTCGTCGGAAAGCACCAGCACCTGCGGATGCCTTGCCAAAACCGCTCCGAGTGCCCGCAGGTCCAATTGCGAATATATGGCGCCGGAGGGGTTGCCGGGCATGTTGAGGAACAGCCATTTCGTCCTTGGCGTGATGGCTTTTTCGAGCAACTCCGGCGTCAGCCGGAAGCCCGAAGTTTCCGGGCACTCGATAACGACAGGCGTGCCGCCGAGCAGCTTCACCATCTCGGGATAGGAAACGAAGTAGGGCGCCGGCAGGATCGCTTCGTCACCAGACTCCAGCGTCGCCATCAGCGCGTTGAAGATGATCTGCTTGGCGCCATTGGCCACGACGACGTCGTCCGCCGTGTAGTCCAGTCCGTTTTCGCGGCGGAACTTGCCGGCCACGGCTTCGCGCACCTCGGCCGTGCCGGCGGCACCCGTGTATAGCGTCTGGCCGGCCTTCGCGGCAAAATGCGCCGCTTCGATGATGTGGCTCGGTGTCGGGAAATCCGGCTCGCCCGAGCCAAGATCGATCACGTCGACGCCCTTGGCGCGCAGGGCCTTGGCTGCTTGCGAAGCAGCCATGGACGCCGAAGGCTTCACCGCAGACAGGCGCGAGGCAATGTAGCTCATTTGCCGTTCTCCGAAATGTATTCCTTGGAGCGGTCGTTCGCCCGCGCCTCGGTGCTGCGCTTGGACGGATCGCCATAGCCGCCACCGCCCGGCAATTGGAGGATCAGCCGACGGCCGGCCGGAACATGCTGCCAGCCTTTGGGCCGCATCTGCGTGCCATCGTCCAGCCTGACCACGCCGGCCACTCCAGGCCCGCCGCCGTTGCGCCCGTGGGCGGGATGATTGACGCGGTCGAACATGGCCGAAAAGTCGAATTCATGGCCCTCGATCGCCTCGATTTCGATAACCTGCCCGAGCCCGCCGCGGAACTCGCCGTCGCCGCCGGAATCGGGCCGCAGCTCCTTGCGCCAGATGACGATCGGGCCGGTGTGCTCCGTTGCCTCGATCGGCATCGTATGGACGCCGGAGGGGAAGGCCGTCGCCGACAATCCGTCGAGACCGGGGCGCGCGCCCATGCCGCCGGAATTGAACATCAGCACCTCGGCGCGGCGGCCCGAACCGCCGGAGACCGGCCGAACCGAGATATGGATGTTCCACAGTGCGCCGGCGCCCTCGGCAAGGATCTTGCCGGGCATCGCCTTGGCAATCGCGCCGAGCACCAGATCGGGAACCATGTGGCCGAAGATGTGCCTGAGCGCCACCGGCGCCGGCCGCACGGCGTTCAGGATGTTGACCGGAGACGACACGGTGAAGAAGGCGAGCGACGCGGCATTGTTAGGAATATCGGGCGCCACCACGCATTTCAACGCGTAGCAGGCATAGGCCTTGCTGTAGATGATCGGGCAGTTGATGCCCCATCGGCTCATCGGGTCGGTACCGGTGAAATCGACCTCGATGCCGGCGTCCCGAACCGTGACGGTCGCCGCGAGCTTCACCGGCTTGTCGTAGCCGTCGGTCACCAGCGCGTTCGACCAGCTGCCTTTGGGCATCGCCTTGATGCGTTCGACCATGGCGTCGCGGGTGCGCGAGAAGATGAACTCGCCAAGCCCGTCCAGCGATGCCAGGCCGATCTCCTTCATCATGTCGATGAGGCGTCGGTGGCCGACTTCGTTGCAGGCGGCGAGTGAATAGAAATCGCCGACGACCTGGTTCGGCTCGCGGACGTTGGCGCGCAGGATCCTGACGAGATCGAAATTGACCTTGCCCTTCTCCGCGAACTTCATGATCGGGATCTGGATGCCTTCCTCGTAGACCGACTTGCCGTCAGCGCCGAAGCCGCGCCCACCGACATCGACCACATGCGCCGTGCAGGCGAAGAACGCAACCAATTCGCCGTTCAGGAACGACGGCGACACCATGGTGATGTCGTGCAGGTGGCCCGTGCCCAACCAGGGGTCATTGGTGACGTAGGTGTCGCCCTCGAACATGGTTTCGCGCGGGATTTCATTCATGAAATGCAGCACCGCCTCGGCCATGGTGTTGACATGGCCGGGCGTTCCCGTCACCGCCTGTGCCAGCATCTGGCCGCGGGGATCGAACACGCCCGCCGACAGGTCGCCGGATTCGCGCACCGATGTCGAGAAAGCCGTGCGCAGCAAGGTGAGGGCCTGCTCCTCGACCACCGAGATCAACCGGTTCCACATAACCTGCATGCGGATTTCACTGATGTCGCTCATGCCTGGCTGCCTTTGCGGATCAGAAGGATTGCGCCGTCGCTCTGGATGACGGCGTCGAAGCTCGTGGTGACGACGGTGGACGTCTCGCGTTCGACGATGATGACCGGGCCCGCCACCCGATCGCCGGTGCACAGCCCCTCCCGTTCGACGATGCCATAGGTCCGTGGCGCACCGCTGGCCGGATCGAACACCGCGCGGCTTGTTGCCGGCTGAGTGGTCCGCTTGCCGGTGATCAGCTCGTGCCTGGCGACAGCAGGCCGGACATCCGTCGCCTTCACGGACCAGGTGACGATCTCGATTTCCAGGCCGGCAAGTCCTTCGATGGCGCGGCCGAAGAAGCGTTGGTAATTCGCCTGGAACAAATCCTCGAGCGTGGTTGCGGCATCGTTGCCGAACGGCACGTCCGGCAGCGGCACGGGGATTTCCCAGCCCTGGCCGGCGTAGCGCATGAAGGCGGTGATTTCGCATGTGATCGTACCGTTGGCCCCTGCCCGCACGAAGCTTTCGGCTGACACTTTGAGGTCGTCGAGCAAAGCATTGGCCTCGGCCGGCTTGAACTGCGACAGCCGCGTCAGCCGGGATGCCAGGGCTTCGTAGCCGAACGGAGCCTTGAGGAAGCCGATCGCCGATCCGACGCCCGCGCCCTTGGGGACGATGCACTGGTCGATGCCGAGTTTCTCGCAAAGCCTTGCGGCGTGAAGCGGGGCCGCGCCACCGAAGGCGATCATCACGTTGTCGGAAATGTTTTTGCCGTTTTCGACGGCATGGACGCGGGCGGCATTGGCCATGTTTTCGTCCACCACCTCGCAGATGCCGAAGGCCGTCGCCATGGCATCGAGCGACAGGCGTTCGCCGACATCGCGCAGGATCGCCTGTTCGGATGCGGACGTGTCCAGCCTGATGGCGCCGCCGGCGAAATTGTCGGGATCGAGCTTGCCGAGCACCAGGTCGGCATCTGTGATGGCCGGGCGCCTGCCGCCGCGGCCGTAGCAGGCCGGGCCAGGTTCCGATCCGGCACTTTCGGGACCGGTCTGGATGCGGCCCATGGCGTCGACCCAGGCGATCGAGCCGCCGCCGGCGCCGATCTCGATCATCTCGATCACGGGAATGGAGATCGGCATGCCGGAACCTTTGCAGAAGCGATAGGTACGCGCCACTTCGAAGGTTCTGGCGGTGCGTGGCGCATAATCCTCGATCAGGCAGATCTTTGCAGTGGTGCCGCCCATGTCATAGGAGACGACCTTTTCCAGGCCGAATCGCCTGGCGATGTCGGCGGCGAAGATGGCGCCGCCGGCCGGGCCGGACTCGACGAGGCGCACGGGAAATTCCGAGGCCGTCTCCACCGAGATCAGACCGCCGCCCGAATGGATCATGAAGACCGGGCACTCGGCGCCCATCTCCTTCAAGCGGGTCTGGAAACGCGCGAGATAGTCCGCCATCTGCGGCCGCACATAGGCGTTGGCGCAGACCGTGTTGAAGCGTTCGAACTCGCGCATCTGCGGCGAGACTTCGGCGCTGATCGAAATCGGGATGGTAAGCTTGCGGGACAGGATAGCGCGTGCCCGGCGCTCATGATCAGGGTTGGTGTAGGCGTGGATGAAGCCGATCGCCACGGAGCCGAAGCCGCCGGCCGCGATCCGGTCGGCAATGCCTTCCAGGGCGGCTTCGTCGAGCGGCTGAAGCTCCTGGCCTTCCGCGCCGATCCGGCCCTTTACCGTGAAACGGTGCTCGCGCGGGATTAGCGGCGCCGGCAGCTGCAGGTCGAGGTCATACTGCTCGAAGCGGTTTTCCGTGCGCATCTCGATGACATCGCGGAACCCTTCGGTGGTGACCAGCGCGGTCTTGGCGCCACGGCGTTCGATGAGCGCATTCGTCGCCAGTGTCGTGCCGTGGATGATGATGCCGATCTCGGCAAGCGCGATACCGGCATCGCGCGTGACGACGGCAATGCCGTCCAGGATCGCCTGCTCGGGCGCCGCATAATTGGTCAACACCTTGGTGGAGAAGATCGTTCCCCTGAGGTCGAGCGCGACGTCGGTGAACGTGCCGCCTATGTCCGCGCCGAGACGGATGTCGTCTTTGGAGGTCATGCCTTGGCCTTCTGGGAAGCGAGCGCGGCGTCACGCATCTGGGAAAGGGTCTGTCGGGGCGTCAGCGCTTCAGGAGATATGGCGATGTCGAGGACCGCTCCCGTCACGGATCCGAGCGCCCGATCGAACGCCGCCGCGAAATCGCGCGTCGCCTCGATCCGCTCGGCATGGAAGCCATAGGCCTTTGCCAGTGTCACGAAATCAGGGTTTTCGAGCGACGTGCCCGAAACGCGCGCCGGATAGTGGCGCTCCTGATGGGCGCGGATCGTGCCGTAGATGCCGTTGTTGAGGATCAGCACGATCGGCTGCGCGCCAGCCTGCATGGCGGTTCCGAGTTCCTGGCAATTCATCTGGAAGTCGCCGTCGCCGGCAAAGCAGACGACCGTGCGTTCTGGAAACGCAACCTTGGCGGCAATTGCCGCCGGCAGGCCGTAGCCCATGGCGCCAGACTGCGGGGCGAGCAGCCGTGCGTCCGGCCCGAACTTGAAGAACTTGTTCGGCCAGACGGTGAAATTGCCGGCGCCGTTGGTGAGAATGACGTCGGCAGGCAGGTTTTCGCGCAGCCAGGCGCTGACCTCCACCATGTCCACCGGGCCGGGCTGGACGGGCGCGCCGAATGTCCCTTCATAGGCTTTGCGGGCCGTCGCGCGCCAGTCCGCCCAGCCGCCTTTGACGGGCGTCAACGCCCGGGCAAAAGCGTTCGGCCCGGCATGGATACCGATGGCCGGCACATAGATCTTGCCGATCTCGCGATCGGAGCCATGGACATGGATCAGTTTCTGGCGCGGCAACGGCACGGACAGCAGCGTATAGCCGTCCGTGGTCATCTCGCCGAAACGCACATTGACGGCCAGGATCACGTCGGCGTCGCGGAGCAGGGCTTTGACATGCGCCACCATGCCGACGCCGGCCTCGCCGACAAAGACCGGCGAATGGTTGTCGAACTGGTCCTGATAGCGAAAGGCCGCCACGACAGGGATGTCGGAAACCTCTGCGAAAGCCTGTAGCGCCGCGCGTCCGTCCACGGTCCAGTTGGCGCCGCCCATGAGCAGGACCGGCCTCTCGGCCTTGGCCAGCAGCCTGAAGGCCGAAGCGATCGCTTCCGGCGCCGGCGCCGGCTCGAAAATGGCCACCGGTGCGCTGAGCGGAGCCGCTTCGGTCATGGTGGTCAGCATGTCCTCGGGCAGCGCGACCACGACGGGACCAGGTCGTCCGGTCAATGCGGTCGTCCATGCCCGCGCCACAATCTCGGGCAGGCGCGCGACATCGTCGATCTCGACCGCCCATTTGGCGACCGTGCCGAACACCGCCCGGTAGTCGATTTCCTGAAACGCTTCGCGGCCCTTCATGTCGGTGCCGACCTGGCCGACGAACAGGATCATCGGCGAACTGTCCTGCATGGCCGTGTGAACGCCGATGCTGGCGTTGGTGGCGCCTGGGCCGCGCGTCACGAAACAGATGCCTGGCGAGCCGGTAAGCTTGCCGTAGGCCGAGGCCATGAACGCCGCGCCGCCTTCATTGCGGCAAAGCGTGTAGTCCAGCTTTCCCTGCGTGTCGTGCAGCGCGTCCAGGACGGCCAGATAACTTTCTCCGGGCACGCCGAAGCTCCTGGTCGCGCCAAGCCCGATCAGGCACTCGACGAGAAGGCGGCCGCCATTGCGGATCATGCTTCGACATCCTCACTTTGGCGGCAGGTCGATCGAGCCTGCCTTCGGTTCATAGGTGCACGCAGGCGGTTCGGGGCGAAATCAAGAAATGCCGTCTATTCGAAAGTTTTTCTTTGCCGAGCAGCGTGCACCAGCACGCCCGGATTCATCGTTCCCCGTGGATCGAATGCATCCTTGAGCCGCGCCATGAGTTCGCGCTCCAACGGACTGCGGTTTCGGTCGGCCGTGGCGACCTTGGCGCGGCCAAGTCCATGCTCGGCCGCGAAACTGCCGCCCATTTCCGTGGCAAGCGACGATAGCGCCTCGGCGAACCGCTCGGCCTTGCCGTCAAAGCCGGCGCGGCCTTCCGGCGGCGACAGATTGTAGTGGATGTTGCCGTCGCCGAGATGCCCGAATGGGTTTATCCGCACGCCGGGAAGAATGTCGTCGCAGATCTCTGCGCCGGCCTCGACGAAACGGGCGATAGCGCCCGGAGGCACCGAGATGTCGTGCTTCAGCTGCTCGCCTTCCAGCCTCTGTCCTTCCGGTTGCTCCTCTCGCAGCCGCCAGAATTGTGCGCGATGCGCGCCCGTCGCCGCCAATGCTCCGTCCAGCACCAGGCCTTGCTCCATCCCCCACTCCAGCGCCGAAGCCAGTATCTCGTCGAGCGGAACACGGGGGGCGCCCGATGCCAGTTCGACCAGCACATAGACCTCGCCGCGTGCCTCCAACTGGTAGGCTAGGTCGGGCAGGTGTTTGAGGGCCAGTCCCAGCCCGATGTCGGAGAAGAACTCGAGGCCGGTCAGGAATTCCCCCGCCTCGCCCCGCAGAAAGGTGCCGAACGAAACCGCCGCGGCGAAATCGGGCATGACGACAAGCGCGCTCGCCTGCCGCCGCGGCATCGGGTAGAGCCGCAGGATCGCGCGCGTCACGATGCCAAGCGTTCCTTCCGCGCCGCAATAGAGCTTGCGCAACTGGTAGCCGGCATTGTCCTTCTGCACCGCGCGCAGCCCGTTCCATATCGCCCCGTCAGGGGTCACGACCTCCAGGCCAAGCACGAGGTCTTGCATCATGCCATACCGGAATGCCTGGCTGCCGCCGGCATTGGTGCCGACCAGGCCGCCGATCCTGGCGCTGCCTTCCGCGCCGAGATGCATCGGAAACATCAGGCCGTGCGGTTCCAGCGCCTCGTGCAGCGCGGCAAGCACGGCCCCCGCCTCGATGAGGATCGAGCCGCTGTCCAAGTCCGGTTTGCCGATCGCCGTCATGCGCGAAAGCGAAACGATCACTGCATCCGGCCGATCGGCGACGGCGCCGCCGCAAAGCCCGGTGTTGCCGCCTTGCGGCACGACCGCCAGTCCGGCCGTGTGGCATGCCTTTACGACACTGGCCACTTCGGAGGTGTCCGCAGGCCTGGCCACGCCCAGAGCCGCGACGCCGTAGCGATCGAGCCAATCGCGCTGATAGGGCCTGGCATCGCTGCCCGAAAGCCAGCCTTTCGGTCCGAGCATCTCGCGCAAGGCGGTGACGGGATCAGTCACGGACATGGCTGCGGCCTGACGCGGGATCGTTGCATCGATCAGTGACCAAGCACTTGCGACAGGAACTGCCGCGTGCGCTCGTTGCGGGAAGAGGTGAAGAATTCATCGGGAGGCGCCTGTTCGACGATCTCGCCTCCATCCATGAAAATCACCCGGTCGGCAACCCGGCGCGCAAAACCCATCTCATGCGTGACGCAGATCATTGTCATGCCTTCGGAGGCGAGCGTGACTATGACGTCGAGCACTTCCGCGATCATTTCCGGGTCGAGCGCAGAGGTCGGCTCATCGAACAGCATGATCTCGGGCTGCATGCAAAGGGCACGCGCTATCGCGACCCGCTGTTGCTGGCCACCGGACAACTGACCGGGATACTTCATCGCCTGTTCGGGAATGCGTACCTTCTCCAGATAGCGCCGGGCGGTCGCCTCGGCATCCGCGCGCGGCACCTTGCGCACGATCATGGGCGCGAGCATGCAGTTCTCCAGCACCGTCATGTGTGGAAACAGGTTGAAGTGCTGGAACACCATGCCGACTTCCCGCCTGATCCCGTCGATGTTGCCGACATCGTCGTTGAGCTCGGTGCCGAGCACGGTGATCCGGCCGCCATTGTGCTGCTCCAGACGGTTGATGCAGCGGATCATGGTGGACTTGCCGGAGCCGGACGGGCCGCAGACGACGATCCTCTCGCCGCGATCCACGGACAAGCTCACCTTTCGCAGCGCCTGGAATGTCCCGTAATATTTGTCGAGATTTTCGATCAGCACCGCGGGGCCGCTGGATCGGGGCGAGCTTCCTGAAATCACGTAAACGCCCCCTATCGTTCGCCGACCGACATACGGCGCTCGAGAAAAGCGCCATAGCGGGACAGGCTGAACACGAAGATGAAGTAGATGAAGGCGATGAAGGCATAGACCTCGACGTAGGCGAAGCGCCACTCGCCAGTGCCGTAGGCGGCATTGCCGGAGGCCAGGATCTCGAAGAAGCCGACGATGATCACCAGCGAGGTTTCCTTGAACGAGATCACGAACTGGTTGATCGTCGCCGGCAGCGCATTGCGCATGGCCTGCGGTAGAAGAATGCGGCCGACGCGCTGCCAATAGCGCATGCCAAGCGCCATGGCTGCCTCTTCTTGCCCACTGGGAACGCCCTGCATCCCACCTCTGACGATCTCCGCCTGGTAGGCGGAAAAAAACAGGGCCGAGCCCAGGATCACCCGGTACAGCTTGTCGCCCACCAGCCATTGCGGCAGTGCGAACGGCAGCACGATGGCGAAGGTGAACAGGATCGAGATCAGAGGCAATGAACGCACCCCGTCGATGATGAGGCCGGTGGTGCGGGAAATCCATGGCAGGCCGGAGCGGCGCAGCAGCGCCAGGCAGATTGCCAGCGGGAAGCCGATCAGGCAGGTGGTCACGAAGATGAACAGGGTCAGCGCCAGTCCGCCCCAGGCCTCCTCGCCGACATAGGGCAGACCAAGCACGCCGCCCTTCATCAGTACGTAGAAAAGCGCCGTTCCGGCTCCCCATACGAGTGCGATGCGGCGACCCGTCCAGAAGGCCGGAATGCAACTTAGCACCGTCATGACCACGACGGTCAGGCAAGCCAGGGCCGACCGCCACTGCTCGTCATAGGGATAGAGGCCGAACAGGATGATGCGCCATCGCGCGGCAATGACCGACCAGCAGGCTCCCGCCGCTGCCTGACAGGCTTCGGGTCCGCCGCTCGTCGTGAAGACGGCCGAGAAAACCGCCCAATTCAGGAGCTTCCAGACCAGGAAGACCATGATCGCCAGGGAAGCCAGCGACAGCAATGCCTGCAGGGGTGTCGCAAAGAAGCGCCGCCTCAGATCCTCGATCTTTCCAAGGGCAGGAGGGGCGACAACGACCATTTCCATCCCTCACCCCCTCAACTGGTTGCCCTTGAGGGCGATTGCTTTGTTGATGCGGTTGAAGATGGCGGCGAGGCTGAGGTTGATGGCGAGGAAGCCAGCCATCAGGATGCCGATCGCTTCGATTGTCTGGCCGGAATGGTTGATCGTCAGCGCCACGATCATGAAGAAATCCGTGAAGCCCACCGCGATCCCCATTGTGGTCGCCTTCATCAGCCAGACATACTGGTTGGCGAGGATTGGCAGCATGGCGCGTAGTGCCAGCGGCAGCCGTACCAGCATGAAGACCCGCCACGGGCCGAGGCCCAGGGAAAGAGCCGCCTCGACCTGGCCCTTGCCGACAGCCTTGAACCCGCCGCGCACGATCTCGGCGATGTAGGAGCCGCCATAGATGGCGATCGCGATGGCCAGTGTCGCAAATTCCGGCGGAATGCGCAGGCCGCCTCTCAGATTGAGACCTTGCAGCGCCGGGAAATCGAGCAGCGGCAAGTCGGCCAGGCGGCCGGCCACCAGAACGACGGCCGCGCAGGCAAGTGCCGCCGCCGCGCCGGCAAGCTGGATGCCGCCACGCTGGCCGACCGGCAGGCTGAGGCGCGATGTCCTGCCCAGCCAGATCGGCAGCGCGATGGCGGCAATCACAGCCAATGTCGCCGCAGCGAGCGCGGCGCTGCTGACATTGGGGAACGGAATGTAAAGCCCCCGGCTGGTGAGGAGAAAGCCCCATCCCTCATGCGCGGCGCGCGGCGTCGGCAGATGGGTGATGACGGCATACCAGAAAAAAGCCTGGAGGATCAGCGGGATGTTTCGGAAGATGTCCACATAGGTGCGGCCGAGCAGCCGGGCCAATTCGTTCGAGGATGTCCGCGCCAGGCCGACGATCGTTCCCACGATCGTCGCCAGCGTCAGGCCGACGGTTCCCAGAAACAGCGTATTGATGATCCCGATGAGGAAGTACCACCAATAAGGATCGTTCGCCGTGGCGGGCAGCAGCGAGAAGTTCAGGTCCCAGCCCGTCGACTTGAACAGGAAGTCGAATCCGGAGGTGATCCCCTGCGCCGCCAGGTTCTGTCTGGCGATCGCAATGCCGGCAAGCACCATCGCGGCGATCGAGCCGACATACAGGACCTGCAACAGTGCGTTGCGGACTTTTTGATTTCTCAGCAGGCTGACCATTCAGAAATCCTTCCCGAATTGCCGCGCGGTCCCGCCCGGTGGGAGCCGGGCGGGACCTGGAGTGGGATGCGTTCAGAACGGATCAATCGACAACCAGCGGGAACAGGACACCGCCATTGTTCCACAAATTGGTCAGTTCGCGATCCATCTTGTAGGGCGAGTCCTTGCCGAGATCGCGATCGAAGATTTCGCCGTAGTTGCCGACGTTCTTGATCACCTTGTAGGCCCAGTCGTCGGAGAGCCCGAGACCTTTGCCCATGCCTGGCGTGACGCCGAGGAATTTGGCGACCTGCGGTGAGGTCGGCTTGGCCTTTATCTCGTCGACGTTCTTCGAGGTGATACCTTCCTGCTCGGCAAAGATCAGCGTGCTCAGCGTCCAGTTGGCGATGTCGACCCAGTTGTCGTCGCCTTGCCGCATGATCATGACTTCAGGCTCGACGGCGAGCACGTCGGGCAGGATGACGTGGTCGTCGACCTTGCTCTTGGCGATGCGCGCAATGGCCAGTGTCGGACCCCACTGCGCATAAAGATCGCAGCGTCCCGAGAAATAGGCCTGCTCGAGCTCCTCGGTCTTCTCGATGAGCACCGGTTCGAGCTTGATGCCGAGCTTGGCCGTATAGGCAGCGACCTGCTGTTCCTGCGAGGTGCCGGCGGGAATGCAGATCGTGCCGCCTGCGGCATCCTTGAGCGACTTGAGGTTCAGCTCCTTGTGCGCCATCACCTTGGTGGTCCCGAGATAGTAGGACATGGAGAACTGCAGCCCAAGTTCGGTGTCGCGGCTGAGCGTGCCGCCCGAGGCCTTGATGATGATGTCGACATCGCCGGACTGCAAGGCCGGCCAGCGCTGGGCCCAGCTGATCGGAACGACCTTCAGCTTCGCCGGGTCGCCGAACACGGCCGCGGCTACCGCCTTGCAGAGATCGATGTCCATGCCTTTCCAGTTGCCCTTGTCGTCCACCTCGGCGAAGCCGAGATAGGAGCCGTCATGGCCGGTGCAGTTCAGCATGCCGCGTGCCTTGACGGTTTCGAGCGTCTTGCCGCCGGCGGCTTCCGCCGGCGCCGCAAAATGCACGAGGCCAAGGGCCAGGGCCGAAGCCCCCCATCTCATCATTTTCATGTTCCGTCTCCACTGTTGAGGTTGTTTGGTTTCTTGTTGTTGGAGGCCTAAAAAGCGTCTTTCAGGCCTCGGTCTCGAAGCCGCTTCTAGTCGGAAAGCGGGGCCGGTTTCGGTAACGAGGAAATCGTGAGGTCGCCGCGCCAGTCCTGCTGAGCCAGCCATCGGTGAAGTGCGGCGACCGCCTTCACGCGCAGATGTCCGCGCGGGACGACAAGATAGAAACCCGGGACTTCCTCTGGCTTCATATCGGCAATGGCGTCGCGGCCGATCGGCGCGACCAGCGTGCCCGCCCGGAAATCTTCCTCGGCGTCGATGACGGAAACCAAGCCCACACCTATGCCTTGCAAGGTCGCCCGGCGCATGGTCGCGGCGTCGTCGAAGCTGATGCTGCGGTCGCCATCCGTCAGCTCCACGCCAAGGTGGCGCAATATGTCCGGCCACAGACGTTTCGACTTGACGGTGTCGAGCAACGTGAACTGTGTCAGATCATGCGCCGACTTGATCCTTTCGCCGATCGCCGGCGTGCAGCAGATGATCTTCGGGTCCGGCACCAGCAACGTGGTTTCATAGTCGGACCAGTTGCCGTAGCCCCACTGGACCGTCATATCGATATCGTCGCGCCCGAAATCGGGCAGGTCGACCATCGTCGTCAGGCGCAGATCCGCGCCCGGCAAGATTTCCCGGAACAACGAAAGCCGCGGCAGGAGATAGTGCGTGGCGAAGTATGGGCTCGCATTCAGGTTGATGCGGTCCCGATAGTTCGACTTGGTGACGCGGCGAACGCCTTCGGCAAACTCGTTGAAGCCGGCTTTGACATAGTGCGACAGAAGAATGGCCGACTCGGTCAGTTCGATCGACCGGCCCTTGCGCTCGAACAGCGTTACCTGGAGCGTATCCTCCAGAAGCTTGATCTGCTGTCCAACGGCCTGCGGCGTGACCAGTAATTCATCCGCCGCCTGCCGAAAGCTCTTGTGCTGCGCGACCGCGTGGAACACGCGCAGAGCATTCAGCGAGGGAAGGCGCAGCTTGCCGGTCATCGAAAATTCCGTTCCTTTCCCTGCTTGTGGCCCGGTCGGTCATGCACTGCCTCGGTCATGCACTGCCAGAGTTCAGTCGCCGCGGCGAAAGAGGCTTAGGCGTATATGTAACCACCTGAAACAATTACGTTTTCACCGGTCATGTAAGTGTTCTTGGGGCTGCCCGTCATCAGCACCCATTCGGCAATTTCCTTTGGCTCGGCACCGCGGCCGAGCGGGCTCGCCTTGGCCAGTTCCTCCAGGAAGCCGAGCGCTTTTGCCTTCTCCGTCGCCATGCCGGCCGGCGCCACCGAATTCACCAGAATGCCGTCCTTCGCCACGTGATGGGCAAAGGATCGGGTAAGGCTGACGACGGCGGCCTTGGTCGCCGCATAATGAGCGTTCTGCGGATGCGCCTTGAAGGCGTCGACCGAGGTCAGGTTCACGATCCGCCCGCGGACGTGGCTCTTCGGCTCCTGCGATTGCATGTGGCGAACCGCCGCCACCATCATGTGGTAGGTGCCCTTGATGTTGATGCCGTTGGAGGCATCCCAGTCGGCGTCGGTGATTTCGAGGAGCGGGCGGCGAGGGTAGATCGCGGCGCAATTGATCAGCGTGTCGACGCGCCCGAGTTTCGAAACGATCGCCTCGAATGCGGCGTGGCACTGTGGGCCTACCTGGATGTCGCAAAGGGCGGTCGCGGTAGGCAGTCCGCTGGCCTTCGCGGTCGCCAGCGCGGACTCGGCGGCTTCCTGGTTGATGTCGATGATGCCGATCTTTGCCGCCCCGGCCTCGACAGCCATCTCGGCTAAGAGGGCACCGAGGCCGGCACCACCGCCAACGATCAGAACGGAAAGATCTTTCATCCCAGTTTTCCTTACTTGGTACCGCTTGGCGAGGTTGGCCAAGTCGGCATGATGTCGAAACGGGTAACGTCGGCCCATGCGGGAAGCCCAAGCACAGCGACGACCATCCTGGCCACGTCATCCGGTTGCACCACTTTGCTGGCGTACATGGCTGCGCGCGCGTTGGCGTCGAGGATGTCCTGGTAGAGCTGCGTCTCGACACGGCCGGCAACGATCTCGGTGACGCGTACGCCTGATGGGGAGAGGTCGGCGCGCAGCGCTGCTGCAAAGCCTGATATCGCCGCCTTGGTCGCTGAATAGACGGCAATGTTGGAGTATGCCGCGTGGCCCGCTGTGGAGCCGGTGAACAATACATGCCCGGACTGCCGCTCGCGCATTTGCGGGACGACGAGGCGCGTGAGCAGGATTGCCGCGCTGAGGTTCACCTCGAGCGTGGTGTCGATGTCAGCGATCTTCATATCGGCGAAGTTGCCGAGCGGCGGCATGACCCCGGCATTGTTGATCAGCACGTCGATGGTGAGATCCGCCAGGGCCGCTTCCAGGGCCTCGCGGTCGGTGACGTCGACGGCAATCGGCACGATGCCGGACCGCTGTGCCTGCAGCTCCTTGAGCGCGGCCTGGCTGCGTCCAACCGCATAGACGTCGTAGCCGGCGTCGCTCAGCGCGATCGCTATGGCCCGCCCTATGCCGCTCGTCGCACCGGTGATGAAGGCTGTCGTCACGTGGACTTTCCTGATTGTCTGTTTTCAGTTTGCGGCCCGGGCCGATGCCGCGAAACCAAGAAAACCAGCAAAAAGGAAAGATAAACTTTCGAAAATTTCGAACGCCTCCAAACCTCCTTGGGGTGCTCGTATAACCGCAGCAGCCGAAAACCTAGGGAAACGCTGGCAAGCTGGCGCCTTCAGCCCTTGGGAAACCCGCGCAGCCGGTGACGGAACAAAAAACACGGCTTTCGCAACGGATGTCTAATTTTCGGCCCAGGCGCGCCGATGCGATCGAATTCGCGAGGCCTCACCCGCCTGTCGAGACAGGCCTTTTCATGTCGGTGAAAAGTGAGGCCGCCGCCGCCTTCTGCTCGGCTTCGATTGCCTCCACGCCAGAGGCTCGGGCCAGGGCGCGCACCCGCCCGAGGCTGTTGTGCAGGTGCTTGCGCATGGCCCGGCGGGCGGCGCGGCCATCCTGCCTTTCGATGGCGTCGACGATCGTCTTATGTTCGCTGTGTATGCGCGCGTAGTAGCTGTCCTTGAGTTCGGGCGTGACCAGATAGCCGAGCTGGAAGCGCGGCACGATCATCGGCCCGAGATAGCTTAGGAAACCGTGGATGAATTCATTTCGTGCCGCCTTGGCGATCGCCAGGTGGAAATCATAGTCGTAGTGGATCTGGACGACGGCGGGATCGGCCTGCTGGGCGTCGACCTGTTCCATCAAGGTGCGGATCGCGCTGGCTTCCGCATCGGTGCGCCGTTCCGCGCACAATCCCGCCGACTCCACCTCGACGCTCAACCTCAGCTCGAGCAGCGCAATGGTTTCCGGCAAGGTCCTGAGCGCTTCGTCCGGTATCGAGAAGTTGCGCGGCGCCGGCGTCTCGCTGACGAACATACCGCGCCCCTGCTGCGGCACCACCAGGCCTTCGGAACGTAGTCGCGCCACAGCTTCCCGCACCACGGTGCGGCTGACATCGTACTCGGCGCAAAGCTCCGCCTCTGTCGGCAATTGCGCGCCGGGCAGCAGCTGTCCGGAACGGATCTTCTCGGACAGGCTCTCCGCCACGACGGTGGAAAGCGGCTTGCGCTTCGTCATCAGTCTCCCTCTCGCCAGATTCGGGATGATGCCCGAACCGGCAGGACCATTCAAACCGCCGCGGTGACGATCAGTTCGACCAGCATTCCGGGCTTCGCCATCCGTCCTTCGCCCGATGAGCGCGCCGGTGCGTGCTCCCCGGGCATCCAGGCGTCCCACACCGCGTTGACTTCGTCGAAATCCCTGATGTCGTCCAGCCACATCTGCACATGAAGGATGCGGGTCTTGTCCGTGCCCGCCTTGCCAAGCAGCGCATCGATCTTGCCGAGCACCTCGCGCATCTGGTCGGCCGCGGACTGGCCGGGCCTCGCGACCTGGCCGGTGAGGTAGAGCGTGCCGTTATGGATGACGCCGTGGTGGATGCGGGTATCGAAGTCGAAGCGCTGGATGTCGCTCACTGGCCGGATATTGCTCACTGGATTATCCTTGTCAGATAGCCGGCGTTTGCCGGATGGGATTTCCCTGCAGATATTGTGCGTAAGGCGCCTGAACCAGCCAGCCGGCGTCGACCGGCAAGGTGACGCCGGTAATCGAAGCGGCGCGCTCCGAGCAGAGGAACAATGCCGCCTCGGCGACATCGCGCGGCTCGACGAAGCGTCGCAGTGCCGTGGTGGCCTGTATGGCTTCGGGGTTGCGTTCACCCTTGGCGATCTTGGTCTTCAAACCATCGGAAAGTGTATAGCCGGGCGCGACCGCATTGACGCGAACGCCATGCGGGCCGAGTTCGGCGGCGAGGATCTGGGTCAGGGCCAGGACCGCATGCTTTCCCGGCGTGTAGGCCGGCAGCGACAGCGGCGCGAAAGAGGCGAGCGAGCCGACATTCAGGATCGCGCCTCGCCGGGCGGCCGACATCAGCCGGCCAAACACCTGGCACCCCAACAGCGTGCCGCGATAATTCACCCGCCACATCTTCTCGTCCTCGTCCAGATCCTGATCAAGGACGTACTTGCCGCTCTGCAAGATGCCGGCGCAGTTGACGACGACGTGAGGCGTGCCGAACCCGTCGCTGACAATCCGTGCCAGAGCCTCGACTGAGCCGCTATCTGCGACATCTGTCTGGACAAACAGCGCACGCGGCGCGCCTGCCGCCTGGCAGGAGCCGGCCGCCTCATTGCCCCTCGTCGCATCCCGGCCGGAGACGACCACATGATAACCGTCTTCGGCGAAGCGCTGCGCGATAGCGCGTCCGATGCCGGACGTGCCGCCGATGACGACGGCAGTCGGTGTCTCAGCCATGGCCGCGGTCCTTGCCTTCGATGTCGAAGAATTCGGACATCGCCCGGACCTGGAAATCCATCATCGGGCGTCCCGGTTGAACGCGGCAGCCGACCCCCTTGGCCGCCCGCAGCAGAGCGGTTTCCGCAGGCT
Organism: Mesorhizobium sp. M0140; assembly: GCF_040322475.1. Taxonomy (NCBI): domain Bacteria; kingdom Pseudomonadati; phylum Pseudomonadota; class Alphaproteobacteria; order Hyphomicrobiales; family Phyllobacteriaceae; genus Mesorhizobium; species Mesorhizobium sp. M0140. Next base: position 59,756 of record NZ_JAMYTM010000015.1, on the reverse strand, counting down.
CCATGATAATGTCCACGACCGTCATATCCGGGGTCAGCCGGCTGACGTCAAGCGGCAGCGGATCGCCGGCATGCATGCCGACAGGTGTGGCGTTGATCGCCATATGCATGCCGGAAGGCTCGGCCTCTCCAACCTGGATGCGGCATTTCGGGAACGCGCGGCCAACCAGCGCCGCCAGTTTCTCGGCACGCGCCGTATCGATGTCGGTAAGGCGGATTTCGTCGGCGCCGGCTTCCGCGAGACAATAGGCTAGCGAGGCACCGGCGCCACCGGCACCGACTTGAAGAATGCGGCGGCCGGCGATCTGATGTCCGTTTGCCTTGAGCGCATCGATGAAGCCGACGCCGTCGAAATTGTCGGCATACCAGCTGCCATCCGGCAGCCGTCGCACCGAGTTGGCGCTTTCCACCCGCGCGGCGCGGTCATGCGCGGCGGAGCATTTGTGGTAGACGGCAACCTTGTACGGCACCGAAATGATCACGCCCCTGATATTCTCGGCTGCCGTGATGCCGGCCCAGAAGGTCTCGAAATCCTCCGGGCGGCAGCTCAAGGGCACCATGAGGCTGTCGAGGCCCTTCTGCTCGAAGATCTCGTTGAATATGCCGGGGCTCTTGGCATGGGCCACGGGATGGGCCAGCATCACGAAGATCTCGGCCTTGCCGGTTCCGCGCATCGGTTACTCCTTTTCTTTTGACAGTTCGTGGCCGCTCAGGATCTCCAGCGCCCGGACGAGAGACGAGTGATCGGCCTCGGCGCCGCCTGGATGGCCTGAACAGGCATTCATCAGTTGCTGCGCCATGGCGGTGGTCGGCAACGCCACGCCAAGGACGCGGGCACTGTCAAGCGCCAGGTTGAGATCCTTCTGGTGGAGCTTGATGCGGAAGCCTGGGGCGAAGGTCCGGTCGATCATGCGCTGGCCATGCACTTCCAGGACGCGGGAAGCGGCGAAGCCACCCATCAGGGCGCCGCGTACCTTCGCCGGGTCGCACCCGGCCTTGCTGGCGAAGACAAGCGCTTCGGCCACGGCCTCGATGTTGAGCGCGACGATGATCTGGTTGGCGATCTTGCAGGTCTGCCCGGCGCCATTCTGCTCGCCGATCAAAGTGACGTTCTTGCCGAGTGTCTCAAAGATCGGCAGCGCCCGCTCGAACTCGGCGGCCGGGCCGCCGACCATGATGGTGAGGCTTGCCGCTTTGGCGCCGACCTCGCCGCCCGAGACCGGGGCGTCGAGGTAGCCGGCTCCCTTCTCTCGCAGTTTCGCCGCGAACGCCGCCGTGGCGATGGGGCTGATCGAGCTCATGTCGACGACCAGCTTGCCGGCTGACAGTCCTTCCAGGACGCCGTCCTCGCCCAACAGGACGCGTTCGACGTCAGGCGTGTCGGGCAGCATGGTGATGATGATCTCGGACCGCCGTGCCACTTCGGCGGCGGACGCGACGACCGATGCGGTCAGGCCCTGCGGTAGAGGGGAGCGATTGAGAACGGTGACGATCTCATGCCCGGCATCGGCCAGGTGGCGCGCCATCGGTGCTCCCATGACGCCAAGCCCGATGAACCCGATCCTCATTCTCCAGCTCCCATTCAAAAGTCCGTACATCGCATCTTGCAGCGTTTTGTAGCCATATGATATAGGACATCATACAAATCCAGATGATTGGAGATGATGGCAAGATGCAAGAACGCCTCAACACGCTGAAAGCTGCCACAGCGGCTGGCCAGGCTCACATCGGCATCTGGTGCTCGCTGGCTTCGGCGCTCACCACGGAGATCGTCGCCGGCTCCGGAGCCGATTGGGTGCTGATCGACGGCGAGCACAGCCCCAACCATCTGCGCAGCATCATGGCGCAGCTTCAGGTGATGGGCGGCTTCGACAGCGAGGCTGTCGTCAGGCTGCCCTCCGACGATCCCAATCTGATCAAGCAGGCGCTGGATATCGGCGCACGCAGCCTGATGATCCCCAATGTACGGACCGCCGATCAGGCCCGCGCCATCGTCGCGGCAATGACCTATGCGCCCGGCGGATTTCGCGGCTTCTCGGTCGGTCACCGCGCCAACGCCTTCGGCCGCATCGCCGGCTACCACGCCAAGGCGCGTGAGCAGCAGCTTCTCGCCGTGCAGATTGAGGATGAATTGGGCGTGGCGAATGCCGCCGAGATCGCGGCGGTCGACGGCGTCGACGTTCTCTTCGTCGGTCCCGGCGATCTTTCCACCAATATGGGCGCGATGGGCAATCCCGGCGCGGCACATGTCCAGGAGGCAATCTCGTCCGTGCGTCAGGCCGCAACGGCGGCAGGCAAGGCAAGCGGCATCCTGGCGCCGGCGAGGGCCGATGCCGACCGCTACCTTGCCGAAGGCTTCACCATGGTTGCCGTCGGTTCGGACCTTGGCCTTCTTGCGCGGGGCTCGGATGCCCTGATCGCATTGTTCAACCAGTAGCTTGGAGTCGGAGCCATGGCGATCCCGCCTTACAAAGCGCCATCGCGCAACGCCTACGACATCGTCATCGTCGGCGGAGCGGTTGTCGGCTCGTCCACGGCCTACTGGCTGAGCCAGGCGCTGGGCAGCGGTGCCTCGATCCTCGTGGTCGAGCGCGATAGCAGTTACGAGTTTTCATCGACAGCGCTGTCCACCAGCGCGATCCGGCAGCAATATTCCAATCCGATCAATGTGAAGATCAGCCAGTTCGGCATCGAGGTCATCCGCACCTTCCAGGAGCGCATGGCACCCTTCTACAAGGACGAGCCGGCGCCCGATCTCGGCTTTCGTGAGCACGGCTATCTCTACTGCTGCTCCCCGGACGGCATCGAAGCGGCCCGCGAGCGCGTCGACCTGCAGCGAAGTCTCGGGGCTCACACTGTCTTCCTCGAGCCGGGCCCGCTGAAGGATCGCTTTCCCTGGCTCAACGTGGATGATCTCGGCGGCGGTTCCTGGGGGGCCCGGGAAGAGGGCTGGTTCGATTCCATGGGGCTGATGAACGGTTTTCGCCGAGCCGCCCGCGCCAGCGGTGTCGAGTATATCGATAATGCCGTGACGGAGCTTGGCATCGCCAACGGGCGGGTCGTCTCAGTGCGCCTCGCGACCGGCCAGACGATCGCCTGCGGAACATTGGTCAACGCCGCGGGTCCGCGCGCGCAACAGGTGGCAGCCATGGCCGGCCTGTCGATCCCGGTCGCGCCGTACAAGCGCTATAGCTTCGTCTTCGCCAGTGCCAATCCGATCCCTGGCCGGATGCCCAACGTCATCGACCTTTCCGGAACATTCGTGCGCCCGGAAGGCGAGCTTTTTCTCACCGGCAACACCCCGCAGGGCGACGGGCCGGCCGGCTACGACGACTTCGAAATGCAGTATGAAGAGTTCGACGAATATATCTGGCCGGCGCTCTGGCATCGCGTCCCGGCCTTCGATGCCCTCAAGGTCCAGACCAGTTGGACCGGCCACTACGAGTACAACATGCTCGACCACAATGGCATCGTCGGCTTCCACCCGCAGGTGACCAATTTCATGTTTGCCAACGGCTTCTCGGGGCACGGGCTGCAACAGTCGCCAGCCGTGGGCCGGGGAGTTTCAGAACTCATCGTTCACGGGGCTTTCCAGACACTCGATCTGTCGCCGTTCTGTTACGAGCGCATAGAGCGCAACGAGCCGTTCCTCGAGGAAGCGGTGATCTAGGGCGAGATGATCGACCGTTTTGCTGCCATTCTCCGGTATTCGGCCCGGCATTTGTCGAATGAAATTGCATCTCAGTGGAGACGGTAGTGAAAACTGCTCGCCAAGTTCAGAATATGACAGCACCGGGGCAACACTATCACACCTTCAGCACAAGCGCCCCGGTTGTCCTCCTGGCCTCGAGATCGCGATGAGCGTCGGCAGCCTGCGCCAGTAGGCGCCGACCGGCGGGCATGCATAGGCAATGCGGTCGCCGACTGAAAAGCCTGAAACCTCCGGGCCGACCGCTGCGATGAGACCGGCGGCTTCCATGCCCGGAACGCCCGGCGGCTACAGGAGGTCGAAATCCGGTCCTGCAATAGACGTCGATGAAATTGACCCCAATGATTGTGTGACGGATCTGGACCTCGCCACGCGATGGCGGCGCCAAGCCGATCTCCGCAAGCTGCAGAACGTCGGGTCCTCCGTGGCGCTCGACGAGGATTGCCTTGGTCCGTGTGCCCTGGGCGCCGGCTCCAGGCAACTCCGGCTGGGGTGCAAATTGGCGGAGAGAGCGGGATTCGAACCCGCGTTACGGTCTCCCGTAAACACACTTTCCAGGCGTGCGCCTTCAACCACTCGGCCACCTCTCCGTCCATGCATGTCGCGTCGGCCGGTTTCGCCGTGCGGGTTGGGGAGATGCACCTCCCTTGGGGCTGAGGCGTGGAAATCCGCGCCGGCGCCGCCAACCAGCGAACGCCCTTCCCCGCACCTGAGCCGAAGCAACAGGCGCGGGGCTCATCTAGTCGATCCGGCGCCGAATGCCAAGCCATAACGGCAGTCTATTCGCTTTGCCGGCCACACAGTGTTTCACAAGGCGGCCGGCATGCCCGTTTTTACAGGCGCCGCCGCTGCAATGGTGTGCACAGGCAGGACCGCGGGGCCGGCCGCCCTTGACTTCCCCCGGAGTTGCCTGTCGGGTGCCGAGGCTTTGCGGGGGCATTGTGCGGACATGACATCGAGCAATGGACAGACGCCAGTCAGGCGGCCGGACAGCGGGCTGTCCTTCGTGCCGGTGGGCTGGCTTGTCTTCGTCATGGCGTGGTCGGTCTACGGCCTGATCTCCGTCTGGCCCGCGGTCGGCGCCACCGGCCTGCCAGACAGCGTGTTTTACCTTATCTATGGCGGGCTCGTCATCGATATCGTCACCATCCTGTGGGGGCTTTACCTGCTCGGCCTCGCCTTCGGCCGCTCGGCCCGCTTCCCGCGACGGTTCATCATCTGGCAGGTCGCCACAATCGTCTGGCTGGTGACCTGGCAGGCCTGTGCACTGACGATTTCGGATTTCGTCTTTTCGGGCCAGGCGCTTGCCATCATGGCTGCTCAAATCGCCATCGGCGTTCTCTGCATCTATCTGCTGCGCCGTGGATCCGAAGCCGATGCCGTTTATGTCAATCCGGAAACCGAAAGCCCGCCTGTCTTCGTCTCGGTCGTCGCCGCGCTGCTCGGCATCGTCCTGGGCGCGGTCATCGGCGCCGTGGGCGGATTCGCCATCGGCTCGGTGATCGCTGATGCCACCGAGATGAGCTGTTTCGAGGGCGCCTGCGGCTATTTTGCCGTGTTCACCGGCCTGGCCGGCCTCGTGATCGGCGCCATTGGCGGCGGCATTTTCGCCGTCTGGCTTGTCCATCGGCGCAAAAGGAAGCCGGCCGTATAGTTCGCGCAGGGCAACGAATCCGGGTTCACCCGGGCTTTAGAGACTTCGCCGGCACGTCGGTTTGCAAGGCACCAAACGCAAAAACCCGCCTGTGCGGCGGGTCGTCGGCGCAAGTCAGCACCATACCGAAATTGTTAGCATAGCTGCCCTCACATGTCAATGAAAAGCCACCCGGCCGACGGTTGTGTGGGCTTCTGTTGACCTGAGTTTGGAGTCTGCAAATTCGCGTATGGCGATTGCGATCCAGCCATGCGCATTCTATCTCTGAAAGGCCCCTCGGGAGGGGGACCAGCCCGGAGGAGGGTTCTGATGTTTCGCTTCGTCTTTCGTCTTGCCGCAATGATCGCGCTGTCGATTTCCGTCATCATGGCGGTGCTCGACGCGACACGCACCGTGGCGGCCTCCGTTCTGGTGCTGACCCCGCTCAACACCAGTTGGCTGGCGGTCTCCCCTGACACGCGGGCCGCCTTCGAAACCTTCATCCGAACCAAGGCCAGCCCGCTGCTGTGGGACGGCGCCATCGCCTGGGTGCTGAACCAGCCGGGCTTCGCCGTATTCGCGGTGCTGGCTTTCCTGCTCTATGCGATAGGCTACAGGCGGCCACCGCGTGCTGGGCAGTTCGCCGCCACCTAGAGCATCGGACCCAAAAGCGGTTGCCGGTTTTGGGAAATCCGATGCTCAAACAAAGCCGCCGTCATGCGGCTTCTTGCGTTTCACCCGGAGAGGAGCCGCGCATGTTCTTTCTCAGCGACATGCTGAACAAGAAGCTCAATATGCCGAAGCCCTCCGAGGCCCTGCCGGGCCGCGCCAGGGCGATCCCGACCGCATCCAGACACAAGGTCTTGAAAAGACCGCTCAAGGGTCCTTATCCCGAGAGGCTGGAGACGGCGATGTTCGGACTGGGCTGCTTCTGGGGTGCGGAGCGGCTGTTCTGGCAGATCGAAGGCGTCTGGGTCACCGCGGCTGGCTATGCCGGCGGCTTCACCCCCAATCCGACCTATCAGGAGACCTGCACCGGGCTTACCGGTCATGCCGAAGTGGTGCTGGTGGTCCATGACCCCGAGATCGTCTCCTATGCTGGGCTTCTGAAGCTGTTCTGGGAAAGCCACGACCCCACGCAAGGCATGCGCCAGGGCAATGATGTCGGCACCGCCTATCGCTCCGCGATCTACACGAGCGACGAGGCGCAATTGTCGGCGGCGAGCGCCTCGCGCGATGCGTATGAGACCTCGCTGCGCGGTGCCGGCCACGGCAGGATCACCACCGAGATCGCGCCGGCGGCCGAATTCTACTTCGCAGAATCCGATCACCAGCAATATCTGGCGAAGAATCCTTACGGCACGTGCAACCTCAAAGGCACTGGCGTCGCTTGCGCCATCCCTGCCGCCGCCTCCGCCTGACACTTGGCGCAAGGACAAGCTGCGGTGCGGCTTGCCCGCACCAAGCTTTTCCAAAAGGTCAAAATTCCGCGTGAATTTTGTTTCGGGCCATGCCAGATTGCCGCCGAGCGGGAGGGAGTACACTCCTGGCTGACGTCGTATGCCTGCCGGAGAACCGGGCCGGCATGCGGCGCGTAACGGAAAAAATAACCGACAGGGTGTGGATCACATGAAACGTATCGTTCTCGGCCTCCTGGCCGCAACCGCAATGGTTCTTCCGGCTTTCGCCGCGGATGTCCAGCCGGCCATCCTCTATGATCTCGGCGGCAAGTTCGACAAATCCTTCAACGAGGCTGCCTACAACGGCGCCGAAAAATTCAAGACGGAAACCGGTACGGCCTACGTCGAATTCGAGGTCTCCAATGCCTCGCAGCGTGAGCAGGCGCTGCGCCGCTTCGCCGAGGACGGCCGCAACCCGATCGTCATGGCCGGCTTTGCCTGGACGGACGCGCTGGCCAAGGTCGCCGCCGAATATCCCGACCTGAACTTCGCCATCATCGACGACCAGGTCGATCTGCCGAACGTGCGGTCGCTGAAGTTCAAGGAACAGGAGGGCTCCTACCTCGTCGGCATCCTGGCGGCGATGGCCTCTAAGTCCAAGAAGGTCTCCTTCGTTGGCGGCATGGATATCCCGCTGATCCGCAAGTTCGAATGCGGCTATGTCGGCGGCGCCAAGTCGGCTGGTGCGACTGATGTCATCCAGAACATGACCGGCGACACGCCAGCTGCCTGGAACGATCCGGCCAAGGGCGGCGAGATCGCCAAGACGCAGATCGACCAGGGCTCCGACGTGATCTACGCCGCGGCAGGCGGCACCGGCGTCGGCGTGTTGCAGGCGGCGGCAGATGCCGGCAAGCTCGGCATCGGCGTCGATTCCAACCAGAACGGCCTGCAGCCGGGCAAGGTGCTGACCTCGATGCTGAAGCGCGTCGACGTCGCCGTCTACACCGCCTTCATGGACGGCAAGAACGGCACCTTCAAGGGCGGAGTCGAGAATCTGGGCCTCAAGGAAGGCGGCGTCGACTACGCCATGGACGACAACAACAAGGCGCTGGTGACGGACGAGATGAAGGCGGCCGTCGAAAAGGCCAAGGCCGACATCATTGCCGGCAAGGTCGAAGTACACGATTATACGGCTGACAACGCTTGCCCCTATTGAGCGGCACGAACACACAGCCATGATCTGCAAACCGCCGGGCGCCAGCGCGGCGGTTTTGTCTTTACCGGATCGAGCGAAACGTTCGCTCCGTGCCGGACACCGTTTGGGGATACAGATGCAGCCGAAGATCGGACCCATGGGCGAGCACGACGTAGCAGCGGTAGCCCAACTGCGCCTGGCTGCCTTTTTCGAGGGAACCGGAAGGACCCTCGGGGAAGATGCGGCAGGGCTTCGTGGCTTGATCGCCGGTGACGGCTTCGAGGCGGCATTCGTGGCCCGGATCGGCGACACCCCGGTCGGGACATGCCTGCTGGTCCGCCACGAGCTGGAGCCCGCACATGATCTGACGCCATGGCTGGCCGGGTTGGTTGTCGATGCAAGATATCGACGCCGAGGCATCGCCACCGCGCTGGTCAAGGCAACGGAAGCCCATGCGGCGTCACGCGGCGTCGAGACGCTCTATCTCTACTCATGGGATGCGCGTGATTTCTACGCGGCCCTCGGCTGGAATACCGTTGAGATAAGCGGCTCGGACGGCGAGACGATGGCGCTGATGTCGCGCCGGCCTCGCCTATAGCAGCTTCGCGACGACACAGCCCAGCGCGAACGCCACCATCAGCCCGGCGGCAACGACAACTCCGCGCCGGCCGCCAAGCGCGTGCACGCCAATGCCGTATGGTGGCCGGGACAGGCTTCGGATCACCGTGCGCGGTTTGACCTCATTGCCGCCGAGCTCGACGCTGCGCATCTGAGGTAACTCGGCTAGGCGTTGGGTAACCAGTTCCCAATGCCTGCCAGGCAGCAGGCCGCGTTTTCCGTAACGGTCGAAGAAATACATCTGCTCGGCAAGTCGCACGACCGCGTCGCGGAAGGCGGGATCGACCTCCAGGTCACGTTCGGCCCGTTCGCGGTCTTTGTCGTTCATAAGACCGAGCACATATTCGCCGGCCCGCGCGATGCGATCGTTTTCACTGACCACGGCGTGCACCTTCCCTTTTTCCTCACCAGTGCGGCGGCTTGGTTACCGGCACTTCATCTCCTGTCTGCTCCTCCAGCGCCAGGAAGCGATCCGTCAGCGCGTCGAGCTTGCGCTGCATGCGCTCGATCACTTTCCACTGCTCGGCGATCTGGCCGGACAGTTCCTCGATGATCTTCTCCTGCTCGGCGGCGCGTATTTCCAGCGTCGTCAGCCGGTCAGCGGGCGTGATCATGTGAATTCCCCAGTCTCATCGCGATGTCGTTGACCGCGATGTCTTGCGCCGTAATGCGAATTCCGGCGCCGTCATACTAGCGAATGTGAAGGCCCCGGCCACGTTGCAAATTGACAAGCGCACCGGGATTTGTCGAGAGTGAACCGGCTCCGGCAATTGGCACGGGCGGAGCGTCATGCTAGGCGTTTTGACCAAGCGATAAAAAAATAAGAGTGGGACAGGCTGCATGGCGCAAGCCGCAATCGAGTTGATCGGCATCAACAAGAGTTTTGGTGCGGTGCGCGCCAACCGGGACATCAATCTTGAGATCGGTCGCGGCACGATCCACGGCATTGTCGGCGAGAACGGAGCTGGCAAGTCGACGCTGATGTCGATCCTCTACGGCTTCTACCAGGCCGACAGCGGCGAGATCCGCGTTGGCGGCCAGCCGGCCTCGATCAAAACCCCCAATGACGCCATCGCGCTCGGCATCGGCATGGTGCATCAGCACTTTATGCTGGTCGACAATTTCACGGTGCTGGAGAACGTCATCCTCGGCGCCGAAAGCGATGCGCTGCTGAAGAAGAGCATCGCCAAGGCGCGCTCCGAACTGGAGCGGCTGGAGCGTGAATACGGGCTGGAAGTCGATCCGGATGCAATCATCGAGGAACTGCCGGTCGGCCTGCAGCAGCGGGTGGAGATCCTGAAAGCACTCTATCGCGGCGCCGAGATCCTGATCCTCGACGAGCCTACGGGCGTGCTGACACCGGCCGAGGCCGACCATCTGTTCCGCATCCTCGGGCAGTTGAAAGACCAGGGCAAGACGGTGGTGCTGATCACCCACAAATTGCGCGAGATCATGGCCATCACCGACACCGTGTCGGTGATGCGCCAGGGCACGATGGTGGCGACGCGCGAGACCAGGAAGACCACGGTCGAGGAACTGGCCGAGCTGATGGTCGGGCGGCGCGTGCTCTTGCGGGTCGAGAAGGGCGAGGCCGAGGCCGGCGCCGTCAAGCTCGCGGTCAAGAACCTGACGGTGAAGGATACGCGCGGCGTCACCATGGTCGACGACATCTCCTTCGATATCAGGGCCGGCGAGATCGTGGGCATCGCCGGTGTCGCCGGCAACGGACAATCCGAACTGCTCGAGGCGATTTCCGGCATCAGGCGCGCAGTGTCCGGCTCGGTCATGCTCGACGGCAAGCCGATCGACCTGACCGGCGCCGCCGACCCCGGCGAACTGCGCGACCGCGGGCTGGCGCATGTGCCGGAGGACCGCCATCACGTCGGGCTGGTGCTGGCCTTCGAGGAGAACGAGAATTCGATCCTCGGCTATCACGGTGATCCCCGGTATTTAAAGGGGCCGTTCCTCAACATCGATGCCATCCGCAACGATGCCAGGGACAAGATCGCCAAATACGACATCCGCCCGGCCGACTGCCGGCTGAAGACCGCCAATTTTTCCGGCGGCAACCAGCAGAAGATCGTGCTGGCGCGGGAGATGGAACAGGACCCTGGTGTTCTGATCGTTGGCCAGCCGACACGCGGCGTCGATGTCGGCGCCATCGAATTCATCCACAAGCGCCTGATCGCCATGCGCGACCAGGGCAAGGCGGTGCTGGTGGTGTCGGTCGAGCTTGACGAGATCCGTTCGCTGTCCGACCGTATCCTGGTGATGTTTGCGGGCCGCATCGTCGGCGAACGCGGCCCCGAAGCGACCGAGGGCGAGCTCGGCCTGCTGATGGCCGGCATCGAGCACCAGGAGGCCGCCGAATGAGCGCGCCTTACGCCAAACTGCCGGCCTGGGCCGACTATGGCCTGATCCCGCTGATCAATCTGTTCGTCGCCTTCGTCGTCGCCGGCTTCGTCGTGCTTCTGGTCGGCGAGAATCCGTTGCGCGCAGCCGTCATCCTGGTCGAAGGCGCCTTCGGCAAAGGCACCGGCATCGCCTTCACCCTCTTTTATGCCACCACCTTCATCTTCACCGGGCTTTCGGTGGCGGTGGCCGCGCATTGCGGCCTGTTCAACATCGGCACTGAAGGGCAGGCCTACATCGCCGGCCTCGGCATCGCCATCGTCTGCCTGAGCTTCGACAGCACACTGCCATGGTGGCTGACCTTCCCGCTGGCGATCATTGCTGCGGCGACGGTCGGCGCATTGTGGGCGCTCATCCCGGCCTATCTGCAGGCCAAGCGTGGTTCGCACATCGTCATCACCACCATCATGTTCAACTTCATCGCCGCCTCGATCATGGTTTACGTGCTGGTCGGCCCGTTGAAGCCAGCCGCCTCGCAAGCGCCGCAGACGCGTAACTTCCTCGCCGGCGCGGAATTGCCCAAGCTCAACTGGATCATCGAGCTGTTCGGCGCCAAGATCCGTTCGGCGCCGCTCAACGTCACCTTCCTCCTGGCGCTGGTCATGGCCTTCCTGGTCTGGCTGCTGATCTGGCGCACCAAGCTCGGCTATGAAATGCGCACCTACGGTCACAGCCCGAAAGCGGCACGCTATGCCGGCATTTCCGAAACCCGCATCATCATCACCGCCATGATGATCTCGGGCGGGCTGGCCGGCATGATGGCGCTCAATCCGGTGATGGGCGATCAGCACAATGTCGCCATCGACTTCGTTTCCGGCGCCGGCTTCGTCGGCATCGCCGTGGCGCTGATGGGCCGCCTGCACCCTGTCGGCATCGTGCTGGCGGCGATCCTGTTCGGCATGCTCTACCAGGGCGGCGCCGAGCTCGCCTTCGAGATGCCGGCAATCAGCCGCGATATGATCGTCATCATTCAAGGCTTGGTGATCCTGTTTGCCGGTGCCCTCGAGCACATGTTCCGACCCTACATCCAGGCGCTGTTCGCCTCGTTCAGTCCGCGATCGGTGGGCATGGAAGCGGTCAAGGGGAAAGGTGCCTGAGATGGATGTGTTCAACGCGATCATCCAGACATTGGACTCCACCATCCGCCTCTCGGTGCCGCTGCTGCTTGCCTGCCTCGCCGGCCTCTATTCGGAACGCGCCGGCATCTTCGACATCGGCCTCGAAGGCAAGATGCTGGTCGGCGCCTTCGCCGGCGCGGCGGCCGCTTCCGTGTTCCATTCGGCCTTTCTCGGCCTCGGCATGGCCATCCTGATCTCGGTCGCCTTCGCCATGATCCACGGCTTTGCCTCGATCACCCATCGCGGCAACCAGATCGTCTCCGGCGTGGCGATCAATTTCATCGCCGCCGGTTCGACCATCATCCTGGGCCAGGCCTGGTTCCAGCAGGGTGGACGCACGCCGGCGCTGCAACCGGGCGAGCGCTTCGAGGCCATCACCTTGCCGGGTGCCGCGGCCATCCGCGACGTGCCGATCATCGGACCGATCTATGCCGAGCTCCTGTCAGGCCACTCGATCCTGGTCTATCTTGCCTTCCTGATGGTGCCGTTCACCTGGTGGGTGCTGTTTCGCACCCGTTTTGGCCTCAGGCTGCGCGCCGTAGGCGAGAACCCGGCCGCCGTCGATACTGCCGGCATATCGGTCGCCTGGCTTCGCTACAGGGCGCTGATCTGCACCGGCATCCTCACCGGCATTGCCGGCGCCTACCTGTCGATGGTGCAAAATGGCGGCTTCGTGAAGGACATGACCGCCGGCAAGGGCTATATCGCGCTGGCAGCCCTGATCTTCGCCAAGTGGAAGCCGGTCAACGCCATGTTCGCCTGCCTTCTGTTCGGCTTCCTGGACGCGGCGTCGATCCGCCTGCAGGGATCACCGCTGCCCATCATCGGCAAGGTGCCGGCGCAGTTCATGCAGGCGCTGCCCTACATCCTCACCGTCATCCTGCTCGCCGGCTTCATCGGCAAGGCAATCCCGCCACGCGCCGGCGGCGTGCCTTATGTCAAGGAACGTTGAGCGGCAGGTCGGCTTTGCGCCGGGTTTTGAACACGATCATCGGAGAGAACACCTGAATGTCGCATGATCTGTTCGAGGCCGCCAAGGCCGCCATGGCCAGGGCCTACGCGCCCTATTCGAAGTTTCCGGTCGGCGCTGCCTTGCGAACCGAAGACGGGCGCGTCTTTACCGGCGCCAACATCGAAGTCGCCTCTTATCCGGAAGGCTGGTGCGCCGAGACCACGGCGCTCGGCCACTACATTATGGGCGGCGGCGGCAAGATCGTCGAAATCGCCGTCATCGCCGAACGCATGGCGAAATGCTCGCCTTGCGGCGGCTGCCGGCAGCGGCTGGCCGAATTCTGCCGGCCGGAAACAAAGCTCTATCTCTGCGACAATGCAGGTGTGGCCGAGACCGTGACCATGGGCGACATGCTGCCTTACGGCTTCCGTGGCGATATTTTGAAATGAACAACGGGCTCAAATGAACAGCTGGCAGCGATGACGGAAAAAGCCCTGGATCATCTCGTCGAAAGGCTGGACGGCCTGGCGCCGGCCACGGCACTGGTGCTCGGTTCGGGCCTCGGCGGTCTGGTCGACCAGATCGAGGACCCGATCCGCATCTCCTATGCCGACCTGCCCGGTTTTCCCAGAAGCGGTGTCACCGGGCACGCCGGCGAAGTGGTGGCAGGGCTGTTTGCCGGCGTGCCGGTGCTGATGCTTTCGGGCCGCGCCCATTACTACGAGCACGGCGTTGCCGCGGCGATGCGGCCGGTGCTGGAAGTGCTTGCCGGCATCGGCATCACGAAGCTGATCCTCACCAATGCCGCCGGCTCGGTCGATCCGGACATGCCGCCGGGCTCGGTGATGCTGATATCGGACCACATCAATTTCTCGGGCACCAATCCGCTGATCGGCGAACCAAGCGACCGGCGTTTCGTCGGCCTGACTGAAGCCTATGATGCCGGCATCCGCCAGGCCATCGAACGGGCGGCAAATGCGACCGGCACCACCCTGCACAAGGGCGTCTATATGTGGTTCTCCGGCCCATGCTTCGAAACGCCGGCCGAGATCCGCATGGCGCGCATCATGGGCGCCAATGCAGTCGGCATGTCGACCGTACCGGAGGTCATTCTCGCCCGCTTCCTCGGACTGCGCGTCGCCGCCTGTTCGGTCATCACCAATTTGGCGGCCGGCATGACCGGGGCCGAGCTTTCGCACCAGGAGACCAAGGACATGGCACCGGTAGGCGGCGCGCGGCTGGCGACGATCCTGCAGCGCGTGTTTCGCGACGGACTGCTGGAGATCTGATGCTTCCCCAGGAAATCATCCGCCGCAAGCGCGATGGCCTCAGGCTGTCGGAAGAGGAGATCGCCGGCTTCGTCGAGGGCGTGACGTCAGGCGCCGTTACCGATGGCCAGGCTGGCGCCTTCGCCATGGCGGTGTTCTTCAACGGCATGAGCCGCGACGAGGCCGTGGCGCTCACGCTGGCGATGCGCGATTCCGGCGACGTGCTCGACTGGTCGGACCTGCCCGGCCCGGTCACCGACAAGCATTCGACCGGCGGCGTTGGCGACAATGTCTCGCTGATGCTGGCGCCGATCGTCGCCGCCTGCGGCGCCTATGTGCCGATGATCTCGGGCCGTGGCCTTGGCCACACCGGCGGCACGCTGGACAAGATGGATGCCATCCCCGGCTACATCAGCCAGCCCGACGTCGCGCTGTTTCGCAAGGCGGTGCTCGAAACAGGCTGTGCCATCATCGGCCAGACCGCCGACCTCGCGCCCGCCGATCGACGGCTCTATGCGATCCGCGACGTCTCCGGCACGGTCGAATCGGTGCCGCTGATCACCGCTTCGATCCTGTCGAAGAAGCTGGCGGCCGGGCTGCAATCGCTGGTGCTCGACGTCAAGGTCGGCAACGGCGCCTTCATGGAAAAATCGCGCGACGCCACCGCACTCGCCAACAGCCTGGTTGAGATCGCCAACGGCGCCGGACTGAAGGCTTCGGCGTTGATCACCGGCATGAACGAGCCGCTGGCGTCGGTCGCCGGCAACGCCGTCGAGGTGCGCAACGCCGTTGATTTCCTCACCGGTCGGTTTCGCGACCGGAGGCTTGAGGATGTGACGCTGGCGCTGGCTGCCGAAATGCTGCAGTCGGCCGGGCTGGTGTCGTCCAACCAGGATGGCATGCGGCGCGCCACCGAAACGCTCGCCAGCGGCCGCGCCGCCGCCACTTTCGCACGCATGGTGGCCGCGCTTGGCGGCCCCGCCGATTTCATCGAGAAACCGGAAAAGTATCTGCCGGCGGCGGCGATCGAATTGGCCGTCAAGGCAACCGCAAACGGCTTCGTCACCGGCATCGCCACCCGCGATATCGGGCTCGCCGTGGTCGGCCTGGGAGGTGGACGCACGCGGCCGGACGACAAGATCGACCCCGCGGTCGGCATCACCAGGCTGTTGCCGGTCGGTGCGGAGGTTGGGATCGGCGAGCCGCTGGCGCTGGTCCATGCCCGCTCATCGGCCGATGCTGAGGCCGCCGCGGCAACCGTGCTTTCGGCCTATACGGTCGGCGCCTCGAAGCCGCCCACCGACAAGTCGGTCATCCGGCGGATTCTGCCGCGCGGCTAAAGCAATTCCAGGAAAAGTGTGAAACGGTTTTCCCGGGAAAAGCGCATAGCGCTTTCCCTTGGGAATTGCGGAAACGAACAGCCTTACTGGACGAGCAGCAGCGTGCCGTTCTCGACCTGGTATTTGTCGAGCCGGTTGAGGAAGCTCATGCCGATCAGATTGGTGCGCAGCGCCCTGTCGTCGAGCACGATGGTCTGGACGTCATTGACCGTGACGTTGCCGATCTGCAGGCGGTCGATCATGGCCACGGCCGCCTTGATGGTGCCGTTGGCGGTGTTGACCTCGTGGCTGAAGTCCGAAGCGTTCAGCGACAAGCCGATCCTGCGCGCCGTCGAAATGTTGATGGCGACCAATGTCGCGCCGGTGTCGATCATGCCGTCGATCTGACGTCCGTTGAACTTGAAAGCCGATGAGAAATGTCCGCGCTCGTCAGCCGCGACGACCACCTTGCGGCCCATCGGCAGCGGTGCCGCGGGCTTGTTGGGCATCGATGCCAGATTGACGTCTGGTTGGGCTTCGACCGCTTGTTTGCCCGGCACCGCCGACCTCAGCAGGTTTTCGACGAGTTGCGGATTGGACTGATACACAATCGGTATCGATGCCGATGAACCGGCGAAAACGGCAAGGATGAGAAGTTTGCGCAGCATGGATCGGCCTCGCCGCATGACCCCGAAAATCGGGATCGATTTTCGGAAAGGCTCATGCGCAAAATCAAAGTGCTACAGCGCCCTTTGCGCGTCCGAAATGGACGCGCGGCGCCGTAGTGACAGCCGATCGTTAGACCCGGATGGTGTTTGCCGCTTTAACGCGCGCCAAAACCGCGCCTTTGCGTAAACATTTGGTAAATCGGACCAGGCGACTTCGCCTGATATTACTTGGTCCCGTACATGCGGTCGCCGGCGTCGCCAAGGCCGGGCATGATGTAGCCCTTCTCGTTGAGCTGGCGGTCGATCGAAGCGGTGAAGACGGGAACGTCCGGATGCGCCTTGATGAAGCGCTCGATGCCTTCGGGCGCCGCCAGCAGGCAAAGGAAACGGATGTTGGTGGCGCCACGCTCTTTCAGCTTGTCGATCGCCGCGATCGCCGAATTGGCGGTCGCCAGCATCGGATCGACGACGATCACCAGCCGGTCGGCGAGGTCGCTCGGCGCCTTGAAGAAATATTCGACCGCTTCCAGCGTTTCGTGATCGCGGTAGAGACCGACATGGGCGACGCGGGCCGCCGGAACCAGGTCGAGCAGGCCTTCCAGCAAGCCGTTGCCGGCGCGCAGCACCGAGGCGAAGACCAGCTTCTTGCCCTCAAGCGTCGGCGCTTCCATGGTTTCCATCGGCGTCTCGATGGTCGTCGTCGTCAGTTCGAGGTTGCGGGTGACCTCGTAGCCGAGCAGCAGCGAGATTTCGCGCAGCAGCCGGCGAAAGCCGGCCGTCGAGGTTTCCTTCTTGCGCATGATGGTCAGCTTGTGCTGGACAAGCGGGTGGTCGACGACGGTGACGCCCTTCATGGTGTTCTCCTGATGCCTGCGCCCGAAAGTGCGCGCATAGTCCTTTCGGACGCGCCGCGCTTCAAGCTGCCTGGGCGAACCCTAGCGACAATGCGCCGGCCAAGGAACCGCTTGGCCCGCACCGACCACAGCTTTGTCGGCAGAAATCAGCGTGCCGCGCTGTTCAACCGGGCAAGAAGCGCGGTCTTGGTCTTTTTGTCGACGAAAGCGGCCTCGATGGCGGTGCGGGTAACGGCGGCCAGCGCCTTTTCGTTCATCGAGAAATGCTCGGCGGCAATGTCGTATTCGCGCTTCAGCGAGGTCCAGAAATACGGCGGATCATCGGAATTGAGCGTCACCTTGCAGCCTGCCGCCTGCAGGGACGGAAACGGATGGTCGGCAAAACTGTCGAACACCTTGAGCGCGATGTTGGAGCCGGGGCAGCATTCCAGCACGACGCCCTCGTCGGCGATGCGCCGGACGAGGTCCGGGTTCTCGATGGCGCGCACGCCATGGCCGATGCGGGACGGACGGATATGATCGAGCGCCGCCTGGACGGTCTCCCAGCCCGTCAGTTCGCCGGCATGGATGGTGATGCCGAGCCCGGCTTCGCGGGCGATCTCGAAAGCCCTGACATAGTCCTCCATATCGCCGATGCGCTCATCGCCGGCAACGCCGAAACCGGTGACCAGCGGATGCCCGCAGCGCGCCGCGAAGCGCGCCGCCTGCTCGATCGACTCGACGCCGACATGGCGCACGCCGGTAACGATCATGCGGCCCTCGATGCCGGTCTTGGCCTTGGCGCGGGCCATGCCTTCGCCGAGCGCATCGGTATAGGCTTTCGGCGACAGCCCGGCCTTTTTCGCGTGGTCCGGCGAGGTGAACACTTCGGAATAGATGGCGCCATCGCGAGCGAGACTGGTCAGATAGTGGTCGGCCAGCCGCGCATAGTCCTCCTCGGTCCGGAACAGATCGGCGGAAAAATCATAAGCCGCCAGGAAGGAGGTGAAATCGTGCCAGACGAAGGAACCGTTCTGGATATAGGGCGAGGTGTCCTTGCCGTATTTCTGCGCCTGGCGGACGACGAGTTCGGGCGCCGCTGCCCCTTCGATGTGGCAGTGCAGTTCCGCTTTCAAAGGCATTCAATCATCCCGTCGGTCCGTCCAGGTCTCGAAAACCCGCCACCTGGAAGCGCGGCTGAACACCGCGCCTTAAACAATAGCGCCCGCACCATCGATCGGCTATGGTCCCGCCGGTTTTATGACGGATCAAAAAAATGTCAGTTGAGAGAACCACGGCCGCGGGCGGCATGGAAACCTCCTATGGTTTCAAGCGTGTAGGGGCTGGCGACAAGCAGTCCCTGGTCAACGATGTTTTCCACAAGGTCGCCAACCGCTACGACCTGATGAACGATCTGATGTCGGCCGGCCTGCACCGGCTGTGGAAGGACGCCATGGTCACCTGGCTCAATCCTCCCAAAAGGATTGGTTGGCGCGTGCTGGACGTTGCCGGCGGCACCGGCGACATCGCCTTCCGCATCGTCGATGCCAGCCACGGCAATGCCCATGCCACCGTGCTCGACATCAATGGCTCGATGCTGGCTGTCGGCCGCGACCGGGCCGGAAAGAAAGGCCTGTCCGGCAACACCGATTTCGTCGGGGCCAATGCCGAGGAACTGCCCTTCCCTGATGCCACATTCGATGCCTACACTATCGCTTTCGGCATCCGCAACGTACCGCGCATAGAGGCGGCCTTGGGCGAAGCGTTTCGCGTGCTGAAGCCCGGCGGGCGCTTCCTGTGCCTGGAATTTTCCGAGGTCGAGATGCCGCTGCTCGACAAGGCCTATGAAGCCTGGTCGTTCAACGCCATCCCCAAGATCGGCAAGATGGTCACTGGCGACGGCGAGCCCTATTCCTATCTGGTCGAATCGATCGCCAGGTTTCCCAATCAGCAGAATTTCGCGACGATGATTTCCCGCGCCGGCTTCGACCGCGTTTCCTTCCGCAACTATTCCGGCGGTATTGCAGCACTTCATTCGGGCTGGAAGCTTTGAGGCCGGACCGCATTTCTCATAATCGACGCGTGCTATGCCGGTTCAAAGAGCCGGCAGGATTGGCGCTGCCATGAGCAATGTCAGTGCAGGATTCCGGCTCGTAAGGGCCGGCTGGGTGCTGGTCCGCGAGGGTGTCGTCGCCGCTCTGCCGGGTGAGGAACTGTCCGGCCTGCCGAAGTTCGGATGGCGGATGGCGCGGCTGCTCACCCGCCGCCGCGCGCTGGCCTATGAGCGCAGCGACCGGCTGGCCAAGGCGGTCGTCCGGCTCGGTCCATCTTATGTAAAGCTCGGCCAGTTCCTGGCGACGCGGCCCGACGTCGTCGGCAACGACATGGCGCTCGATCTCGCCACGTTGCAGGACAAGATGCACACCTTCCCCCGGGCCGAGGCCATCGCGGCGGTCGAGGCTTCGCTCGGGCGCAAGATCGGCGCCCTCTATACGCAATTCGGCGACCCGGTCGCCGCCGCCTCCATCGCCCAGGTCCATGCCGCCGACGCTCTCCATGACGGCATTGCCACCAAGGTGGCGGTCAAGGTGATCCGGCCAGGCGTGCGCCGCCGTTTTTTCCAGGATCTCGAAAGCTATTTCCTCGCCGCTCGCCTGCAGGAGAAATACATCCCCTCGTCACGCCGGCTGCGGCCGGTCGAGGTCACCCAGACGCTGGCACAGACCACCAAGATCGAGATGGATCTTCGCCTCGAGGCGGCGGCTCTCTCGGAGCTCGGCGAAAGCACCAGGGACGACCCCGGCTTTCGCGTGCCGTCCGTCGACTGGGAGCGCACCGGCCGCGACGTCTTGACCATGGAATGGGTCGACGGTGTCAAGATGAACGACATTGCCGGCCTGGAGGCCGCCGGCCATGAACTGAAGGCGATCGCAGCAAACCTCATCCAGTCGTTCCTGCGCCACACGCTGCGCGACGGGTTCTTCCATGCCGACATGCATCCGGGCAATTTGTTCGTCGAGGCAAACGGCACCATCGTTGCCGTCGATCTCGGCATTGCCGGCAGGCTCGGCAAGAAGGAGCGCCGCTTCCTCGCCGAAATTCTCTATGGCTTCATCACGCGCGACTATCTGCGTGTCGCCGAGGTCCATTTCGAGGCCGGCTATGTGCCGCGCCAGCACAATGTTGCAGCCTTCGCGCAGGCGATCCGGGCCATCGGCGAGCCGATCCATGGCCAGCCGGCCGAGACCATCTCGATGGCCAAGCTTCTGACGCTGCTGTTCGAGGTCACCGAACTCTTCGACATGGCGACGCGGCCCGAATTGATCCTGTTGCAGAAGACCATGGTGGTGGTCGAGGGCGTGGCGCGCACGCTCGACCCGGCCTTCAACATGTGGAAGACGGCCGAGCCGGTGGTCGGCGACTGGATATCAGGCAATCTTGGGCCGCGTGGCATGATGATCGATGCGCGTGACGGCGCCAGGGCGCTGCTCACGCTGGCCCGCCAGATTCCCGAGCTTGCGGCGCGCACCGACCGGCTGTCGCGCGAGATCGACCTGATGGCCGAGCACGGCCTGCGCTTCGACGAAACCACCGCCCACGCCATTGGCAAGGCCGAGGCGCGCTACAGCCGCTCCGGCCGCTGGGCACTGTGGGTCATCGCGCTGACGCTCGTCTATATCGCCTGGAAGATCATCTGAGTGCATGCAATGACAGCAATGCTGTCATTGCATGCACGCTGCTTGTTGCCTATATTAAGCGGCATGGAGCAAGACCATGAGCACGATAACAGTCCGCAACCTTGACGACAACGTGAAGCAGGTGCTCCGCGAGCGCGCCGCCGCGCGCGGCGTTTCGATGGAGCAGGAAGTGCGGGATGCCTTGCGTGAGGCGGCAATCCCAAAAACCAGGCTTGAGAATGGGGCGTGGCGACTGAAGGCTTCCCGTGACGAAATCTTGGCGCTCGGGCGGAAGCTGGAACGCCCTTTTGATCTCAAAGCGATTACTGACCATATGTGGGACGAGGGACTTCTGTGACAGTCGCGGTCGATACCTCGGCGTTGATCGCAATCCTTGGCGCGGAGCCGGATGCCGCTGCATTCGTCGACGTTTTCGGTACCTCATCTGTTGCACTGGTAAGCGCAGCGACGCTGCTGGAGGCGCATTGTGTCGCGAGCCGGTCGAGTGATGGCGTTAACGTCAACGAACTCAAACTGCTAATCGATCTTCTCGAGTTGACGGTAGTTCCTTTTGATTTAGCGCAGCTTGAAGTCGCACGGCTTGCCTACTCTCTCTATGGCCGTGGATCTCATCATCGTGCTGATCTCAACATGGGCGACTGTTTCGCTTACGCCTTGGCCAAGACGCGAAACCTGCCGCTGCTTTTCAAGGGTAATGATTTCATCCATACCGATATCGAACCGGCGCTGAAGCCGGCATGACACTGGACAGGAACTGGTCTCAGGCATGAGCCTCTCCGGCAAGCGCATCCTGCTCATCATTGGCGGCGGCATCGCCGCCTACAAGGCGCTCGATCTGATCCGCCGGCTGCGCGAGCGTGGTGCGGCGGTGCGGGTGATCATGACATCGGCGGCACAGGAATTCATCACCACGCTGTCGGCCGGCGCGCTCTCCGCCGACCATGTCTTTACCGAACTGTTCGACCGCCAGGACGAGCACGATGTCGGCCACATCAGGCTGTCGCGCGAGGCCGATCTGCTGGTGGTGGCGCCCGCCACCGCCGACCTGATGGCCAAGCTCGCAAACGGCCACGCCAACGATCTGGCCTCCACGGTGCTCATCGCCACGGACAAGCCGGTGTTGATGGCGCCGGCCATGAACACCAGAATGTGGGCGCATCCGGCCACCCGCCGCAATCGCGCGACGCTGCAGAAGGACCGCGTCACCTTCGTCGGTCCGGCCAGGGGTGAGATGGCCGAAAGCAATGAAGCCGGCGAAGGCCGCATGGCCGAGCCGCTGGAGATCGTCGCCGCCATCGAGGCACTGCTCGACGTCGGCCCGAAGTCGCTGTCGGGGCGCAAGATCATCGTCACCTCCGGCCCGACGCATGAGCCGATCGACCCGGTGCGCTACATCGCCAACCGTTCGTCCGGCAAGCAGGGCCATGCCATAGCGGCAGCGCTGGCCAGGCTCGGCGCCGATGTGCACCTCGTCTCCGGCCCTGTCGGCATTGCCGATCCGGCTGGCGTGAAGACCATCCATGTCGAACGTGCGCAAGAGATGCGGGACGCGGTGGAACAGCTCCTGCCCGCAGACGCGGCGGTGTTCGTCGCCGCCGTGGCCGACTGGCGAACCGAGAATTCAGCCGGTGAGAAGATCAAGAAGGTCGCCGGCGAAGGGCCGCCGGTGCTGCGCATGGTCGAGAATCCCGACATTCTCGCCGGCGTCGGCCATCACAGCCAGCGACCCGGCCTGGTTATCGGCTTCGCCGCCGAGACGCAGGATCTCCTGCGCAACGCCGAGGCCAAACTCAAGAAAAAAGGCGCCGATCTCATCGTCGCCAACGACGTGTCGCAGGGAAGCGGCGTCGGTTCTTCGGGCGTGATGGGCGGCGATCGCAACCGGGTGCGGATCGTGTCAAAGGCTGGCGTCGAGGAATGGCCGGAGATGAGCAAGGATGATGTGGCGGCGCGGCTCGCCGCCCTGATCGCCGAAAGGCTTAAAACGATCGTCGTTTGAGCTGAAAGACGTTCTGCTGCAGTGACGCACCGCCCTGCCGCGAGACGGCATTCAGGCGGCGCGCTTTAAGTCCTGCGGCTCTACATCAATTGGTCAAAAGCTCGGCGGTCCGGGCAAGCGCGCCGGCGAAGCCGTTGAGCGGAATGGAAAAGCTCACCGCTTGTCCGGTGTCTGCCGCGAAAGCGTCGATCTTCAGTGTGGTGCCTGATTTCAGCAGTGGCGTGACAGTCGCATCGAACACCACCGGCACCAGACAGCCGACGACCTGGCAGGTGTTGAACGCCAGGCTGCCGTCCAGCTTCTGATCGTCGATGGTCAGGCTGACCCCCTTGGCCAGCGCCAGGCCGAACGGCAACGCAAGCGTGCCCGTGGCATCCTCGCCGGTCTTGCTCGACAGCTCTATCGCCAGCAGCCGCTGATTGCTTTGCTTGTTGAATTGCTGATGCGACAGGCTGCAGGTCTTGGCCGTGCCCGATATCTGGCAATTGACCGTCCAGTCGCCGTGGGTTTCAGACAGTGCCGACGCGCCGCCGGGCAACTGCGGCGCATCCGCGGCAGCGGGTGCCGCGACCGCCCTGTCGCTCTTGGTTTGTGCCGCCACGGCCGCCACGCCGACGGTGCAGGCAACACCCAGCATCGCCACGAAATGCGCGTACTTCCTCATCAAGATCCCTCCCGCCCGGCTCCGCCTCGGGCCAGCTAGAAACTGACCTTGAGAGACGCGCTGATCGCGTTCTGTTTAACCGTTTCGCCGAAGGCGCCATTATACCTGACGGACATGCCGACGCCATTGACGCCATTCAGCTCAAGGCCGGCGCCGACCCGATAGAGCGGCGAATCGACGGCCTCCGTCAAGTGCAATGCGGGGTTGCCAGGCAGATTCTCCGCCGCCGCGAAGCGACCTTCGGGGGTGACAAGCAGATTTGGTCGCTCGACCCGCTGGCCATGGCATCGCCGCGCAAACGTCCTATATCAGTGGGCAGAGTTTTTTGCGCGGGAATGAGCGAATGTCGGCACTTCGGCCATCAACGATCTTCACAGTGGCAATGCTGGCCACGGCAGTGCTGGCGGGCGTTTGCCTGCCGGCTTCCGCACAAGCGCTCAATTCCGCTACCGGCAACAATGCGCTGATCCGGCAGAACGACCTGCAAATCCTGCAAAACAGGATACAGCGGCAGCAATATCAGCAGCAACAGCGGCAGTACCGCGCCCAGGACCGCCAGATCGTTCAGCAACCGCCCCCGGTCGTGCAGCAGCTCAAGCCAAGCTGCCAGACCCAGATAATCGGCACCACCGCCGTGAGCAATTGCCGCTGACAACAAGGCCTTTTTCATTTATTTAGCCGACTTAGGTATTTCGAGTGTCTTTCGGCATATGCGAAAGTTTTGGCGGCACATGCGAAAGTTTTGGTTTTGCAACGACGCCTTGTCGCGCTATGCGGCATTGCATCGACTGGATTGACGAATGGCAGCCACCAAGAAGAAAGCCGTACGCAAGGCAAAAAAGGGCGAAAGAATCCGCCAGGTGGCGGCTGTTCCCTTTCGGCTGATCGCGCGCGGCGACATCGAGGTCATGCTGGTTACGTCGCGCACCACCAGGCGCTTCATCGTACCCAAGGGCTGGCCGATGAAGGGCAAGAGCGGGCGCAAGGCGGCCACCATCGAGGCGCAGGAGGAAGCCGGCGTACTCGGCAAGACGCTGAAGCAGCCGGCAGGCACCTATTCCTACTGGAAGCGGCTGGCCAATCGCTTTGTCCGCGTCGACGTCATCGTCTATCTGCTCGAGGTAACGGAGGAACTGGCCGATTGGCAGGAAGCCAAACGACGCCAGCGGGCCTGGCTGGCGCCGGCCGACGCGGCCATGCTCATCGACGAGCCGGATCTTTCAACGTTGGTGAAAACGCTGAAGCTTCCTCAGCCTATGCAGGTGGACCAGGCGTAAAGCCTCACTCGCCAGGCTCATCGCTTTCGGGAAACGGCCGCACCGGCGTGCCGGTATAGGCCCACAGCCACTCGCGCGGCAGCGGCCCTTTGTTTCGCTCGGCCTGCTGCGACTGCTCCCAGGCATGCGCCAGGATGCCGACCGAACGCGACAGCACGAAAAGCCCGCGCGTCAGCGGCGGTGGAAAGCCGAGTTCGCCATAGATGACGGCGGTGGCGCCATCGATGTTGAGCGGTATCTTTTTCCCCTTGCGCCGCGCGACGTCCGCCTCGATCGCTTCTGCAATATCGGCGAAACGTCCATTGACGGCACCGCGTGCGGCAAATTCGCGGGTCAGTTCCAGCAAGCGCGGCGCGCGCGGGTCGACGGGATGGAAGCGATGTCCGAGCCCCGGCACATAGCCCTTCTCCTCGGCGAAGAACCGGTCGAGCCGCGCGGAGACTGCTTCATTCAGCGTCATCCCGGCATCGATCGCCCCAGCAATGTCACCATAGAAGGAAAGCGCCTGCTCGCCGGCGCCACCGTGCACGTCGCCGAGAACGTTGATGGCCGAGGCCATGGCGCTGTTGATACCGACGCCGCAGGTTGCAGCCATGCGCGCGATGGCGATCGATGGCGCCTGCGGTCCGTGGTCGACGGCGGCAGCCAAGCCAATGCCGAGCAACTCTGCCTGGTCCTCGCTGGGCAGTTCGCCGCGCAGCATCAGCCAGATGACAGCCGGGAAGCTGACGCGGCCGATCAGATCCTGGATCTCGTAGCCGCGCAGCCGGATGACACCAGGCCGCATCTCGATGATGTCGGTCTGCCACCATTCCTCGCCGCGCTCACGGCCTGTCTTCTTCTCCGTGCCGCTCATGCGCTTGCCTTTGTCTTGGCGCGCGGTGGCAGGTCGGCGAACACCTCGCCCATATGTTCGCCGAGCGCCGGCGGCGGCTTTGTCGGCAAGGGCGCCTCGCCATCGACCATGAAGCCGCCGCGCAGAACGGTCAGCGGCTTGTCCATGCCAGCCACATCGTCGAAATTCGCGGTCACCTGGCGTTCGAGGACTTGCGGCTCGGCCAGCACTTGCGGGATCGTCAGCACCCTGCCGGCAGGCACGCCGGCGCGATTGAGCATCTCTTCCCAGGCCGCAGCCGGCGCGCCCGCCAGGGCGTGCTCGATCTCGACTTTAAGCGCCGCACGGTTGCGCTTGCGCGTCTCGCGCTCGGCAAAGCGGGCATCCAAGGCCAGTTCCGGCCGGCCGATCAGCCGGCACAGCGTCACGAACTGTTCCTGCTTGTTGGCGGCGATATTGATGAGCCCGTCGCCGGTGCGAAACGCACCGGAGGGTGCCGCCGTCATGTTCTCATTGCCCATCGGCTTGGGGTCGATGCCTGCGGTCAGATAGTTGGAAACCGGCCAGCCAAGCGCGGAAAGTGTGCATTCGAGCATCGAGACGTCGAGAAAGGCACCCTCGCCGCTCGTCTTCTGCCGCACCAGCGCCGAGGTAATGGCGAACGCGCCGACCAGTCCGCCAAGCGTGTCGGCGACGGGATAACCGACCCGCAGCGGCGCCGTTTCCGGTGTGCCGGTGATGCTCATGATCCCCGACAGGCCCTGGATGATCTGGTCATAGGCGGGATTGTCGCGCATCGGCCCGGTCTGGCCGAAACCCGTTATCGCGCAGTAGACGAGGCCCGGACGGACCGTCTTCAGCGCCTCGTAGCCAAGCCCCAGCCGATCCATCACACCGGGGCGGAAATTCTCCACCAGTGCGTCGGCGCTGGCCACCAGATCGAAAAAGCGCTCGCGATCGGCTTGCTTCTTGAGGTCGAGCACAACCGACCGTTTGCCGGCGTTCTGCGCCAGGAACGATGCGCCCATGCCGGCGCTGTTCAGCTTTGGCGAGCCGCCGAGCTGGCGGGCCAGGTCGCCGCCTTGCGGCGCCTCGACCTTGATCACGTCGGCGCCGAGCAGCGCCAGCTGATAGGCGCAGTAGGGACCGGCCAGCACATTGGTCAGGTCGAGGACGCGGATACCGGAAAGCAGTTCTGTCATGGCACCATGGATCGATCAGGCATCGCCGGGCACATGCTCCGGTCCGCGCCGACGCCGATGCTCGATGAAGGCCCAAATATGCGGGCCGGCGAGGCCGATGAAGGCGAGCGTCAGCAGCGTCAGCGACAGCTTGTGGGTGTAGAACACCGACCAGTCGCCATTCGAGATGGTCATCGCCCGGCGGAACTGGGTTTCGGCGAGCGGCCCAAGGATCATACCGATAATGACAGGCGCGGTCGGGAAATCGAACCGCCGCATCAGGAAACCGGCCGCTCCCAGCAGATAGAGGATGACGAGGTCGATGGGCGACTGCGAAATACCATAGGTGCCGACCGTCGCGAACACCAGGATGCCGGCATAAAGCTGCGGCGCCGGGATTTTCAGCAACCGCACCCACAGGCCGATCAGCGGCAGGTTGAGGATGACCAGGATGACGTTGGCGATGAACAGGCTGGCGATCAGCCCCCAGACGAGATCGCCCTGGGTCGTGAGAAGCAGCGGTCCGGGATTGATGCCGTAGCTCTGGAAGGCCGACAGCATGATCGCCGCCGTCGCCGACGTTGGCAGGCCGAGCGTCAGCATCGGCACCAGCACGCCGGCTGCCGAGGCATTGTTGGCGGCCTCGGGGCCGGCAACGCCTTCGATGGCGCCGACCGTGCCGAACTCCTCCTTGTGCTTCGACAGCTTCTTTTCGATAGCGTAGGACAGGAATGTCGGGATCTCGGCGCCGCCGGCCGGCATGGCGCCGATCGGGAAGCCGATCGCAGCGCCGCGCAGCCAGGGTTTCCACGAACGCCCCCATTCGGCTGCCGTCATGTAGAGCGAGCCCTTCAGCGGCACGATCTCGTCCTTGCCGGCATAGCGGCGCGAGGCCATGTAGAGTGTCTCGCCGACGGCAAATAGGCCAACGGCGGCGATGATGACATCGACGCCATCGAGCAGTTCGTTCGTGCCGAAGGTGAAGCGCGGCTGGCCGGTCTGCAGGTCGACGCCGATCATGCCGATGACGAAGCCGGCGAACAGGCTGGTCAGGCCGCGCACCGACGACGAGCCGAGCACCGCCGAAACGGTGATGAAGGCCAGCACCATCAGCGAGAAATATTCGGCCGGACCGAAGGCCAGCGCGAATTTGACCACCACCGGCGCCAGGAAGGCAACGCCCATCGTGCCGATCGTGCCAGCGACGAACGAGCCGATCGCCGACGTGGCGAGCGCCGCACCGCCACGGCCGGAACGCGCCATCCTGTTGCCTTCCAACGCAGTGACGATGGTGGCGCTTTCGCCGGGCGTGTTGAGCAGGATCGACGTCGTCGAACCGCCATACATGGCGCCGTAGTAGATGCCGGCGAACAGGATGAAGGATGCCTCCGGCGCCACCTGATAGGTGATCGGCAAAAGCAGCGCGATGGTCAGCGCCGGCCCAAGACCGGGCAGCACGCCGATGGCGGTGCCAAGCGTGGTGCCAAGCAGGCACCACAGAAGGTTGACCGGGGTGAAGGCGACCGAGAAGCCATGTGCGAGATGTCCGAGCGTTTCCATGGCGTCAGCCCCTCAACACGGTGATGAACGCATCGATGACCGTGTTCAGCTGGTTCTCGATGAAACCGGCACCGATGTTGACGCCAAGCGCCCTGGCGAAGCCGAAATAGGCGGCCAGCGCCAGGATCAGGCCGAGCACTGCGTCACGCAGTGTGCGCTTGCTGCCGAAGCCGTAGCAGACCAGAACGAACATAATGACCGAGGCGGCGGTAAAGCCGAGCGGCTGGATCAGCACCAGGTTTGCCACCAGCCCGATAACGACGATGCCCATCGCCTTCCAGTCGGTCGGCGTTTCCTTTTCTTCCTCCGGCTGCCAGCCGCCGCGCAGCGCTGCGAGGATGAGCAGCAGCGAAAGCACGATCATGCCGGTCATGGTGATATAGGGAAAGACGGTCGGCCCGACCTTGGAATAGAGCGGCGACACCGGGATCGCCAAGGTCTGCCAGGCTACGGCCCCGGCGCAGGCGAGAAGCCCGACGCCGATCAACAATTCGGGCATGGCAAGGCGCGGGGGCGCCGCCTGAGGGTCGCTGGTGCTCATCGGTGTCCTCCCAAGGTGGCCGGCATCCTCCAGCCGACCGCATCCGCAGTTTCGCCGCATCATATGTCCATGCGGCAGGCGAGATGGGAAGGGGGCGGCACTCTAACCGCCCCCTGAAGACATCAGGCGAGGCCGAGATCCTTGAGGATCGCGGTGATGCGGGCCGTGTCCTCGGTGAGGAATTTTGCGTAGTCGTCGCCAGTCAAAAGGATGGGCGTCCAGTTGCGGTTTTTGCACTCGGTTGCCCATGCATCGCTCTTGGCCATGGTCTCGATCATTGTGACCATCGCCGCCTTGTCGGCGTCGGAAATGCCCGGCGGTGCGAAGACGCCGCGCCAGTTGAACAGCTCGACATCGATGCCGGCCTCCTTCAGCGTCGGCGCATCGATGCCGTCCTGGCGCTTGTCTGCCGAGATGGCGAGCAGCCGCAGCGCGCCCGCCTTGACCTGCTCGGAGAACTCGCCAAAGCCGGAGATGCCGGCCGCGACCTGGTTGCCGAGCAGCGCCGACAATGCCTCACCGCCGCCGGCGAACGGCACGTAGGACAGGTTTGTAGCCGGCACGCCGACCGTCTTGGCAATCAAGCCGAACAGGATGTGATCCGAACCGCCGGCGGAGCCGCCGGCGACGGGAACTTTTGTCGGATCGGCCTTGAGCGCGGCGACGAAATCAGCGGCCGTCTTGAACGGCGATTCCGCCGGCACGACCAAGGCCTCGAACTCGCCGGTGAGGCGGGCGATCGGGGTGACTTGCGTCAGATTGTTCGCGGCCTTGTTGGCAATGATGGCGCCAACCATGACCATGCCGGCAACCATCAGGGAATTGCCTTTGCCGTTCCACTGGCTGATGAATTGCGGCAGCCCGACAGTGCCGCCGGCGCCGCCGACATTGGTGATCTGCGAACCCGAGATGAGCTTTTCACTGCGCAGCACCTGGTCGATCGTGCGCGCCGTCTGGTCCCAGCCACCACCGGGTGCGGCAGGCACGAAGAGCTGTATCTGGGGCGCGCCTTCGGCGAAAGCGGGAGAAAGATGCGACGTCATCAGCCCGGCACCCACGGCTGCGGTGCTCATCAAAAATCTGCGTCTGTTCAGCATGGGGATTCCTCCAAATCACGACACCTCCTCCGGTGCCCGCCAAACGCGCCTGCATCCAGACCCGTCATCGATTTCAAGCAGATGTTACGGAGTTCTGTCAACGGAAACGATATTCTACTGGACAGAACGATTTGGCGGCGCGACAGAGTCGCGTGCTCGGCTTTCTTCAAACTGGAACCGCCATGGACTCGCCAAGCAAATCGGCAAATGGGGAAATAGATCGCACCTCGGCGGACGGTGTTGCCGCGCTTGATCGGGCCATTGCCATCCTCGATGCCTTCACCACGGATGACCGGTCGCTCAGCCTGGCCGAAATCGCGGCGCGCACCGGCCTCTACAAGAGCACCATCCTGCGGCTTGCGAATTCCCTTTTGCGCGGACGATTGCTCGAGCGCCTCGACAACGGGCGCTACCGCGTCGGACCCGCGACCTTTCGGCTCGGTGCGCTCTACCAGCGTTCGGTCGTGGCGGTCGATATCCTGCTGCCGATCATGCGCGATCTTTCCGAGCGAAGCTGGGAGAGCGTTGCCTTCTATGTTCGCTCGGGCGATGTCCGCACCTGTCTCTACCGCGTCGAATCCAAGCACCCGATCCGCTACACGATACGCGAAGGCGACGTATTGCCTTTGCTGCTCGGCTCGGGCGGCCGCGTGCTCGCAGCGTTTTCGGGCCAGCAGGGCGACCCCTACGAGACCATCCGCAAGACCTGCAACTGTCTCGCCGTCGGCGACCGCGATCCCGATACGGGGGGCGTGTCGGCGCCGGTGTTCGGCCCGGGAGGCGTCCTGCTCGGCGCCTTGACCCTGGCTGGGCCCAGCACGCGCGTCGACGCGGCATTTCTGCAGCGCATGAAGCGTCCGCTGCTCGAGGCGGCGGCCCGCGCCACCCGCGCCTTCGGCGAGGACGCCTCCATGCTGGAGCGGGCAAGCCTGGCAGCGGACGCCATGCCGTAGAATGCGTCCCGGTTGGAAGGCTCGCTTCGATCAATTTGACCAGAACCACACGGCGGTTCTTGGCGGGGCCCGCCTCGTCATCATTGCTGGCGACAGGCGCCATCATGCCGGCGCCGGCAGCAGGCAGCCTCGCCGCTCAGGTCACCGCGCCAGCAGGATTGTCGGAGTGTCATGATAGGTGGTCTTCACCACTTCCCGGTAACCGCACTTGGCAGCCACCCTCAGCGAAGCGCCGTTTTCCGGATCGATGATGCAGACGGTCTTCTCGCGCCCGAAAATCACTTCGCCCCACGCCAGGACGCGGGCAACCACCTCGGTGGCGAAGCCCGCCCCGTGCACGGCCGGAACCAGCGCCCACCCGGCCTCGGGAATGCCTTCGATCGATGGTTCCATGTCGCGCTTCAGATCGTGAAACCCGGCCTCGCCGATGAAGCGCCCGGTCGCCTTCTCCTCGATCGCCCAGAAGCCATAGCCGAGCAACGACCACAGGCCGGCGTGACGCAGGAAGCGCATCCAACTCTCTTCGCGCGTGCGCGGCTTGCCGCCGATGAAGCGGGTGACGACGGGATCGGTCCACATCGCGGCATACGCGTCGAAATCGTCCAGCCGGTGTGCCCGCAGGATGGTGCGCTTCGTTTCGATGACAGGGGCGCTGGTCGCTTGTGGATTGTTCATGGGATCTGCCTCGCACGGATCGCCAGCGCTTAGCAAATCGCCGGTGCGGCGCAAGGGGCCAGGGCAACACGGCCCATCATCCAGGCGCCGCTATGGGAATTTTGTGAGACGGTGTTATTTTTCACGGCAGGCTGATTCAACACCCTGCCAGCGCGACTTTTTTCAGGCGCGCATTGGCGCCGTCAAACCCAGGGAAAGAGCATGGATACCACCGATCTTGTGCTTGCGACCTTCCATCATCTGCTGGTGTTTTCGCTGGCGGGAATCATCGGCGCCGAATTCGCCCTGATCCGCGGCGACCTGGGCGTTGCGACACTCAAGAGGCTCGCCGGCATCGACCGCCATTACGGCGTCATCGCCGCGCTGATCATCGTCGTCGGCATCGGCCGCGTCTTCTATGGCCTCAAGGGCTGGGAATTCTACGTCTACAACTGGGTGTTCTGGGCCAAGATAGCGGCGTTCGGCGCTGTCGGCCTGCTGTCGATCATCCCAACCGTCCGCTTCATATCCTGGAACAGGCAGGCGAGCGGCAATGCCTCGTTCCAGGTGCCGGCGGCCGAGCTTGCGTCCGTGAAGACCTACATCCGAGCCGAAGCTTTCATCTTCCTGCTCATCCCGGTCTTCGCGGCGGCGATGGCGCGCGGCTACGGCTACTAGGATAGGGCTGATCAGCAGTTTGCCGTTTGCCTCCGGTTGCAATCTGCTAGCTTGCGCTAGTTGTTGCTTCATCCGCAGGCGGTGCTGAGAGGGACCCCGCGCAGCGGTTGGAGATTGATACACTGGGAGGAGATCACGATGAGAAGATTTGTCGCCACTCTGGCTGCTGCCGCGGCCGTCACGCTTTATGGGTTCACTGCCGGCGCGCAGACCTATCCCGAACGCACCATCACCGTTGTGGTGCCGTTTGCGGCCGGCGGCCCGACCGACACGGTCACGCGCCTCGTCGCCGAAGCGATGTCGAAGGATCTCGGCCAGCAGGTCATCGTCGAAAATGTCGGCGGTGCCGGCGGCACGCTGGGTGCCGGCCGCGTCGCCAACGCCGAGCCTGACGGCTATACGCTGCTGCTCCATCATATCGGCATGGCGACAAGTGCGACACTGTACAGAAAGCTCGCCTACGACACGCTGAACGCCTTCGAATATGTCGGCCTCGTCACCGAGGTGCCGATGACCATCGTCGGCCGCAAGGACCTGGAGCCGACCGACCTCAAGGGGTTGGTGGAGTACGCCAAGGCCAACAAGGATTCCATAACCGTCGCCAATGCAGGCATCGGTGCGGCCTCGCATCTATGCGGCATGCTGTTCATGAGCGCCATCAAGACGCCGCTGGTCACCGTACCCTACAAGGGCACCGGCCCGGCCATGACCGATCTCCTCGGCGGCCAGGTCGACATCATGTGCGACCAGACGACCAACACCACCAAGCAGATCCAGGGCGGCACCATCAAGGCCTATGCCGTCACCTCGCCGGAGCGCCTCGATGTGCTGAAAGACGTGCCCACGACGGTGGAAGGCGGCCTTCCCGAAGTGCAGGTCGGCATCTGGCACGGTCTCTATGCACCCAAGGGCACGCCGGCCGGGATCACCGAACGCCTGTCGAAATCGCTGCAGGTCGCGCTGAAGGACCAGAACGTCGCGGCCCGCTTCGCCGAACTCGGCACCAAGCCGTCGCCCGAGGCCGATGCGACGCCCGCCGCACTGAAGGCCAAGCTGGAAAGCGAGATCGCGCGCTGGAAGCCGATCATCGAAGCCGCCGGCCAGTACGCCGACTGAGGTTTGAACAGGGGCGCCACCAGCGCGCCCCTGTTCGCTCGGCATCCGCTAGCCACTGCGGGCTTGGGAGAACCATCATGAAACCTTTCGCGATCGACAGGGCCAACGGCCTGTGCGCCGCCCTGTTCATCGGTTTCGGCGCATGGTTCGCGCTGCAATCGCTCGGCCTCGAAATCGGCACCGCCTTGCGCATGGGTCCAGGCTATTTTCCGCTGGTCCTGGCGATCGTGCTGATCCTGCTTGGCGCCGTCATTCTCGTCCAGGCCGTACGCGTCGGGGGCGAAGCAATCGGGTATATTGCGTGGCGCGGCATGCTGCTCATCCTGCCTGCTCCGATCTTCTTCGGCCTGACGGTGCGCGGCCTCGGCTTCATCCCGTCGATCTTCCTGACGGCGTTGATCGCGTCGTTTGCCAGCCGCCGCATGAAGCCGTTGACCGCGCTCGTGCTGTCGGCCGGCCTGACATTGTTTGCGTACCTCGTCTTCAGCTACGCGCTCGGCCTGCCGTTCCGCCGCTTCGGCCCGTGGCTGGCCCCCTGGTTGGTGTCGTGAGGCGATGAGCATGGATCTGCTCGACAACCTCGCGCTCGGTTTTTCGACGGCGACGTCGCTGACCAACCTCGGTTTCTGCCTGATCGGCGTCCTTCTCGGCACGCTGATCGGCGTCCTGCCCGGCATCGGCGCCACCGCGACCATCGCCATGCTTTTGCCGATCACCTTCCAGATCGGCGACCCGGTTTCCTCCCTCATCATGCTCGCCGGCATCTATTACGGTGCCCAATATGGCGGCTCGACCACCGCCATTCTCATCAACATGCCGGGCGAATCCTCGTCCGCCGTCACCGCGATCGACGGCTACCAGATGGCCAGGAACGGCCGCGCCGGAGCGGCCCTCGCGATCGCGGCCATCGGCTCGTTCTTTGCCGGCACGGTGTCGACGTTCCTCGTCGCCATCTTTGCCCCGCCGCTGACGGCGATCGCGCTGAAATTCGGCGCGGCCGAGTATTTTTCGCTGATGATCGTCGGCTTGGTTTCGTCCGTCGCGCTCGCCCACGGCTCTATCGTCAAGGCGCTGGCCATGGTCGTGCTCGGCCTGCTGCTCGGCATTGTCGGCACCGACATCTACACCGGCACGCCGCGCTTCACGCTTGGAATCCGGGAATATGCCGACGGATTGAATTTCGTTGCGGTGGCGGTCGGCGTCTTTGGCGTCGCCGAGATCCTGCGCAACCTCGAAAACGAGGATGAGCGTTCCGTGATGATCCGCAAGGTCACCGGCCTTATGCCGACCCGCGAGGACTTTCGGCGCATGGCAGCGCCCATCGTGCGCGGAACAATCATCGGTTCGGCGCTCGGCATCCTGCCGGGAGGCGGCGCGATCCTGGCAGCTTTTGCGTCCTACACGGTCGAAAAACGCGTCTCGAAAAACCCGCAGGAGTTCGGCAAGGGCGCCATCGAAGGCGTCGCCGGACCGGAATCGGCCAACAATGCCGGTGCGCAGACCTCCTTCATCCCGATGCTGACGCTCGGCATTCCAGCCAACCCGGTCATGGCGCTGATGATCGGCGCCATGATCATCCAGGGCATCGTGCCCGGCCCCAATGTCGCGACCGAACAGCCGGCGCTGTTCTGGGGCATCATCGCCTCGATGTGGATCGGCAATCTGATGCTGATCATCCTCAACCTGCCGCTGATCGGGCTTTGGGTGAAGCTGCTGACGATCCCCTACTACGTGCTTTTCCCGATCATCATGGCGTTCTGCTCGATCGGCGTCTACAGCGTCAACAGCAACGTCTACGACCTCTACGCCGTCGCCTTCTTCGGCTTCCTCGGCTACCTCCTGACCAAGCTGCGCTGCGAACCGGCACCGCTGCTGCTCGGCTTCGTGCTCGGCCCGCTGCTCGAGGAAAACCTGCGCCGCGCCATGATCCTCTCGCGCGGCGACCCAAGCACCTTCGTGACGAGACCGATCAGCGCCGGCCTGCTGCTCATCGCGCTCGCCGTGCTCGTCATCGTCTTCCTGCCGGCGGTCAAGAAAAAGCGCGAAGAGGTGTTTGTGGAGGAGAGTTGAACTACGTCGTCGTTCCGCTTCGGTCCTGGATCTCTTCGACAGGATCGAGCGGTGCGATCGGCACCAGCGGTGCTGGCACATCGGTCGTCTTGACCTCGGCCTTGCAGATGTCGGCGATGACGCAGGCCGGGCAATCCGGCTTGCGCGCCTTGCAGACGTAGCGGCCATGCAGGATCAGCCAGTGATGTGCATGGCGCATATATTCGTCCGGAATGATCTTCAACAATCCCTGCTCGACCTGTTCCGGTGTCTTGCCGGGCGCCAGCCCGAGCCGGTTGCCTATGCGGAGAATGTGCGTGTCGACCGCCATCGTGTGCTGGCCGAAGGCCATGTTGAGCACGACATTGGCGGTCTTGCGCCCGACCCCGGGCAGCTTGACCAATTCATCGCGACTGTCGGGTACCTCGCCGCCATGGTCGCGGATCAGCGCCTGCGACAGCGCAATCACATTCTTCGCCTTGTTGCGCCACAGCCCGATGGTGCGGATATATTCGCCGACCCTTGCCTCCCCCAGCGCCAGCATCTTGTGCGGCGTATCGGCGGCCTTGAACAGCGCCCGCGTCGCCTTGTTGACGCCGGCATCCGTCGCTTGCGCCGACAGCACCACCGCGACCAGCAGCGTGAAGGCGTTGACATGTTCGAGCTCCCCCTTCGGCTCGGGCCGCTGGACGGAAAAGCGCCGGAATATCTCGTTCACTTCGGCCGGGCTGTAGCGTGACGCGCTTCGCACCGGCCGCGGACGCGGCTTGGCGTTCGACCCATCGCGTCGTGCGGGCAACAGCTCTTTTTTGGACAGGGAAGAATCTTTGGACTTGGGACTTGCCATTTCCCTCCTATAATATCCCCTCATGAGCGACACAAACGCCTCGTTCCAGGCCGACGAGCCATTCTTTCAGGCGCTACTCACCCCGCACCGGTCTCTCGGCCGGACAGGCTTCTTCATCCTGATGGGCGCGCTGCTGTTCGGCTGGCTGGTGACAGGCGCGTTTTTCCTGTCGCGCGGCGCCTGGCCGGTGTTCGGCTTCTTCGGCCTCGACGTGGCCGCCGTCTACATCGCCTTTCGCATCAACTATCGTGCCGCTCGTGCCCGCGAAGAAGTCTCGGTCTCGCGCACCAGCCTCGACATCCGCAAGACAGCCCCCTCGGGGAAATCGGAAGCGCATCGCTTCAATCCGTTCTGGGCCCGGCTTTCGGTGGCCCGTCACGCCGAGATCGGCATCACAGGGATGACGGTGGAAGGCCAAGGGCGGAACGTGCCGATCGGATCGTTCCTGGACCCCGATTCCCGCGAGAGTTTTGCCACCGCCTTTTCGCGGGCGCTGGCGACCGCCAAGGCACGCTGAGCCAGCCACGAGCGACTCCAGGGCTCGAATCCCGTGTCCATCTGTGTATACGCCGCAAGAAGGCAAGTTTCGGGTGGCGATCGACGCCCCGAGGGGCGATATTCCGGCTCAAGGAGACAGTTCCATGAGCACCCACACAGCAGTCCTCAAGAAGGACATCACGCCGCAAGGCAACGACTATGAAATCGTGCGCCGTGCCATCGAGAAGATCAGCCTCGACTACCGCGATCAGCCATCCCTCGAAGAGTTGGCCGAGGAGGTCGGCGAAACGCCGACCGGATTGCAAAAGCTCTTCACCCGCTGGGCCGGCCTGTCGCCCAAGGCGTTCCTGCAGGCGGTAACACTGGACCATGCGCGCAAGCTGCTCGATTCCGGCATGCCGTTGCTCGAAACATCCTTCGAACTGGGCATGTCCGGCCCCGGTCGGCTGCACGACCTGTTCGTCACGCATGAGGCGATGTCGCCGGGCGACTACAAGACGCGCGGCGCCGGACTCACCATCCGCTACGGCTACCATCCCTCGCCGTTCGGCACTGCCCTGATCATGGCCACCGACCGCGGGCTTGCAGGCCTCGCCTTCAATGATCCGGGCGAGGAGCGCGCCGCCTTTGCCGACATGTCCAGCCGCTGGCCGAACGCCATTTATGTCGAGGACATGACTGCTACAGGCCCCTATGCCGCGCGCATCTTCGATCCGACGCTGTGGCGCCCCGACCAGCCGCTGCATGTCGTCATGATCGGCACCGATTTCCAGGTTCGTGTCTGGGAGGCGCTGCTCAAGATCCCGATGGGCAAGGCCCGCACCTATGCCTCGATTGCAGCCAGCATTGGCGCGCCGTCAGCCAGCCGTGCCGTTGGTGCGGCCAACGGCGCCAACCCCCTCTCTTTCGTGGTTCCCTGCCACCGCGCCATCGGCAAATCAGGCGACCTCACCGGCTATCATTGGGGCCTGACCCGCAAGCGCGCCATTCTGGGCTGGGAAGCCGGGCAGGTATCGTAATATCGATTTTTCTCGATATTACGAGGAAAACCATGGGTATGTCGGCGTTAATAAGTATAAGCGCGATTTCCATTGTGGTTTTCACCTTTGCAACCGAGGGCAACCTCCGGTTCCTGTAATAGTTATTTTGAGCCATTATTTTAGGTAACTCTAAATTAACCACGATAAAGTGATGATGCCCTCATATTAATCCGGACGATCCGGCTTGATAGGAGGTCCCGATGACATTGTTTCGCGTCGCCTGCGGCGCAGCTCTGCTGGTTGCCAGCATCGACGAGGCCGCGTTGGCCGCGACGCAAAATGTCATCTTCAATGGCACGATCGCGCCCACCTGCACACTTGTCGTTGCCACCAACGGCACGATGACGGCCAGCCCCGATCTCCAGTCCCTCAGTTCGCACAACAGCGGCGGCTCGGCTGGAACCGTGACGCTGACGACGACCGGAGGTGTGTCGCTGAGTGTCGACCCGGTCACCACCATGACGGTGCCATCGGCAGACAGCACGTCGACGACCTGGACGCCCACCTACTCAGCCGCCGGCGCGCATGCCATCGGTGAGACCGGCTCGGCAAGCAGCATCACCACCCCCGGCGCCGACCTCGTTTCGGTCCACCTCGCCGGCACCAAGGGCGGCAGCAATCGCTTCGCCAACGGCAATTATCAGGCAACGGTAACGCTGCGCTGCGAATGACGCGAGCGAAGGAGGGGGTCGTGAAACATGCTCGAATCCTGGCGACGGCACTGGCCGTCGGATTGGCGCCCATTGCCGCCAAGGCCCAGTCGATGTCGCCGATGCGTGGCGAGATCAACAGCTTCACCGACGTCTTCGCGGTTCGCGTCTTCCCCGCCAATCCCTACGACCGGAAGATCCGGGTCGAAATCCATGTCTACGATCAGGATTTTCAGCCGGTAGATGCCAGAATCTCTCCAGATATATTCCAGCTGGCTTCGCAGGCCTCCCGTTCTGTCCTTGTGGTTGTGCCTTTTGACGGCGCTGCCGAGCGTAAAGTGCGTATCTGTACCGAAAGCATCCCCTTTCCCAATCAACAGACGCAGATAAGGGCACAGATATGCGGAAAGTTTTTTGGGCGCCGCAAGTCCTGACACTGGCGCTCGCGGCTGCTTGGGCGGGTGCGTCGCCGGCCGGGGCCGAGGACGTCTACAACCTTAACCAGAATGAGAGCGGCTTCAACCTGCCCGGCGTCACCTTGCCCCAGGGCCAGGACGAGGTCCATGCCGCGGACGGTACCACTTGCCGTTCCGCCGTCTCCGGTTCCGGCGCTTATGTCGATCTCGGCGTTATCAGAGGCAACAGCCAGTCGGACAACAGCGTTGCCACCTATGGTCGGGTGGTGATCCCGATCGGGCGCACGCCGAAGCGCGTCGATTGCAGCCGTCTCTATGAGCTTGAGGTCGAGCGCCTGCAGTTGGAACTGAAGCTCCTCAAAATGGGCCTCGGCGCCGACGGCCAGACGGCGAGCGTGGCTGCCAGCACTTCCACGGCCGCGTCACCGGGGTGGGCCAACGAAGGCTGGAGCATCAGGACCGGAAGTGGTGATGGCAAGAAAAAGAAGAAGCAGTAGTCGCGCGCTGCTTGCGATGGCAGCACTTGCCGGTTCCTGCCTTCCGGTGCAGGCGGCGATCATCGGCACCTGCACCATCATGGTCGGGGCGTCCGGAACGATGAAGGCCAATCCCGCCATCAGCATACTGGGCTCCAAACAGGCAGGCGGATCGAGCGCCAGCGCCACCGTGGTGGCAAGCTCCCTGTTGTGCTCGATACTTAATTTGCTTGACTGCTATTCGG
Organism: Mesorhizobium sp. M0140; assembly: GCF_040322475.1. Classification (NCBI taxonomy): domain Bacteria; kingdom Pseudomonadati; phylum Pseudomonadota; class Alphaproteobacteria; order Hyphomicrobiales; family Phyllobacteriaceae; genus Mesorhizobium; species Mesorhizobium sp. M0140. Next base: position 20,155 of record NZ_JAMYTM010000015.1, on the reverse strand, counting down.
TTTCGGCGCCGGCGCCTGCCGCATTCTCGTCCGCGCCGAGCGGCGGCGGCACCAACGTGACCTTCGCTTCGGTCTTCCGCCTCGATGGCTCGGGGGCAGATGTCAACGGAAGTGTGCCGCAGAGGGTTGCCAACGGCACCCACACGATGCAGGTCGACCTCACCGCCACCAGGTCGAGCGGTATCTTTCCCGCCGGCAACTATCAGGGCACGGTCACCGTGCGCTGCGAATAAGGCCACGACACCCCAAATCGGGCTGGACCATGCGCGTGGTCTGGCAAGCCGCGGCCTTACAGGTTAGCTTCCGCGCAATCGGAACGACCTGCGTTCGCTTGGACGCACAAGGATGCTCCGACATTTGAATTTGCGTTGCCAGGAGGCCTTGCTTGATTATCGTCATCGGTTCGATCAACCTCGACCTTATTGCCAAGGTCGACCGCTTGCCTAGCCCCGGCGAGACGGTAGGCGGCTCGGCCTTCACCACCGCGCCTGGGGGCAAGGGCGCCAACCAGGCACTGGCCGCCGCACGCGCCGGCGCCTCGGTGCGCATGGTCGGCGCCGTCGGCAGGGACAGCTTCGCAGCCGAAGCACTGGCATTGCTGCGCGACGGCAAGGTCGACCTGTCCGGCGTTGCCGAGACTCACGCCTCGACCGGCACGGCACTGATCATGGTCGCCGACGACGGCGAGAACATCATCGCCGTGGTGCCGGGCGCCAACGCTTCCGTGGTGCCCGGCGATCTCTCCAAGGCCTTTCTGAAAAAAGGCGACGTCGTGCTGCTGCAAAATGAGATTCCGCTGGCCACCGTCGATGCCGCCCTCGACCAGGCAAGGGCGGCCGGCGCCATCACCGTGCTCAACACGGCGCCGTTCCAGGGGCAAGCAGCCGGCTTTCTCGGCAAGGCCGACTATGTCGTCGCCAACGAAACCGAGTTCGACCTCTATGGCGAAGCGCTGTCGCTGCAAGGCCGCGACCGGGCGGCCCGCATGCGCGACTTTGCCGGAAAGACCGGCCGCACCGTCGTCGTCACACTCGGCGGCGACGGCGTGATGGCGGCGACACCGACCGAGTACCTGGCCGTTCCTGCGCGCAAGATAACGCCTGTCGACACGGTCGGCGCCGGCGATACGTTCTGCGGCTATTTCGCCGCCAGCCTGTCGTCGGGCCTCACGCTCGAACAGGCGCTGGCGCGCGCCGGCGCAGCCGGCTCGCTGGCCTGCCTGAAGCCTGGCGCCCAACCGGCGATCCCGCTCGCCAAAGACGTCGATCAGGCGCTGCAGGAAACCCGTTAAAATGCTGCGTCCTCAAACGAAGCATGCCGTGCCGCCGGCAAGCGACATCTGCCGCCTTTCCGCGGTCGAACTCGCCGGCGCGATCCGGGAGAGAGAGCTTTCCGTGCGTGAGGTGGTGGCGGCATTCCTCGATCGCATCGAGGCGGTCAATCCGCTGGTCAACGCCATCGTCTCCTTGCGCGATCGCGGCGACATCCTGCGCGAAGCCGATGCGGCCGATGCCAGTCCGGCGCGAGCCGAAGCCGGCCCGCTCTTCGGCCTGCCGATGGCCATCAAGGACCTCGCCTCGACCACGGGCCTCAGGACCTCGTTCGGCTCGCCGATCTTCGCCGATTTCGTGCCGCAGGAAGACGACTTCTTCGTCGAGCGCATCCGCAATGCCGGCGCCATCATCATCGGCAAGACCAACGTCCCCGAATTCGGGCTTGGTTCCAACACCTATAATGCCGTGTTCGGGCCGACGCTGAACGCCTTCGATCCGGCCCTGACCGCCGGCGGCTCGAGCGGCGGCGCGGCGGTGGCCCTGGCGCTCGACATGGTGCCCGTCGCCGATGGCAGCGACTTCGGCGGCTCGCTGCGCAACCCGGCCGCCTGGAACAATGTTTTTGGCTTCCGCCCGTCGCAAGGACTTGTTCCCGGCGGACCCGATTTCGAAGTCTTCCATGCGCAGATGGGCGTCGACGGGCCGATGGGCCGCAACGTCCGTGACATGGCGCTGCTGCTCGATGTGCAGGCCGGTTACCACCCGCACGCGCCATTGTCCTACGAGAAACCCGGCTCGTTCCTCGAAGGGCTTGGAATACCGGCAACTGGTGGCCGCATCGCCTGGCTCGGTGACCTCCACGGTCATCTGCCGGTTGAAACAGGCATTCTCGGCCTGTGCGAGGCGGCACTTGGCCGCTTTACGGAAGCGTCCTTCGCGACCGAGCCCCTGCTGCCGGATTTCGATTTCGAAGCGCTGTGGCAGGCCTTCGTGACGCTGCGCCAGGCCAGCAGCGGCTGCGCGCTCAAAACCCACTATGACGATCCCGCGAAGCGCCGGCTGCTCAAGCCGGAAGCCATCTGGGAAGTGGAGAACGCCATGCGGCTGACGGCGCCGCAGATCCGCGCCGCCTCCGTGACCCGTACATCCTGGCATCGCAAGCTGCTGTCGCTCTTCGACCGCTATGACCTGATTGCGCTGCCGACGGCGCAGGTCTTCCCCTTCGACATAGGCACGCATTGGCCCCGTGAGGTCGCCGGACGCGCAATGGACAGCTACCACCGCTGGATGCAGGTTTCCGCCTTCGCGACCCTAGGCGGCTGCCCGGCGGTCAACGTGCCGGTCGGCTTCGACGACCGGGGCCGGCCGATGGGCATGCAGCTGATCGGGCGGCCGCGCGGCGACCTCGCCGTACTCAAGGCGGCGGCGGCCTATGAGGCTACACTGCCCTGGCAGGCCGGCGCCTGAACCGGGCGGACTGGCGTGTCGCAGGGCGCTAGGTAGCGGCTTGCACCGGCTGCGCTGCTATGCATTGATTACCCTCAACCGCGCCGCCTCGGCGGTATTCCTGGGGAAAAATCATGTCGTTCGAACTCTACGCTGCCTATGTCCTCGCTTGCATCGTTATCATCCTGGTGCCCGGTCCGACGGTCACGCTGATCATCGCCAACAGCATTCGCCATGGCTCGCGCGCCGGCCTCGCCAATGTCGCCGGCACGCAGGCCGGGCTTGCCGTGATGATCGCCATCGTCGGCATCGGCCTCAACACGCTGATCGCAGGCATGGGCCACTGGTTCGAGTGGGTCAGGCTGATCGGCGCCGCCTATCTGATCTGGATGGGTGTGCAGATGTTCCGTTCCAAAGGCACGCTGAATGCCGATGGAACAGCGAGAAAGCCACGCGGCGGCTTCTTCCTGCAGGGCTTGCTGGTGGCGCTCAGCAATCCCAAGACGCTGATTTTTTTCGGCGCCTTCTTTCCGCAGTTCATTTCGCCGCAAGGCAACTACTCGCTGCAGATCGCCATCATGGGCCTGACCGCCATGATCTTCGCCGCCTTCTCGGATTCGACCTATGCGCTGGCCGCCGGCCGCGCCGGGCGCCTGTTGTCGGCCGGCCGCATAAAACTTTTGTCGAGGATCAGCGGCAGCTTCATGGTCGGCGGCGGCCTGTGGTTGGCGTTTTCAAAGGCGAAGTAAGGTGCGCCTCTTCCCTCGCCCCGTTTACGGGGAGAGCGTGGTCGCGAAGCGATCGGGTGAGGGGCAACGCCGGGTCTGCAGACAAAATATTAACGTTTGTGCCGCCCCTCATCCCCCTGCCGGGACCTTCTCCCCTTAAACGGGGAGAAGGGAAGCTTTTAAAGCCGCCCCAGCCTCTCCACCAGCAACGCGAAAAACCCATCATGGTCGATGTCGCGCATCACCATGGCGTTCTTCGGCCGCTTGGTGACGCCCCACCAGTCGATCACGGTCATCCCCATGGTCAGTTCCGAGGCGGTTTCCACGCTGACGTTGCAGTTGCGGCCCTTGAACAGGTCCGGCTTCAACAGATAGGCGATGACGCAAGGGTCGTGCAGCGGGCCGCCGTCGGTGCCGTATTTCTCCTCGTCGAAGCGCTCGAAGAACTCCAGCATCTCGGCGGTGGCGGTGCCGACCTTGGTGCCGAGCGCGCGGAAGGTTTGCGTGCGCTTGGCAGTGGTCAGCGCCTTATGGGTGACATCGAGCGGCATCATCACGATCGGGATGCCGGATTTGAGCACGACATCGGCGGCCTGCGGATCGACATAGATGTTAAATTCGGCGGTCGGGGTGACGTTGCCGCCTTCGAAGAAGCCGCCGCCCATCAGCACGATTTCCTTGATGCGTGGTGCGATGCGCGGCTCGCGGATCAGCGCCAGCGCAATGTTGGTGAGCGGGCCGAGCGCGCAAAGCGTGATCGTGCCGCTTTCTTCGCTCATCAGCGTCTGGACGATGAAATCGACCGCGTACTGGTCCTGCAGCTTCATCGTCGGTTCGGGCAGTTGCGGTCCGTTGAGACCGGTCTTGCCATGCACTTCCTCGGCGGTGACCAATTCGCGCATCAGGGGCCGGATGGCGCCGGCATAGACCTTGATGTCCGGACGGCCAGCCAACTCGCAGATCTTGCGGGCATTCTTTTCGGTAAGCTTCAGCGGCACGTTTCCGGCAACGGCTGATATGCCGACGATCTCCAGTTCGGAGCTGCCGAGCGCCAGCAATATGGCGACGGCATCATCCTGACCGGGATCCGTGTCGATGATGATCTTGCGTGACTGGGGCATTTCAATTCCTTGTTTGGCGAGGTCGTGGGCTTGAACCGATCCGATCGAAGCATCCAAATGACGCCGAAGCGGCCGCGAGCTGCCACGCCGAACCGCTCGACCGGGGAAGACAATCCCCGACCTGCGCGCTTCTCCTTGCATCTGCTCGCCGTTTCAAGCGCCATGTCGGTCATTCCTGTGAGTCCACGCCTGGTCTTTTTGGGCGGGTCTGTTGACGGCTTGAACTTGGTCGCGGGGCGGACCATATCAAGGCCATCGGGAAAAATGCCATCTGGGTTTTTCCACTTTATGTCGCTCTTGAGAGGACAGTGTAACATGAGCCGAATGACGCCCTTTTCCAGCCCGCTTCTCCTTGGTTTCGACGCCATGGAAAAGACCCTGGAACGCTTGGCGAAATCCGGCGACAGCTACCCTCCCTACAACATCGAACGCCTCAGCGGCGCCGACGGCAAGACCGAAAGGTTGCGCATTACATTGGCGGTCGCCGGTTTCGCCGAAAGCGATCTCGATGTCACCACGGAGGAAAACCAGCTGGTCGTGCGCGGCCGTCAGACCGACGACCCCGAGCGCGAATTTCTTCATCGCGGCATCGCCGCGCGCCAGTTCCAGCGCTGTTTCGTGCTGGCCGACGGCATGCGGGTGATCGCGGCGGAGTTGAAGAACGGTCTTTTGTCGATCGACCTCGATCGGCCGGAGTCCGAACGGCTGGTACGGAAAATAAACATATCGGTGAAAGACTGATCGTTACCACTGCATCGGCCGGAAAATCGGCACCGATTTTTCGAAAGCACGATGCAGCAAATTGAATGGCTCTCATGCGGGATGGCCTTGAGCGGCGTCCTCGCGCCAAGGAGGCTTTGAAATGACCAGAACTGAAAACATCACCATGACCAATGGCGAATTCGCTCATCTCGGCGAAGGCTCGGTCGCTTATCTCAGAAAGGTCTCGAGCGACGAATTGCTCGGCCGTTTCCCCAATCTCGGCGAAATCGCCCCCGGCATGGAACTGTGGGCGCTGTTTGCCGCCAATGGTCAGCCGATCCTGCTTTCCGATGCGCGTGACCGCGCTCTGGCCGGCGCCATGGAAAACGACCTGACCACCGTCGCCATTCACTGACAGCGATTCCGGCTGAAACGGAAAAGGGCCGCCCATGGCGGCCCTGTGGCGATATCATTCTCGAAATTCAGGCCGCGTGCGAAGCCTGGGTGTCCGACAAAAGCGCGTGGATAGCGGCGGCGTCGCGCGTACCCCTGATCTTGGCCACCGTGTCGGCATCGCGCAGCACCCGCGCGATGCGCGACAGTGCCTTGAGGTGGTCGGCGCCCGCCCCTTCCGGCGCCAATAGCAGAAACACGAGATCGACGGGCTGATCATCCAGCGATTCGAAATCGACAGGCGTCTCCAGCCGGGCGAAAACACCTGCGATGCGCTTCACGCCGGCCAGCTTGCCGTGCGGAATGGCGATGCCGTTGCCGACGCCGGTCGAACCCAGCCGCTCACGCTGCAGGATGGTGTCGAACACCTCCCGCTCCGGAATGCCGGAAATCGCCGCTGCCCGTTCGGACAGCAATTGCAGCAGCTGCTTCTTGGAGTTCGCCTTCAACGCCGGCAGTATCGCCGGAACGTTGATAAGATCGCTCAGATCCATGCTTGAAAATCCCTTGTTCGCCTGCCGTCACCAGTCCCCACCCCTCGTGCGGCCGGCTCTTATCCCAGTGCGACCGTGGTCGTCACGTCCGTGCGACCTTTGTCGTCACGCTTGCGCGACCTTGGTCGTCGACGGGTCGATCCAGCCGATATTTCCATCGGGTCGGCGATAGACGATGTTGAGATGGTCGGTTCCCGCATTGCGGAAGACAAAGACCGGGCTGTCCTTGGTGTCGAGCTCGATGACCGCCGACGCCACCGACATGGTCTTCAGCGTCATGGTTGATTCGGCGACGATGGCCGGCGCGAAATTCTCCGGAATGTCCTCGTCGTCATCGGCAAGCGGCGCCATCACCGTGTAGGCTATGTCGGTCGGCTGGCCGTTGGCGGCGCCCGAATTGTGCGATTTCAGCCGGCGCTTGTAGCGCCTCAGGCGGGTTTCCAGACGATCCGCCGCGGCCTCGAAGGCCAATGTCGGATCCTGGGCATCGCCGGTGGCCTGCAGCGAAGCGCCGGAATCCAGCCGGATCATGCAGTCCGCCGAATAGCGCGAGCCCGATTTGATGACCGTGACATGTCCGGCAAAGCCGCGATCGAAATATTTGCCGATCGCTTCGCCGACGCGATCATTGATGCGTGTCCGAAACGCATCGCCGATGTCCATGTGTTTTCCCGATATGCGCAGATTCATCTGAAAACTGACCTTCCTGCTCAGGCTTCAAACTGGCCCGAGTTTATACTCGTGATCCGTGCGCACAAGCTTTGCGGCGTCACTTGCGCCGATTTTAAATCCAAACTTTCCGGTTGATCACAAGCCGCCCTTTGACCGTCCCGAGGCCAACGTCGTGACGGACCATCCGCATGCGGGCATCTAGCCCGTCTCATGCGGGCGGGCTTCTAGCCACTTCACCGCGGCTTGTCAATGAAGTGCCGGCCTGTGGAAAATCGACCCGCTCAGCGCCCGGCGCTGGCCATCGCCCGTTTCTCGCGTCGGCGCTGCACCGAAGAGGGGATATTCATGCCTTCCCGGTACTTGGCGACCGTACGCCTTGCAATGTCGACGCCACTTTCACGCAACATGTCGACGATTGCGTCGTCGGAAAGCACGTCGACGGGTTTTTCCTCGTCGATCAACTGCTTGATGCGGTCACGCACGGCTTCCGAGGAATGCGCATCGCCGCCGCCCGAGGCGGCGATCGAGGCGGTGAAGAAATACCGGAGCTCGAACACGCCGCGCGGCGTCAGCATGTATTTGTTGGCTGTGACCCGGCTGACCGTCGATTCGTGCATGCCGATGGCGTCGGCCACCGTGCGCAGATTGAGCGGCTTCAGCTGCCGCACGCCATGGACGAGGAAGGCATCCTGCTGGCGAACGATTTCCGAGGCGACCTTGAGGATGGTCTTTGCCCGCTGGTCGAGGCTGCGCGTCAGCCAGTTTGCATTCTGCAGGCATTCGGCCAGAAAATCCTTTTCCGCCTGGTTCTTGGCCTGCGGTGAGACCTGGGCGAAATAGATATGGTCGACCAAAACCCGCGGCAGCGTTTCGGCATTGAGCTCGACCGTCCAGCTGCCGTCATTGGCCGCGCGCACCTCGACATCGGCGACGATCGCGTCGCTGGCGCCGCCCGAAAACGCCATGCCCGGCCGGGGATCGAGCGCCCGGATCTCCGCCAGCATGTCGAGCAGATCCTCCTCGTCGACACCGCAGATCCGTTTCAATGCGTGAAAATCACGCCGTGCCAGGAGTTCGAGATTGGCGACCAGCGCCTTCATCGCCGGATCGAGCCGGTTGCGCACCGCAAGTTGCAGCGACAGGCATTCGGCTAGGTCGCGGGCAAACAGGCCGGCCGGCTCGAAGGTCTGACACACCGCCAGCACCTTCGCGACGGCGGCGGCATCCGCACCGAGACGAACGGCGATCTCGGCCAGGTCGGCACGCAGATAGCCGCTCTCGTCAAGGCCGTCGGCGAGTTCGGCGGCGATCAGCCGTGCAGCCGGATCGGCGAAGGCTAGCGCCACCTGTTCACCGACATGGTCGCGCAGCGTGATCGTCGCGGCCGCCATATCGCCCGCATCAAACCACTCGGATGAGGAACCCGCGCCATTGCCCGAAGCCGACTTCCATTGTGCCGTCAGGTCGGGACCGAGCCGCTCGCTGGTGCCCGGGTCGTCGGGAAACAGGTTTTCCAGCGACGTGTCGAGCTTGTCCGAGATCGCCTCGGCGCTCCACTGCGTCTCGTTTTCGAACCAGTCGCCTTCGGCGGTGGCTTGCGGCTCCGCCTCGATCTTCTGCGCCTGGTCGCTGGCGGCATCGTCCTGCGGCTCGGCGCGTTCCAGCAGCGGATTGCGCTCGATTTCCTCGTCGATGAAATGCTCAAGCTCGACATGGGTGAACTGCAGCAGCCGAATCGACTGCATCAGCTGCGGCGTCATCACCAGCGACTGCGATTGTCGTAGCTGTAGTTTGGCCGCCAACGCCATGGTTCGGTTTCAAACGCCTCGTCTACGCATCCCGACTTCCGGGCAAGAATTTTGCAGCCGGCCATAAAAACTGGCCCGGCTTTTGCTTGTCAAGGCAATTGGTAGCAAAACGCGCTTACCGGAGCGTTATCCCGGAGCAAAATCGAGAAAAAAGCGCCGCGCGAACCGCACGTGTCAGGAAACAAATTTCACGCTCAGAGCAATTCCAGGAAAAGTGTGAAACGGTTTTCCCGGAAAAGCGCATAGCGCTTTCCCTTGGGAATTGCGTCAAGACGAAAAGACGGAGCGGATTGGCGTTTTCCGTGAAACGACGAACCGTTCAGAGCGTAAAACCCTCGCCGAGGTAAAGTCGCCGCACATCCGGGTTTGCCACCACTTCGTCGGCCCTGCCATGGGTCAGCACCTGGCCGGCATGGATGATGTAGGCGCGGTCGATCAGGCCGAGCGTTTCGCGCACATTATGATCTGTGATGAGGACGCCGATGCCGCGCGCTGTCAGGTGGCGCACCAGTTGCTGGATATCGGCGACAGCGATCGGATCGATGCCGGCGAAAGGCTCGTCGAGCAGCATGTAGGCCGGACGCGTCGCCAGCGCTCGCGCGATTTCCAGGCGTCGCCGCTCGCCGCCCGAAAGCGACATGGATGGCGCCTTGCGCAGATGGCTGATGTGGAATTCCTCGAGCAGTTCGTCGAGATTGCGCTCGCGCACCTTGCGGTCCTTTTCGACCACTTCCAGCACCGCGCGGATATTCTGCTCGACATTGAGCCCACGGAAAATCGACGCTTCCTGCGGCAGATAGCCGATGCCGAGGCGTGCGCGACGGTACATCGGCATCGACGTGACGTCGAAGCCGTCGATCTCGATCGTGCCTTCATCCACCGGCACGAGGCCGGTAACCATGTAGAAACAGGTCGTCTTGCCGGCGCCGTTGGGGCCGAGCAGTCCAACGGCCTCGCCGGCGCGCACGCCGATGGTGACGCCGCTGACGACCTTGCGGCCCTTGTAGCTCTTGGTCAGCCCCTTGGCGATCAGGGTTCCCTTGAACTTTCCCGCATCGACGGTCACCGTGGCCGGCGCCGAAAGCTTGCCGGCGGCCCGTCCCGGAAGACGCGCCGTCAACGACGACAGGCTGGCCATCAGGGGTTCGTCGCTCCCGATTTCGGCGGCGGCGTGATCGACATCTGGACGCGTTGCCCAGCACATGGATCCACCTGAGCCAGTCCGCTTTTCATCTGCACCGTAAGCTTGCAGCCCACCAGAACATTGTCGTTTTGCGACAAAACGACCTTTTTGCCCGAAAGCACCAGCACCTGGCTCTTCATATCGAAGCTGCCTTGATCGCCGGTCGCGACCTGCGCATCCGACTTGATGTAAACCTTGTCGGAGATCTCCAGGTGATCGATGTTGGCCGAGCCCGTCATCGCCGCACCCGCGGCCTCCGTGCCCTTGGCAGCGGCGTTGGGGTCCTTGACGTAGTAGACCGTCATCTTGCCGGCCTTCATCAATGTCGGCCCCTGGACGACGCTGACATTGCCCGTGAAGATGGCGACACTGTCGGCCTGGCGGACTTCCAGCTTGTCGCTCTCGATCTGGATCGGCTTGTCGCCGGACAGTTTGAGGCCTGATTGACTGGTCGTCTGCGCCCATGACGGCACGAGTCCGAGCAGCAGCAACGCTGAAGTTGCAGCCGCGAGCCGCGTCGAACTACTGAGCCGCATTGGTTTCTCCGCTGTTTCCCTGTGCCGCCTTCAAGGCGGCGGAATCGATGTTGACGCGCACTTTGTTCTCGAAAACCAGAACCTTGCCATTGTCCTGGACCGACATCGTATCCGCCGTGATCCGCGACCCGCCACGGCTGACATCGACGGGATCTCCCGTCTTCATAGTGCCTTTGCCCATGTCGAGGAAGACCGATTTGAACTTGGCCTGCATGCCGTCGGTCGTGGTGATCGTCACGTCGCTGGTCAGGTTCATCGTATTGCCGTCGCGATCGTAGGTGCCGTGCGAGGCCTTGACCGCCGCCACATTGTCGGGCGCGATCGGCACCTTGGCGTCGATGCCTTCCAACTCGATGATACCTTGCGTGCTGACATCCTGAATGGCACGCAGCGCCGTCATCGAATAAGGCTGCTTCTGCTTGGTGAAACCGTTGAGCTTGGGATTGGCCATCACCAGCTTGCCGTTGGAAAAGGCAGTGCCTTCCGCCTGAACCTTCACGGCGACGGGTGCGGCGAGATAGGAATAGACCGGGAAAGCGACCGCTATCAGTGCCGCGGCCACTGGCACGGCAAATTTGAGAACGCGCACGCGGCGCGAATGACGCTGTGCACGGTCGAAAGCATCGCCGCGCGTCCGACCGCCCGCCGGGGGAGCCAACACCGCCTCGGCGTTGGTTGGTTCAATAGGTCGCGCTAACATTCACTGCTTTCTTCTAACCCTGCCCGCCCTTGAGCACCGCCTATAGGTGGGACGCCGGCGCTTTCAAGCAAGCGCAAGCCCACGAAAACTGCAAAAGTGTGACAACCGCCTTTGTACAGACGAAAACGAAGTCCGCACAACTGCGTGTTCTCCATAGCAGAAACAGACACGCGGCGTAAAATTTATCAGCGCCTGTCTCGCCGCCCGACCTCGCGGTGATTGCTCAAAAACGTGAGGGGAGATGTCGGATGCCCCGCCTAGCCAGCCTGGTCGATCGTGTATGCGGCGTTGCCGATCACGTCGGCGGGACGCTTTTGGCTTTAGATCCGGTCGGCGTCAGGCCGCCTTCCGCTGTATGAGACCAACAAGAACGGTGCGCATTCCCGAATACGATGGGCTGCCAATTTTCACTTCCCAATCAGTGTTGCGTTTCCGAGGGTGCTTCACATTACGCAACGCTTGGCGGAATGTGTTCGGGTCGACGCCTACAGTTCGAGCCATATCTTCGGCGGTTGTGTGTTTGGCGATCATGAAATCTCCTATGCCTTTTGCCTGTATATAGGGCGTTTGCGCAACTCGGCCAAAGGATTAGCCGTTTGCGCAAACTTCAGACTGAGACAATGCCGGAAAGAGAACTGCTTCCCGATGAGAGGATCATGGTCTAAAAGCGTCCCCTTCCGCCGACTGAAAGGCTGACCATGGCACTGAGAGCCGACGACCTGATCGACCGCCGCCGTTTGCGGCGCAAGCTGACATTCTGGCGCGTTGTCGCCATAGGCATCGTGGCCCTTGGCGTGATTGCGCTTTCAACCTGGTTCTATGGCGACGATTTCGGCGGCTCGACGGTCGACCATATTGCCAAGGTCAAGATCGAAGGCACGATCACCGAGGACGAGGAACTGATCAAGCGCCTGGAAACCATCCGTCTTTCATCGAAGGTGAAAGGGGTGATCCTGTCGATCGATTCGCCTGGCGGCACCACCGTTGGCGGTGAATCGATCTATGAAGAAGTGCGCAAGCTGGCCGCCGACAAGCCGGTGGTGGCGGAAGTCGGCACGCTCGCCGCATCGGCGGGCTATATGATCGCCAGTGCCGCCGATCACATCGTTGCCCGCAAGACCTCGATCGTCGGCTCGATCGGCGTGCTGATCCAGTATCCCGACGTCAGCGGCCTGATGGACAAGCTCGGCGTCAAGCTGGAGGAGGTGAAATCCTCGCCGCTGAAAGCCGCGCCCTCTCCCTTCAAGCCTACCAATGACGACGAGCGCGCCATGGTTCGCAAACTCATCCTCGACAGTTACAACTGGTTCGTCGACATCGTCGCCGAACGCCGCAAGATGACCCGCGAACAAGCGCTGATGCTTGCCGACGGCTCGATATTCACCGGGCGCCAAGGCGTTGCCAACGGGCTGATCGACGCTGTCGGCGGCGAGGCCGTAGCGGTCGACTGGCTGGCCACCAAGGGCGTCGATGCCAAGCTCAAGGTCGTCGAATGGAAGGATACCGAACGGCGCGGCGGCTTCCTGTTCTCGAAAGCGATGGCGCAAACCATCAGCAGTGCGCTCGGCCTGCCCGCCTACAGCGGCGACGTCATCCATGAACTCGGAGCCGACCGCTTGTTTCTTGACGGTCTCGTTTCCGTCTGGCACCCTTGATACGCCGTTTGGGGCAAGTGAAAAAAGCAAATAAAATCATCCTCATAATTTTGACCGCACTGCTTTCACGGGGACCCGTCTCATGATCAAGTCCGAACTTGTGCAGATTATTGCCACGCGCAATCCGCATCTTTTCCTGCGCGACGTCGAAAACATCGTCGGCGCCATCTTCGATGAAATCACCGATGCCCTTGCCGAAGGCAACCGGGTCGAGTTGCGTGGCTTCGGCGCTTTTTCGGTGAAAAATCGTCCCGCCCGCACCGGCCGCAATCCGCGCACCGGCGAATCCGTCGAGGTCGAGGAGAAATGGGTGCCGTTCTTCAAGACTGGTAAGGAACTGCGTGAAAGGCTGAACGGCGGCAAGTAGGCGCGACGTCAGCGCCTGACGGCCTTTCGGACAGGCCAGCTTCCGACGGAAAACATCATGTTCAATCGCTTCATGCTCATCGCGATCTTCGTGCCCCTGGCGATCATCCTGATCGCACTCGCCGTTGCCAACCGCGAACTGGTCGCCTTCACGCTGGATCCGTTCAACCCCGGCAATCCGAAGCTGACCCTGACTTTGCCGCTGTTCATCTTCCTGTTCCTGGCACTCGCCATCGGCATGATCGTCGGCAGCCTGGCAACCTGGGTCAAGCAGGGCCGCTATCGCAAGCTGGCGCGCCAGCGCGGCGTCGAGGCCGAGAACCTGCGCCAGGCGGTCAGCCGTGCGCCGGCGGTACCGCAAAGCCCGGCCCAGGGATCGGCCCAAGGGTCCGCCCAAGGATCGGCATTGCCGAAGCCGACCGCTTGAACCGCCCGCAGGCGGCTTTGTCCCTACGGAGTTTTTCATGCTGACCATTTCGGCCGCAGAGGTCGACCATGCGCTGACCTTTCCCGGATTGGTCGAGACGCTGCGCACGGCGTTTCGCGACGGTGCGGTGCAGCCGGTCAGGCACCATCATACGATCGAGCGGCCAGATGGTGCCGCCTCCACACTGCTTTTGATGCCGGCCTGGACCGATCTCAACGCGGCGGGCACATCGGCCGGCAGTCACGTCGGCGTCAAGATCGTCACCGTGTCCCCCGACAACAATGCCATCGGCAAGCCGGCGGTGATGGGGCTCTATCTCCTGCTCAATGGCGCCACCGGCGAACCCGAGGCCTTGATCGACGGCCAGCGGCTGACACAGTGGCGCACCGCCTGCGCTTCGGCGCTCGCGGCCTCCTATCTCGCCCGCGACGATGCCTCGCGGCTGCTGGTGGTCGGCGCCGGCGCGCTGTCGCCCTTCCTCGCCAAGGCGCACTCGGCCGTACGGCCGATCAAGACCATCCGCATCTGGAACCGCACTCCGGCCAATGCCGAGAAAGTCGCCGCCGACCTGCGCGCCGAGGGTTTTGCAGCCAGCGCGGCGAGCGATCTCGATGCCGAGCTTGGGCAGGCCGACATCGTCTCCTCGGCGACGATCACCACCACGCCGTTGATCAAGGGTGCGCTGTTGCAGCCGGGAACCCATGTCGACCTGGTCGGAGGCTTTACGCCGACGATGCGCGAGAGCGATGACGACGCGATCAGGCTTGCCCGCGTCTATGTCGACACCCGCGCCGGCGCCACCAAGGAAGCCGGCGACATCGTCCAGCCGCTGGCCTCCGGCGTGCTGAAGCCGGAAACCATTGTCGCCGATCTGCACGAATTGGCGCGCGGGCAGAAGAAGGGTCGCGAGAGCGCCGGTGAGATCACGCTGTTCAAGTCGGTCGGCGCGGCGCTCGAGGATCTTGCCGCCGGCATTGCCGTCTACAAGGCGCTCACGGCCTAGTTGCCGTTGCGCCCATCTCGGCGCCCATCGCCTCGGCTATAACACGAAAATCTTGATCCCCGATTTCGAAAAGGCCAAAGCGAAGCTGATAACCCCAGTTCGACTTGCCGACGGTGAATTCGAGCTTGTTGAGCAGCGGCTTGATCCGCGCTTCCTCGGCCTTGGCCCACGCCACATCGCGACGGAACGGCGTGAAGCCAGCGCCCATATCGCCCTGATAGGGCTCGCCTTCCCGCACCGTGCCGATCGCCGTGAAGGCCTGCAGGCCATCTTTCTCGCCCAAAACAGTGTTCGGCGAATAGTAGACGATGCCATCGCCTGGCTTGACGCGACGCAGCGGTGCCGCCTTGCCGTGGTTGACCTGCATGAAGCCGGCTGCGCGGCCCCGCCGGACATGTTCGGCCGACGCCACGGCGATCCAATACGCGCTCATTTATGGTTACCATTGGCCTGTTCGCCATCGGACAGCCAGTAGACGCGCAGGCGATGATTGTCGGGATCGAGCGCGACAAAAGTACGGCCGAAATCCATGTCGGTCGGCGTCTGCAGGATTGTCAGCCCGCGCCCGGACCAGTCGGCATGGGCGGCATCGACCGCATCGGGCGTATCCAGCGCAAACACGATTTCGGCGCCACCGCCTGACGTGGCGGCTGCCGGCTCCGCCGTGTGGCGCGACCACAGGCCGAACTTGAAGCCGGCATCGAGCACGAACAGCACGAAGGTCGGCGAACTTTCGACCGGCTCACGGCCGAGCAGCCCGCTGTAGAAGGCGCCGCTCTGCTGCGGCTGGTCGACATAGAGGATGACGAAATTCGGGGTGGCCATAACTGCTCTCCAAGGTTCGGTGCTTCGACTTGGCGACCATAAGATGGTCTACTGTCAGATTATGGCAGCAGTCATCTCGAACCACGCGGCGTGTCGAGCGTTGCCCGCCATTCCTTGAGCAGCGCCTGGCGACGACGCGGATAGCGCGTGTCTGTTGCATGGAGTTCGGTGATGCGATCGGTGCGAAAATGCCGGAAATCGTGCCGCATCTCGCACCACGCCACCACCACCCGCACCTTGTCGAAGAAGCCCAGCGCAAATGGCCAGACGACACGCTCGGACGCAGCGCCGCCCGCGTCGCGGTAAAGAAAGCCGAGCTTGCGCTCGTTGCGGATGGCCTGCCGTACGAGGCCAAGGTCGATGGTCTCGATGGCCATGGCGGGAGGGCCGACCAGCAGTGTGCTCGCGTCGAGATCCTCGCGCAGATCGTCCGGCAGGACAGCCGCGATCTTGGCCAACGCGTTGGCAGCGGCGGCCGAAAGACGCTGGTCCGGCTGCTTGGCGACCCAGCGCGAGCCGAGCACGATGGCTTCGATCTCCTCGTCGCTGAACATCAGCGGCGGCAGCATGAAGCCGGGCTTGAGCACATAACCGACACCCGCCTCGCCCTCGATCGGCGCGCCCTGGCCCTGCAGCGTGGCGATATCGCGGTAGAGCGTGCGGATCGAAATCCCGAGTTCATCGGCCAGCGCTTGCCCGCTCACCGGCCGGCGATGCCGGCGCAGGCACTGGATCAGGTCGAGCAGGCGTTCGGAGCGGGACATCCGGTAGATTTGCCTGTTTCTTTGACATTGGTCCATCGCGGCCAACCTGAACCGGAGAGGCCGACCTGTCGGACTTGGTTGCGAAGCCGGTTGCCCTATGTCAAAAGCGGCCACCCCGTTCGGAGTTGCCCCCGCTTGAAGTCTTTTCGCGACAAACGCCGCGACAACCGTCCACATCCATCCGCGAAGGGTGCGGCGGACGTGTCACGTCCGCGTCCCGGCCAGGCTCCCGCCAGACCGGAAGCGCCACCGCGCGAGCGCCATGAGGCGAAGACGGAAAGTCGTTCCGAACCGAACTCGGCGCCGCGCATCCTGGCCCGCCGCGAAGGCGCTCTGCCCGCCGAACATCTTCCCGTGATCCTGGAAGTGGCGCCCAATGCCGATTATGCGCTCCTCGACAGCGGCACCGGCCAAAAGCTCGAACAATATGGCCCCTACCGTATCGTACGGCCCGAGGGCCAGGCGATCTGGCAAAAGGCCTTGCCGGCAAAGGAATGGGAGCGCGCCGACGCCGTCTTCACCGGCGACACCGACGAGGAGGGTATCGGCCGCTGGCGTTTTCCCAAGCTGCCACTCGGCGAGACCTGGCCGATGAAGCATGACGGCATCGACTATCTCGGCCGTTTCACCTCGTTTCGTCATGTCGGCGTCTTTCCCGAGCAGGCCTCCCATTGGGATCACATGGCCGGGCTGATCGCGGCGGCGAAGCGGCCGGTCAAGGTGCTGAACCTGTTCGGCTATACCGGTCTCGCCTCATTGGTGGCGGCTCGCGCCGGCGCCGAGGTCACCCATGTCGATGCCTCGAAGAAGGCAATTGGCTGGGCCCGTGAAAACCAGGAGATGGCCGGCCTCGGCAGCAAGCCGATCCGCTGGATCGTCGACGACGCGGTCAAATTCGCCGAGCGCGAGGAGCGTCGCGGCAGCCGCTACGACATCATCCTGTTCGACCCGCCGGCCTATGGCCGTGGCCCCAAGGGCGAGGTCTGGCAATTGTTCGAGGACCTGCCTGATTTGACCGAACTTTGCCGGGCGATCCTGACGCCGAAGCCGCTTGCCGTGGTGCTGACCGCCTATTCCATCCGCGCCTCCTTCTTCGCCATCCACGCCTTGATGCGCGATACGTTTGCCGGCATGGGCGGCAAGATTGAATCGGGTGAGCTGATCATCCGTGAAAAGTCCGCCGGCCGGGCGCTCTCGACCTCATTGTTTTCGCGTTGGGTGGCTGAATGAACGAGCGGCATGCAGGCGCACCTGGCCAGGTGAAGGAGGTCACCAGCCTCGCCAATCCGCTGGTCAAGGACATCAAGGCGCTCGCTCAGAAGAAGTTCCGCGACCAGCAGAACGCCTTCATGGCCGAGGGGCTGAAGCTGGTCATCGATGCGCTCGATCTCGGCTGGCAGATCAGGACATTGGTTTTCGCCAAAGCCGGGCGCGGCAATGCGGCGGTGGAGAAGGTGGCCGCACGCACCGTTGCCGCAGGCGGCATGGTGCTAGAAGTGTCGGAAAAGGTGCTGGTCGCCATCACCCGCCGCGACAATCCGCAAATGGTGGTGGGCGTCTTTTCGCAGAAATTCCTCGCCTTGAAGGATGTGCGCGCCGACAATGGCGACGTCTGGGTGGCACTCGATCGGGTACGCGATCCCGGCAATCTCGGCACCGTCATCCGCACCGTCGATGCCGTCGGCGCCAAAGGCGTCATTCTGGTCGGCGATACCACTGATCCATTCTCCGTGGAGACGGTGCGCGCCACCATGGGTTCGATCTTTGCCGTGCCGGTAGCCAAGGCGACAACCGAGGCTTTCCTTGCCTGGCGGGGCGGCTTCTCAGGCCTCGTCGCCGGAACCCACCTGAAAGGCGCCGTCGACTACCGCTCGGTCGATTTTTCCCGCGGGCCCGTGCTGCTGATGATGGGCAACGAGCAGCAGGGGCTGCCCGAAAGCCTGGCTGCGAGCTGCGACAGGCTGCTCAGGATTCCGCAAGCGGGCCGTGCCGATTCGCTCAATCTGGCCGTCGCCACCGGCATCATGCTGTTCGAGATCCGGCGCGGCGCGCTGAAGCTCGAGCCAATCCTGGACCAGCAATGAAGGTTGCCTGCCCGTGAGATCATGGTCTCCCTACGCACTGCTCGTCGTCGCGGCCATCGCGCTCGACCAGTGGATAAAGTACCTGGTCGAGGCCGGTCTGCCTTTTCAGGAAAAGGTTGATCTGTTGCCCTTCCTGGCGCTGTTTCGCACCTACAATACCGGCATCGCCTTCTCGATGTTCTCATCCTTCGGCGACACCGGGCTGATCGTCATTTCGCTCGCCGTCGTTGCCTTCGTGCTGTTCCTGGCGACGCGGATCGCGCCGTCCCAGATCCTTGCCCGCACCGGCTTTGCGCTGATCGTCGGCGGCGCGCTCGGCAACCTGATCGACCGCGCCGTCTACGGCCACGTCATCGACTACATCCTGTTCCACACGACGGTCTGGTCGTTCGCCGTCTTCAACCTTGCCGACGCCTTCATCTCGGTGGGCGCGGCACTGGTCGTCTTCGACGAGCTGTTCGGCTGGCGGCGCGAGCCCGGGCCGTCCAACGCCAAGCCTTCCAAAGCCATGCCTTCCAAGGCCAAGTCTTCGAAGGCCAAGTCTTCGAAGGATTGACCCCGTGCCGCCATCGCCGCACAGTTCATGTCGCCAAACACGATCGCGGAGAAAGACATGTCCGAAACCTTCAAAGCCATCCTCGTTTCGCGTGACGCCGAGAAAAAGCAGTCGGTAACCGTGACCGATCTCACCGACGCCGACCTGATGGAAGGCGATGTCACCATCGCGGTCGAGGCAACGACGGTGAACTACAAGGATGGCCTGGCGATCACAGGCAAGGCGCCGGTGATCCGCCGCTGGCCGCTGGTGCCGGGCATCGATTTCGCCGGCACCGTCATCTCGTCTTCCCATCCCGACTGGCGCGCCGGTGACAAAGCCATCCTGAACGGCTGGGGCGTCGGCGAAACCCATTTCGGCGCCTATGCTGGCCGCGCCCGTGTCAAAGGCGACTGGCTGGTGCCGCTGCCGCAAGGCATCAGCCCGCATGACGCGATGGCCGTCGGCACCGCAGGCTATACCGCCATGCTCTGCGTCATGGCCCTGGAGCGGCACGGCATCCTGCCCGATCGCGGCCCGGTGGTGGTGACGGGGGCGGCCGGCGGTGTCGGCTCGGTCGCGGTCTCGATCCTGTCCAGCCTCGGCTACCATGTCATTGCTTCCACCGGCCGCAATGCCGAAAGCCCCTATCTGATCGACCTTGGCGCCGCCGAAGTGATATCGCGCGACGAGCTTGCCCAGCCGGCCAAGCCGCTGGCCAAGGAGCGCTGGGCCGGCGGCATCGACGCAGTTGGCAGCCACACGCTGGCCAATGTGCTCTCGATGACCTCCTATGGCGGCGCGGTCGCCGCCTGCGGCCTGGCCGGCGGCATGGACCTGCCGACCAGCGTCGCGCCCTTCATCCTGCGCGGCGTCTCATTGCTCGGCATCGATTCAGTGATGGCGCCGAAAGCAGTCCGCCTCGAGGCATGGCGCCGCATCGGCACCGACCTCGATCTTCAGAAGCTCGCCAGCCTGTCCAGCACCATCGGGTTCGACGGCATCGTCGATGCCGCGCGCGACATCGTCGACGGCAAGATCCGCGGCCGCGTCGTCGTGGGTATGTGACTCCGCCCAACTGCCGGAAGGATGGAATCGCCAGATCTGCGGCAAACCCGCCGCGCCTCGGCAAAAAGCGCTCATCCGCTAAAATTCGAACGATCCGCCGCAATTTTCCATAATCTCTGTCTGGCAAGGATTTCGCATGATCGCGGAATCCGGCAGCCAACAGGCGGACACTGGCGACGACGTCGATGCGGTGCTCCCGCCGGGGGGGGGGGGGGGGGGGGGGGGGGGGGGGGGGGGGCCGGGAGCGGCGGCCGCCCCGGGGGGCCCCCCGGGCCGGGGGACCGCCGGGCTGGGAGAGTTCGGGGGGGGGG
>NZ_JAMYTM010000014.1:0-153485 GCF_040322475.1 Mesorhizobium sp. M0140 | reverse complement strand
GGGCTAATGGCGCCCTTGTGCGCAATGCCCCCACTACTCCCCAAATAAAGGAGGGTTTGGGACTCGCCCCCGTACACCGCCGGGGCGGCCGCCGTGGGGGCCGCGCGGCAGAGCTACGTCAAGCTGGTCGCCTGGCTCGCGGCCCGCACGCGCGACGTGGCCGCCGCCGAGGACGCGCTGGCCGATGCCTTTGCCGCCGCCCTCGAGCGCTGGCCGCGAACCGGCGTGCCGGAAAAGCCGGAAGCCTGGCTGCTGGCGGTGGCGCGGCGGCGCCGCGTCGATGCGGTGCGGCGGCGGCTCACCAGCGAGGCCGGCCGCGAGCATCTCAAGCTGATTGCGCAGGAGGCGGAGGCACGCATGACCGAGGAAGATCTGCCCGACGATCGGCTGCGGCTGATGTTCGCTTGCGCCCATCCGGCGATCGAATCGAGCGTACGTTCGCCGCTCATCCTGCAGACCGTACTAGGGTTCGACGCCGCGACGATCGCCTCCGCCTTCCTGGTCTCGCCCGCAACCATGGGCCAGCGCCTGGTGCGCGCCAAGTCCCGCATCCGTGAAACCGGCATTCCGTTCCGCGTGCCGGAGCGGGTCGAACTCGGCGAAAGGCTGGACGCGGTGCTGGAGGCGATCTATGCCGCCTTCGCCGAAGGCTGGTCCGATCCGGCCGGCACCGAAACGCGGCGCCGCAACCTGGCGACCGAAGGCATCTGGCTCGGCCGGCTGGTGGCTTCGCTGTTGCCGGAGGAGCCGGAGGCACTGGGCCTCTTGTCGCTGATGCTGTTTGCTGAGTCCCGCCGCGCGGCACGGCGCAGTGCCGCCGGCGACTTCGTGCCGCTGGCGGAACAGGATTGCCTTCTATGGGACCGCGCCCTCATCGATGAGGCGGAGGCGCTGCTTTCCCACGCCGCGTCCAAGGGCGTCATCGGCCGTTACCAGCTTGAGGCGGCCGTGCAGTCCGCGCATGCGGCACGAAGGCTCACCGGCCGCACCGATTGGGTGGCGATCCAGGAACTCTACGACGCGCTGCTTTCGATCGCAGGATCGCCGGTGGTGGCGATAAACCGCGCGGTGGCGATCGCCGAGGCCGAGGGCGCCGTGGCCGGCCTGGCGGCCCTTTACGTGCTGGGCGACGACAAGCGGCTTGACGAGTATCAGCCCTATTGGGCCGCACGCGCCGGTCTCCTGGCCAGGCTTGGTCAGGTACCGCAAGCCTGCGAAGCCTATGACCGGGCGATCGGCCTTGAGCGCGACCCGGCGGTGCGCCGGTTCCTGCAAGGTAAAAGAGCGGTGCTCAGAAATTGAGCTTCAGCCCGGCCACATCTCGTGCGAGGTGTTGAGCGTCTTCATCAGCGGATGGTCGCGCAGCCGCGCCCACAGGCGTTCAATGTTCGGCCATGCCGTCCGCGCGCTGTCGATGTCGGGATGCCAGGCGACCAGCATGACCAGACAGATGTCGGCCAGCGACATCCCGTCACCGACCAGCCAGTCACGGCCCTCGAGCGCGGCATCGAGAACGGCAAAGCCGCGGTCCATCTCGGCCACGGCCGCCAGCTTGACCGCCTTGGTGCCTTCGGGATCGGCCGTGTAGCGGTATGCGTAGTAGAAACGCAGCACCGCCGGATAGAGCACCGACGACATGAATGCCATCCAGCGCAGGAAATCGGCGCGGGCAGGCGAGTCTACTGCCGGCGCCAAATTGGCATTGGGATGACGCTCGGCAAGCAGGATGCAGATCGCCGCCGATTCGGTCATCGAGCTTCCGTTTGGCAAGGTCAGCACCGGCACCTGGTTCAACGGACTGATGTCGAGGAAGGCGGGATCGGGCCGGTCGGTCTTCGGCACGTCGATCTGCTCGAACGGTGCATTCGCCAGCACCAGCGCCGCCTCGACGACGAAGCCGCCGCTGCCAGGACGGGTGTAGAGCTTGTACATGAAATCCTCCCCCGGCCCGCGCAGACGGGCCGTGGGCGGTATGCACCGGAAGCAGGGCGCTGCTCAAGCCGGTGGCTGACGCCACGGGGATTTTTTCAGCGGGCCAGCTCAGTCACGGAGAAGCGTCGGACTACGATCCCAACCCTTCGAACAGGATCGTCGACAGATAGCGCTCGGCGAAGGACGGGATGATCACCACAAGGTTCTTGCCCTTGTTCTCCGGCCGCGAGCCGACGACGATGGCTGCCTGCAAGGCGGCGCCCGACGAGATGCCGACCGGCACGCCTTCGAGGCGGGCGACGAGGCGGGCATTGGCCACGGAATCCTCGTTCGACACTTTGACGATCTCGTCATAGATCGTCGTGTCGAGGATTTTGGGCGCAAAGCCGGCGCCGATGCCCTGGATCTTGTGCGGGCCGGGCTGGCCGCCCGACAGAACCGGCGAGGAGTCCGGCTCGACGGCGACGACATACACGGAGGGCTTGCGCTTCTTCAGCACCTGGCCGACGCCGGTGATGGTGCCGCCGGTGCCGATGCCGGCGACGAAGATATCGACTTCGCCGTGCGTATCGTTCCAGATTTCCTCGGCTGTCGTCGTGCGGTGGATTTCCGGATTGGCCGGATTCTCGAACTGCTGCGGGATGATCGCGTTGGGGATCGTCGCTGCCAGTTCGTCGGCCTTGGCGATGGCGCCCTTCATACCTTTCGGGCCTTCTGTCAGCACCAGCTCCGCGCCGAGCAGCGCCAGCATTTTCCGGCGCTCGATCGACATCGTTTCGGGCATCGTCAGGATCAATTTGTAGCCCTTGGCGGCAGCGGCGAAGGCAAGCGCGATGCCGGTGTTGCCAGACGTCGGTTCGATCAGCGTGGTCTTGCCGGGAGAGATCTTGCCCGACGCCTCCAGCGCCTCGATCATCGCCACGCCGATGCGGTCCTTGACCGAGGCGATCGGATTGAAGAATTCGAGCTTGGCGATGAGATTGGCGACGATGCCCTTTTCCCGAGCGAATTTGTCGAGCCGCACCAGCGGCGTGTCGCCGATCGTGTCGGTGATGGAATCGTAGACGCGGCCGCGGCCGGGCACGCGGGCTGATGTAACGGGCTTGTTCATTGGTTTCGCTCCCAGAATTTCAGGCAAGTGGATTTATTTCAGGCAAGTGGATTTGCGGGCAACATAGGACCTTCGACCGCGCAAGATAGACTGTCGATTGAAAATATCCGAGTGGGACCTGTGTCTAAAACAGTGCCGTCTCGGAAAAGCATTTCCCGCAAAGGCCTGTTTGCGAAATGCTTTGGCCGAAAGCCCGCTATTGGCGGGCGGCAATCGCTGCAGCGGCACCGACCATGAAGCCGGCAGCCGTACGGTTCAGCGCCTTGAGCGCGCGCGGCGACTTCAGGAACCAGCGCGCCTTGGCGGCCAGCGCCAGATACGGCACCAGCACCACCAGAAGCACGACGACCGTCAGCGCGACGAGAATGCCGTAGTCGGCCAGCGTAATGGTTTTCAGGTCGACGATGGTCGGCGTGATGGCGAGATAGAAGATCATCGTCTTCGGATTGCCGAGCGTGACAGTCAGGCCGGCGGCAAAGCTCGACAGCAAGCCGCCCTTGCCTTTTCTGGCCTCGACGGTCTCGGGCGTGATGCCGCTGTTCCAGAAGCGCCAGCCGAGGAAGGCGAGATAGGCGACGCCGAGCCATTTGATGGCCAGGAAAACCATGCCGAAACTCTGTGCAACGATGGCGAGGCCGAGCACCACAGCGGTCAGATAGGTGATGTCGCCAACCATCAGGCCAAAAGACATCGCCAGCGACGAGCGGAAGCCGGAGCCGAGCGCACGGGCGACCAGCGCGGTGATGCCGGGACCAGGAATCGCGGCGGCGATGCCGAGAGCGGCGCTGTAGGCGAGGAATCCGGTGAGGGTCATGGTTGCGGCCTTGCGCGACGCTGCTATCACGGCATCCTATCGCACAAAGCCCGGCGGGCGTGAATTCCCTGGAACTCGGATTCGATTGCACCACGCCTGTGCGAGTTGCGCTCAGGAACGACCGTCGCCATGGGTGACACGCCAGATGGTGCCGTTGCCGTCCTCGGTGACGATCAGCGCACCATCCAGGGCCACCGCCACGCCGACCGGCCGCCCCCACACCTCGCCGTTTGAGACGACGAAACCGGTGATGAAATCCTCATATTCGCCGGTTGGCTTGCCGTCCTTGAACAGCAACCGCACCACCTTGTAGCCGGTCCGGTTGCCGCGGTTCCATGAACCGTGCAGAGCGACGAAAGCATCGCCCTTGTATTCAGCCGGAAAGCTCTTCCCCTCGTAGAAGGCAATGTTGAGCGGCGCCGAATGCGCCTGCATCAGCACATCGGGAACGGTCGTTTTGCCGGCAAGATCGGGGCGCTCACCCTTGTGGCGAGGATCCTCATTGTCGCCGATATAATACCACGGCCAGCCATAGAAGGCGCCGTCCTTGATCACGGTCGCGTATTCGGGCGGCACATTGTCGCCAAGCGCATCCCGTTCGTTGACGACGCACCACAGCGCGCCGGTCGCCGGCTGCACGGTCATGCCCGAGCAGTTGCGCAGGCCGGTGGCAAGGATGCGGCCATTCTTGCCATTGGGATTGAAGGCCAGGACGCCGGCGCGGCCGTCCTCGGATCCCCATGTGGCGCCGAGCGGCTGCGACTTCGCCCAGGCGTCGAGGCCGCCCTTCGGTTCGTTGCCCATGCGCTCGGCGACATTCGATCCCGAGCCGACCGACAGATAAAGCGTCTTGCCATCCGGCGAAAAGGCGATGTCGCGGGTCCAGTGATGATTGGCGGGGATGTTGCCGACCATGGTTTCCGGATCGCCGGAGGCCTTCAAGTCGCCATTGCGGTAGGCAAAGCGCACGATGCTGTCGCTGTTGGCGACATAGATCCATTGCGGGTCAGCGCCCGGCGGATAGAAGGCAATGCCATAGGGCCGTTTGAGATTGCCGGCAAAGATGCCGCCCTGCACAGGGCTCGCACTGCCTTCCGCCAGGCGATAGATGCGGACCTGATTGGCTTTGCTGTCGGCGACGAACAGGTCGCCGTTCGGCGCGACGCGCACGACGCGTGGATTGTCGATGCCCGATGCAACCAGCTCGGCCGAGAATCCCGGCGGCAGTTGCAGCTTCGCGTCTGCCGGCATGTCCGCAACGCCGGCGCTGTTCGAGGTCGATCTGTTGGCATCGGGCTTAGGCAGATCATCCGGTCTGATCAGCCGACGTGTGCCCGGCTTGTCCGCTCGCCAGTCGCCGAAGGCGGCCGCACCTTTCAGCACCGGCTCGTCCGCCTGCTGCGCGAACGAAGCGGTCGAGAGAAACAGTGCGGCGAAAAGTGCGGGGCCGGCAAAACGCATCATGCGGTCCTCCAATGTTTGGACGTGAAACAGGAACGAGCGGTTTCGTCGATCGTTCCACGGCACACGATGAGGTAAAGGGAGCTTCCGATTTCCGGGTTCAGGTTCCGGCAGCGTAGAAATCGTCGTCGAGACGTTTTTCCAATTCGACGAGATCGGCCGGCAACGGCAGGCCCATGGCGCGCATTTCCCGCAGCTTTTCGCGCAGCTGCTCCTGGATTTCATGCTGGTCTTCCGGCTGGTTGACCATCTCTTCCAGCAACAGGCTGATCCGGGCCTTGAACTCTTCGAGCGCCATCGTCGTCTCCTCGGTTAGATCAGCTCAACGGAGCATGCGCGATATCAGCTGCGCGGTGTAATCCACCATCGGGACGATACGCGCGTAATTCAGCCGGGTCGGGCCGATGACGCCTAGCGCGCCGACGACGCGGGCATCCTTGTCGCGATAGGGCGCGACCACCAGCGAAGAACCGGACAGCGAGAACAGCTTGTTTTCCGAGCCGATAAAGATGCGCACGCCCGATCCTTCCTCGGCGAGGTCGAGCAGCTGGATCAGCCCGTCCTGTGTCTCCATGTCCTCGAACAAATGGCGCAACAGCTCGATATCGGCCTGGGCGGTGACGTTTTCGAGCAGGTTGGCGCGGCCACGCACGATCAGCCGCGCCGGCAGGCCGCTGTCTGCACCTGCCCACACCGCCAGCCCCTTCTCCACCAGGTCCTGCGACAGCGTGTCGAGCGCGGCCCTGGTTTCTTCCTTGATGCGGGCGATCTCGATCCGCGCCTCGGCCAGCGTGCGGCCGCGAATATGGGCGTTGAGGAAATTCGAGGCTTCGTGCAATTGCGAGACGGTGATGCCGGCGGGCAACTCGACGACGCGGTTCTCGACGTCGCCATTCTGCGACACCAGCACTGCCAGCGCCTTGGTCGGTTCGAGCTGGATGAATTCGATGTGCTTCAGCGCCACCTCGTTCTTGGCGGCCAGCACCAGGCCGGCGCCGCGCGACATGCCTGACAGCATCTGGCTGGCCTCGGTCAGCATGTGTTCCAGCGTCGCGCCCGAGCCGGACGCCCGAACCTGTGCCTCGATGGCGCGGCGCTCCTCGTCGGAAAGGTCGCCAAGCTCCATGAAGGCATCGACGAAGAAACGCAGGCCGGCCTGCGTCGGCAGCCGGCCGGCCGAAATGTGCGGCGCGTAGATAAGGCCGAGATGCTCGAGATCGCTCATGACGTTGCGGATGGTCGCCGGCGACAGCGAGGACGGCAGGATACGCGACAGGCTGCGCGAGCCCACCGGTTCACCGTCCCTGAGGTAGGAATCGACAATGCGCCGGAAGATGTCGCGGGAACGCATATCGAGCGACTGAAGCGCGGGCGACTGCGAAGCGGGATCGACTGCCTTGGTCATACGGCCAAAAACCTCCGGCCCAAGGATATAGACTTACACTGCACCCGCGCAACCCGGTGTCTTTGTGAGATCACCCGGTGTCTGTGTGAGATCACCCGGTGTCTGTGTCAGATCGTCAGGCCATTTTCCTTTGCGCCACGCGTCCCATGCGGTTACAAGCCGGCCAAGATTCCGAAAATGACAAGAAAGCAGCCTGAATGCGCCCTTCCAAACGCCAATTCGACGAAATGCGTGCCATCTCCTTCGAGCGCGGCGTCTCCAAGCATGCCGAAGGCTCGTGCCTGGTGAAGTTCGGCGACACGCATGTGCTGTGCACGGCCAGCCTTGAGGAAAAAGTCCCGGGCTGGATGCGCAATTCGGGCAAAGGCTGGGTGACGGCGGAATACGGCATGCTGCCGCGCTCGACCGGCGAACGCATGCGCCGTGAGGCTTCGGCCGGCAAGCAGGGCGGCCGCACGCTGGAAATCCAGCGGCTGATCGGCCGCTCCTTGCGCGCCGTGGTCGATCTGCAGGCGCTGGGCGAACAGCAGATCACCGTCGACTGCGACGTCATCCAGGCCGATGGCGGCACCCGCACCGCCTCGATCACCGGCGGTTGGGTGGCGCTGTATGATTGCCTGCGCTGGATGGAAGCGCGCCAGATGGCCAGCGTCGCCAAGGTGCTGAAGGACCATGTCGCTGCGATCTCCTGCGGCATCCATGACGGCCAGCCGGTCATCGACCTCGATTACATTGAGGATTCCGCGGCCGGCACCGACGCCAATTTCGTCATGACCGGCAAGGGTGGCATCGTCGAGATCCAGGGCACCGCCGAGGGCGAGCCTTTCTCCGAGGAGCAGTTCGCGGACTTGATGGGCCTGGCCAAGAAAGGCATTCAGCGGTTGGTGAGTTTGCAGCAGATGGCAGTGGCTTAGGATTAAATGCCGAGCTTGAACACCCCCCTCTGCCCTGCCGGGCATCTCCCCCGCAAGGGGGGAGATCGGATGTCGTTTCGGGCTTCGCTAATCTCTAACGTTGCAAAGGGCGCGGCGATGCGGAGGCTGCCAATCTCCCCCCTTGCGGGGGAGATGCCCGGCAGGGCAGAGGGGGGTGCCTCGTGATGCCCTCTGCCATCCTTGAATCAGCTCTCTACGTCAGCGACCTGACCGCAGCGGAAACCTTCTACACCGACATCCTCGGCCTCCCCCTCCTCGGCAAGGTGGCCGGCCGGCATCTCTTCTTCCGCTGCGGCCCCGGCGTGCTGCTCGTCTTCAACGCCGAGGCGACCAAAATCCCGCCGGCGTCCGACGCCAGGCTGCCGGTGCCGCCGCACGGCACGGTCGGCGAAGGCCATCTCTGCTTTGCGACGACCGCCGACGAAATCGTGCGCTGGAAAGAGCATCTCGAGGCGAAGAACATCGCTATCGAAAGCGAATTTGAATGGCCGCAGGGCGGCCGTTCGATCTATATACGCGACCCCTCGGGCAATTCGATCGAATTCGCCGAGCCACGAATCTGGGGCCTTTGATGCATTCTCTCGACGGAAAGAAGATCGTCGTCGCCAGCCATAATGACGGCAAGCTGCGCGAATTCGCCGACCTGATGGGGCCGTTCGGCTTCGAAGCCAAGTCGGCCAAGGAGTATGGCCTGCCGGAGCCTGACGAGACCGGCACCACCTTCGAGGAGAACGCCTACATCAAGGCGCTCGCCGCCGCCAAGGCGACCGGCCTGCCGGCGCTGTCGGACGATTCCGGCCTGTGCGTCGACGCGCTCGACGGCGCGCCCGGCGTCTACACCGCCAACTGGGCCGAAACCCCGGATGGATCGCGCGATTTCGGCATGGCCATGCAGCGCACCGAAGTGGCGTTGCAGGAAGTCGGCGCGGCCTTGCCGCAACAGCGCAAGGGACGCTTCGTCGCCGTCATCTGCCTGGCGTTTCCCGACGGCGAGGCGGAATATTATCGCGGCGAGGCCGAAGGCACGCTGGTCTGGCCGCCGCGCGGCGAACTCGGCTTCGGCTACGACCCGGTCTTCCTCCCCGACGGCTTCGACAAGACTTTTGGTGAGATGACGGCCGAGGAAAAGCACGGCTGGAAGCCCGGCCAGCCGACGGCGCTGTCGCATCGCGCTCGCGCCTTCCAGAAATTCGCCAAAGCGAGATTGGGCTCGACATGAGCATGCTGCTCGACCGGGCGCCCGGCTTCGGCGTCTATGTCCACTGGCCGTTCTGCGCGGCCAAGTGCCCCTATTGCGACTTCAACAGCCATGTCCGCCACCAGCCCGTCGACCAGGATCGTTTTGCCAGCGCCTTCGAGGCCGAGCTGGCGACGATGCGCGAACGCACCGGGCCGCGCGAGGTGACCAGCATTTTTCTCGGCGGCGGCACGCCGTCGCTGATGAAGCCGGAAACGGTGGCCAGGGTTCTGGACGCCGTGGCGAAGAACTGGACTGTGCCTGACGGCATCGAGGTGACGCTGGAGGCCAATCCGTCCTCGGTCGAGGCCGAACGCTTTCGCGGCTACCGGGCAGCCGGCGTCAACCGCGTGTCGCTCGGCGTGCAGGCGCTGGATGACAAGGATTTGCGCTTCCTCGGGCGGCTGCACAATGTCGAGGAAGCGCTGCACGCCATCGGCCTCGCGCGGGAAATATTCCCAAGGCTGTCCTTCGACCTCATCTATGCCCGCCCCGGCCAGACGCCGGAGGCTTGGGCATCGGAGCTGGGACAGGCGATCGGCCATGCCGCCGACCATCTGTCGCTTTACCAGCTGACCATTGAGGAAGGCACGCCCTTCCACGCCCTGCACGCGGCAAAGAAATTCATCATTCCCGACAATGACCACGCCGCCGACCTCTATGCGCTGACGCAGGAGATTACATCGGCGCATGGTTTGCCGGCTTACGAGATTTCCAACCACGCAAGACCAGGCGCCGAGAGCCGGCACAACCTCACCTATTGGCGCTATGGCGAATATGTCGGCGTCGGGCCCGGCGCGCATGGCCGCTTCGTCGAGAATGGGCGCCGCACGGTGACGATCGCCGAGCGGATGCCGGAAACCTGGGCCAATCTGGTCGAGGCCAAGGGCCATGGCGTCACCGGCGGCGAGATCCTGACGCGCTCGGAGGAAGCCGACGAGTTCCTGCTGATGGGCCTGCGGCTCGCCGAAGGCATCGACCTTTCCCGCTATGAGGCGTTCTCCGGGCGCGGCCTGTCGAGCGCGCGGCTGTCGATGCTGCAGGGAGAGGGGCTGGTAGCGCCGATCGGCAATTCGCGCCTGCGCGCCACGGCCGCCGGCATGATCGTGCTCGACGCCGTGGTCGCCGATCTGGCGCGGTAAGCTTCACCACGCCTTCGTCATAGCAGCAGAGCGCAGACCTTGGGATCCATGCCGCGACGAGGAAGAGGACTGCAACGGCACAGAGCAGAAGCTTGTTCTGTAGCGATCCTTCACACCCCCCTCTGTCCTGCCGGGACATCTCACAGATGCACCCCCAAAAATCTCCGAACCCGAGGATTGCACTTCTGGAAACACGCGTTTCACGGTATCTCGGTTGAGACGTCATCAGCGAAGGCCACCTTGATGAACCTCACCGTATCCTCCTGGCAATTCTGGGCATTGCTCTCGGCTGCGTTCGCGGCCCTGACGGCGATCTTCGCCAAAGTCGGCATCGAGAACATCAATTCCGATTTCGCCACCTTCATCCGCACGGTCATCATCCTGATCGTGCTCGGTGCGATCCTGCTTGCCAGCGGCCAGTTCCAGTCGCCGGCCACGATCTCGGGAAAGACTTGGGCTTTCCTCGGCCTGTCCGGTCTGGCGACCGGCGCGTCATGGCTCTGCTATTTTCGGGCGCTCAAGATCGGCAACGCGGCGCAGGTGGCGCCGATCGACAAGCTAAGCGTCGTGCTTGTGGCGGTGTTTGGCGCGGCCTTTCTCGGCGAGCGGTTGTCCGGAGCGAACTGGCTTGGCGTCGCCCTTATCGCGGCGGGCGCGGTGCTGGTCGCCTATCGAGGCTAGTTGCGCGCCGTTGCGGGCATTCTTTGTTTCAAGACGGGTGATGAAGATATCGAAGCGATTGGGCATCGTCCGGTCAGTGCTCCGTCGTGCTGTCTGGTTTGTTGCTGTCGGAAAGCCTGCCGTTCGTCGGCGAGGTGCTCGCGGTCCGCTCTTTGGTCAGGCTGTTCTCGGTCTTGGCGGGCGGGCGCCTGGCCGTGGCGGCAACGCGGTTGCGGCCGGCATAGTAGGGCTCGAAAGCGTCCTGTATCTTCAGGCTGTCCATCCTGTCCTCCTCCGGAATCAGGGGGCTAATCTGCCAACGCCGGTTTGGTTCCCCACTGTGGCAAAGGAAAGGCGAATTCCTTACATCGGCGTCAGCTTTGCAAGCCCGCGTCAGCCGTGCCAAACAGGGCTGAATGGAGAAGTCATCGGTGACCGCAGAGACGAGCAAGCGCAGCTATGTGGTCGGGCAGACCGAGATCGCGGCACGGCCATTGGAGCCGGCGCTCTATCTGGTGGCGACGCCGATCGGCAATCTCGCCGACATCACGCTGCGCGCGCTGGAGACGCTGGCCGCCGCCGACATCGTTGCTTGCGAAGACACGCGGGTGTCGCGCGTGCTGCTCGACCGCTACGGCATTCGCCGCCGCACCACGGCCTATCATGAACACAATGCCGGCGAGGCCGGGCCGAAGCTGATATCGGCACTTCAGGCCGGGCAGAGCGTGGCGTTGATCTCCGATGCCGGCACGCCGCTGGTGTCCGATCCCGGCTACCGGCTGGTCGGCGAGGCGCTCGACCACGGCATTCGCGTCGTGCCGATCCCCGGCCCATCGGCGCCGCTCGCGGCGTTGACCGCATCCGGCCTGCCCTCCGATGCCTTCATGTTCGCCGGATTTTTGCCGGTGAAGACCGGGCAGCGGTTGACGCGGCTGGAGGCACTGAAAGCCGTGCCGGCGACGCTGATCTTCTTCGAATCGCCGCGTCGGCTGGCCGAATCCCTCGGTGCCATGGTCGAAGCGCTGGGCGGCGAGCGAAAGGCGGCTATCGGCAGGGAATTGACCAAGACCTTCGAGGAGATGCGAACCGGCACGCTGCAGGCGCTGGCCGACCACTATGCTGCGGCCGATACGCCGAAGGGCGAGATCGTCGTCTGCGTCGGCCCGGCCGAGGCCAAGGCGGACGAGCCCGCCGATATCGACCGCCTGCTGCTGTCGCTCGCCGCCGAGATGCCGGCTTCCAAGGCGGCTGCGGAAGCCGCGAAAATGACCGGCGGCCAGAAACAGGCGCTCTATCGGCGGCTGCTGGAACTCAGGGAGATTTCTGGAGAAAGCGACAGTGGCTGAGCGCCCGAGCTCCAGCCGCCTGAAAGCCTATCGACGCGGTCATCGCGGCGAATGGCTGGCGGCGGCAGCCCTGATGATGAAGGGCTACAGGATTCTTGCGCGCCGCCACCGCACACGCTTCGGCGAGATCGACCTGATCGCGCGGCGCGGCGATCTGGTGCTGTTCGTCGAGGTCAAGGCGCGCCGCACGCTGATGGAAGCCATGGAGGCGATCGGTCACGAATCGGAGCGTCGCATAGAAGGCGCGGCTGACATCTGGCTGTCACGCCAAGCGGACTACGGCAGATTGTCGATGCGCTTCGACATGGTCGCGGTGCTGCCCTGGCGCTGGCCGGTGCATGTCGAGAACGCGTTTTACGGAAGGAATTGAGGGAGCGTCCCTCCTTCATTCGTCATCCACGGGCGGAGCAGGAGCGAAGCTCCGTCGCGGAGACCCGAGGATCCATGCCGCGACCTCTAACCGCCTCTACGGTGCAGGAATTGGGAGACTTTTCGCCGGATTTGGCGAGCTTGGCGATGGCTATTCTCGATCGCCGAACCCTCCGATCGACGTCACGGCATGGATCCTCGGGTCTGCGCTGCGTCGCTACGCTCCTTGCTCCGCCCGTGGATGACGAAGCGTAGGGTCCGCTTCGCGGATCACTCCTCACCCCCAAACCATCAGCGCCGCCAGCCCGACAATACCCACCACCAGCCGCCACCAGCCGAACAGCGAGTAGCCGTTGCGCGAGACGTAATCGAGCAGGAAGCGTACGACTATGAGCGCCGTGACGAAGGCGGCGACGAAGCCGACGGCGATGATCGGCAGGTCGGCGCTGCTCAGCACGTTGCGGTTCTTGAACAGGTCGAAGGCGAAGGCGCCGACCATGGTCGGGATCGCAAGGAAGAAGGAAAATTCCGCGGCCGCGCGCTTATCGACGCCCAAAAGCAGGGCGCCGACGATGGTCGAGCCCGAACGCGATGTGCCGGGAATGAGCGACAGGCACTGGAAAAGCCCGATCTGCAGGTAAAGCCGGGTCGGGAAGCGCTCGACATCGCGGTAGACCGGCTTGAGGTTCATGCGGTCCACCGCCAGCAGTACGACGCCGCCGATGATCAGCATGATGCAGATCAGCCTCGGCGATTCGAACAGCACCGTCTTGATGAAATCATGCGCCAGCGCGCCGATGATCGCCGCCGGCAGGAAGGCGATCAGGATGCCGATGGCGAAATGCCGCGTCAGCCGGTCATGCGGCAGGTCGAGCAGCATCTTCCACAGCCGGCGGAAATAGACGCTGAGGATCGCCAGGATGGCGCCGAGCTGGATCAGGATCTCGAAGGCCTTGCCGGTCGAATGGAAGCCGAGGAAATGACCGGCAAGCAGAATATGGCCGGTCGACGACACCGGGATGAACTCGGTCAGCCCCTCCAGCAGGCCGAGCAGCAGGGCTTCGACGATGGTCTGGCTTTCCATGGCTACCTCGGCATTGGCGTGACGGCTGACAGAAGGGCTTGCTTGTCATGGCGTTGAAGTCCCCCTATAGGTCGCAACACCCTGACGGCCCGCTAACCGGGCGGCCAAGACTTACCGGTGCGCCCTGCGATTCGCCAGTGCGCTTTATCATCGCGGAACCATGCTGACGCTTTTCCACCATCCCATGTTCGCCACCTGTCGCTTCGTCCGCCTCGCATTCGGCGAGTATGGCGAGGAGCTGGCTTTGATCGAGGAAAAGCCGTGGACCCGGCGCAAGGAGTTCCTGGCGCTGAACCCGGCCGGCACGCTGCCGATCCTGCTGGCCGAAGGCGACGTGCCGATCGTCGGCGCGACGGTCATATCGGAATATCTCGATGAAACGCGCGGCGTGCTGAAGCGCGACAAGCGGCTGTTCGCCGAAGACCCGATGCAGCGCGCCGAAATCCGCCGGCTGATCGACTGGTACCTCAACAAGGCTGAAAGCGAAGTCACCCGCCATCTGGTGCGCGAGCGCGTGCTGAAGCCGGTCATGCCGGAAACGGCGGGCGGCGGCTCGCCCGATTCGGGCGCGATCCGTGCCGCGCGCGCCAACATCCGCCAGCACATGAAATACACCAACTGGCTGGCCGGCACCCGCCATTGGCTGGCCGGTTCGAGGGTCACCTATGCCGATCTCGCGGCCGCGGCGACGCTGTCGGTGCTCGATTATCTCGGCGAGATCGACTGGCGCGAGCACAGCGCTGCACGCGAATGGTACACACGGGTCAAGTCGCGGCCCTCTTTCCGGCCGCTTTTGACCGACCGGGTGCGTGGCCTGTCACCGGTGTCGCACTATGCGGACCTCGACTTCTGACGCCGCAAAACTGCGCGCGCTGATCGACGCGGAGGCGCAGCGCGCCGGCTTCGATGCCGTCGCCGTCACCTCCCCCGATGCGATCCCGCTGGCGCCGGCGCGCCTGGCCGAATTCGTCGCCGATGGCTTTCACGGCTCGATGGACTGGATCGCCGAGACGCTGCAACGCCGGGCCGAACCGGCGGCACTGTGGCCGCAGGTGCGGTCGATCGTCGTGCTGGCGATGAACTACGGCCCCGACCATGATCCGCGCGGCGTGCTGGCCAAGCGCGACCGTGGCGCCATCTCGGTCTATGCGCAAAACCGCGACTATCACGATGTGATGAAGGGGCGGCTGAAGGAGATCGCCGGCAAGCTCGTGGCGCGCGCCGGCGGTGATGTGAAGGTGTTCGTCGACACTGCGCCGGTGATGGAAAAGCCGCTGGCCGAGGCCGCCGGGCTCGGCTGGCAAGGCAAGCACACCAATCTGGTCAGCCGCGAGCACGGCTCCTGGCTGTTCCTCGGCACTATCTTCACCACAGCCGAACTCGTGCCCGGCCGCGCCGAGATCGATCATTGCGGCTCCTGCCGCGCCTGCCTCGACGCGTGCCCGACGGATGCTTTTCCGGCGCCCTACCGGCTCGATGCGCGGCGCTGCATTTCCTATCTCACCATCGAGAACAAGGGGCCGATCCCGCATGAGTTCCGTGAAAAGATCGGCAACCGCATCTATGGCTGCGACGATTGTCTTGCCGCCTGCCCGTGGAACAAATTCGCCAAGGCGGCTTCCGAAGCAAAACTCGTCGCGCGCGATGATTTGCGCCAGCCGCCGCTCGCCGACCTTTTGGGTCTCGATGACGCGGCCTTCCGCGCATTCTTCTCCGGTTCGCCGATAAAACGTATCGGCCGCGACCGGTTCATTCGCAACGTGCTGATCGCCGCCGGCACTTCCGGCGATGCCTCTCTTGCCGACACCGTGCGCGCCTTGCTGGACGATGCCTCGCCGCTGGTGCGGGGCGCGGCAATATGGGCGCTGGCGCGGCTGGTGCCCGATGCCGAATATTCAGAAAGGGCAGCCATCGGCCTGAAAACCGAGAGCGACGAAGCCGTGCGCGACGAATGGCGTCTGGCGCGGCCAATCAGGGCGAATGCATGAGCGAAAAGCAGATATTCATCTTCGGCGCCGGCTATTCCGGCAGGGCTTTTGCTCGGGCTAACAAAGGCGCCGCGACGATCTTCGGCACGACACGCTCGCCGGAGAAATTCGAGACGCTGCGGCAGGCCGGCATCGCGCCGCTCCTGTTCGACGGCGCGATGACCGGCGAAATCGGTGATGCATTGGGAAAAACAACGCATCTGCTGATTTCGATTGCCCCGGAAGAGGCCGGCGATCCCGTTTTGAAGGCCGCGCGAGCGGCAATCGCTCAAATGCCTTTGCTGGAATGGATCGGTTATCTCTCTACGGTCGGGGTTTATGGCAATTATGACGGCGCCTGGGTTGATGAAACGGCTGAATGCCGGCCGGTGTCGAAGCGCTCGGTGATGCGGGTTGCCGCCGAACAGGACTGGCTGGAGCTGGGCCGCGAGATCGGCCGACCGGGAGCGATCCTGCGCCTGTCCGGCATCTACGGCCCCGGCCGCAACGCGCTGGTCAATCTGGAAAACGGCACCGCAAGGCGGCTGGTCAAGCCGGACCAGGTGTTCAACCGCATCCATTGCGAGGACATTGCAGGCGCGCTGTGGCAGCTTATCGATGGCAACAAAGGCGGCATCTTCAACGTCACCGACGATCTGCCGGCGCCGCCGCAGGATGTCGTCGCCTATGCCGCTTCCCTGATGGGTGTCGAACCGCCTCCCGAAATTCCCTTCGACGCCGCCCAACTTTCGCCCATGGCGCGGTCCTTCTATGGCGAGAACAAGCGTGTCGCCAACGCGGCGATCAAGGCGGCGGGCTATTCCCTGCGCTTTCGCGACTACCGCGCCGCCTTCGATCATATGTGGGCAAGCGGCGATTGGCGTGACGGCGAAGCGCGCAGCCCGATGAAGCGCTGACGATCGAAGCCGCGGGCGCGGGGTGCTATGATTCGGCCTTGGGATTGCGGTGGAGAACCGGGTTCATGAAGACAGCGATGAGGCCATCTTTCGGCAAAACGCCCCTGTTGGCCGCTGCGGTCGGCCTGCTTGCCGTGCTTGGGTTAGCCGTTCAGCCGGCGAGCGCCGAGGAGCGGGCAAAAGACCTGTTCGGCGCCAAGAAACTGCCGGCCGCCACCGCGGCGCAGTCGATCGGATTCTATTCCAAGGGCTGTTTTGCCGGCGGCGTCGCCATTCCCTTGGACGGTCCGACCTGGCAGGTGATGCGGCCGTCGCGCAACCGCCGTTGGGGCCATCCGGCGATGATCGCGGTAGTCGAGAAATTGTCGCGCGACGCAGCGGCCGATGGTTGGCCAGGCCTGCTGATCGGCGACATTTCGCAGCCGCGCGGCGGCCCGATGCTGACAGGACATGCCTCGCACCAGATCGGGCTCGACGCCGACATCTGGCTGACGCCGATGCCCAGCCGCCCGCTGTCGATGGCGCAGCGCGAATCGATGAGCGCCACCTTGATGGTCGATGAGAAGACCCATCTGGTGAAGGACGCGCTGTGGACGCCAGCGCACACAAGGCTTTTGAAGCGCGCGGCGAGCTACAGCCAGGTCGAGCGCATCCTGGTCAATCCGGGCATCAAGAAAAAGCTCTGCGATACCGTCAAGGGCGACCGCTTCTGGCTGCGTAAGGTCAGGCCGTTCTGGGGCCACGACTATCATTTCCACATGCGCATCGGCTGTCAGCCCGGATCGCCCGGCTGCAAGGCGCAGGAAGCGACGCCGGACGATGACGGTTGCGGCAAGCCGCTGGCCTGGTGGTTCACGCAGGAGCCCTGGCGCCCCAACAAGAACCCCGATGCGCCCAAGGCCCGCGACCTGATGACGATGGAGAACCTGCCGAGCGAATGCCGCGCCGTGCTCGACGCGCCGGGGCCGTCGTCGGCCGAGGCGGCGACCTACCATGGCGGCGGCGTGCCGGTCGCGGCTGCCGCGCCCGAACCCGAAGCGCCCTCGTTGCCCGCCACCCCGGCCGCCGCCGGCTTGCCAAGCACGATGAACGCTTTCACGGCGACGCCCGAGATCGGCGTGCCGCTGCCGAGACCGCGGCCGCCTGGAAACTGACGATCACGGCTTATAGGCAGACTCAATCGGTTCAGCGCCGCATTTTTGCGAAACCGTGGCGGTTTGGCCGCAGAGCCGGCCTCAGCGCGCCGCCGGGGTCGAAAACCGTTTCCCTTTTCAAACCCATGCGCTAGTCAACGGAAGAACGGCCAGATGCCGTCGGGGGCGCCGGAGACGGACGAGAGCATGCCACGCACAGGCGACGACGACACTTTGCTGCGGTTTCCGATCCTGATCGGCGACATCGGCGGCACCAATGCGCGCTTTTCGATCGTGCTCGACGCCAATTCCGAGGCTGGCGAGCCGACCATCGTCCAGACGGCAAACTACAACACCATCGACGAGGCGATCCAGGCGGCCGTGCTCGACCGCTCGTCGGTGCGTCCCAATTCGGCGGTGCTGGCGGTGGCTGGCCCGGTCGACGGCGACGAGATCGAGCTGACCAACTGCCCCTGGATCGTCAAGCCGAGGAAAATGTTCGCCAGCCTCGGCCTGAGCGACATCGTCGTGCTCAACGATTTCGAGGCGCAGGCGCTGGCCGTCGTCGCGCTCGGCGAGGAGCACATGGAAAAGATCGGCGGCGGCACGCCGGAGCCCAATGCCGGGCGCGTCGTGCTCGGTCCGGGAACCGGGCTCGGCGTCGCCGGGCTGGTCCATGCGCTGCACCACTGGATACCGGTCCCCGGCGAGGGCGGCCATATGGACATCGGCCCGCGCACACCGCGCGATTTCGAGGTTTTTCCGCATATCGAGAAGCTCGAAGGCCGCGTTTCGGGCGAGCAGATCCTGTGCGGACGCGGTCTGGTCAATGTCTACAGGGCGGTGGCCAAGGCGGACGGCAAGCCGTCGCCCTTCACCACGCCGGCCGAGATCACTGCCGCGGCACTTGCCAAAACCGATCCGGTTGCCGAGGAAGCGCTGGAGATCTTCGTCACCTGCCTTGGGCGCACTGCCGGCGACCTTGCTCTGGTGTTCATGAGCCGCGGCGGCGTGTTCCTCACCGGTGGCATCGCGCAGAAGATCGTGCCGGCGCTGAAAGCCGGCAATTTCCGCGCCGCTTTCGAGGACAAGGCGCCGCACAGCGCGATGATGCGCACCATGCCGGTCTATGTCATCACCCACCCGCTGGCCGCACTTCTGGGCCTTGCCGCCTATGCCAGGAACCCCTCGCTGTTCGGCGTCCAGACCGAGGGCCGGCGCTGGCAGGCCTGAAAGCCAGCGAAGCGCTCGCGCCCCCGCGACGAAGTTAATCAGGTGCGGGCATAGGCAATTAGGCCGCAGGGCGTTAAGAGGGGTGCCGAATTTGCAGCCCCGGTCCCACGAGGCGGAAAACCACAAAGCGCTCCCGATTTGACACTTCAAGCTCCAAACAAACAAAAAGCCCGGCCCGGCGAGGTCACAGCGGTGCTCCGCCGCATCCTCGCTGAAAACGGCAACGAGTATCGCTGGACCTATGTCGTCGCCGTCTCTTGCCTGCTGATCGTTTCCGGCACCACTGCCTTCACGGCGTGGATCATGGCCCCGATGATCAACCAGATCTTCTACGAACGACGCGGCGATATGCTCTGGTTGATCTGCGCCGGTTTCATGGGAGCCTCCCTGCTGCGCGGCTTCGCCGGTTACGGCCAAGCAGTCGCGTTGGCCAGTATCGGCAACAATCTGGTCGCGCGCTACCAGAAGCGCAGCTTCGACCATCTGATGAAGCTCGGCGTCAACTTCTTCAACGATACGCGTTCCGGTCGGCTGGCGGCACAGGTCAGCGAGAATGTCGGCGGCGTTCGCGATCTGCTGTCGCTGACACTGACCTCCATCAGCCGCGACGCGGTCACGCTGGTCGCTCTCGTCGGCGTGATGATCTATCAGGATCCGGTGTTGTCGCTCAGCTCGCTGCTGATCGGCCCTCCACTGATCTGGGCCGTCGTCTATATCACCCGCCGACTGCGGCGTATCAACCGGGAATCCGTCCTGATCAATTCGCGGCTGAACGGGTCCGTGCAGGAAGCCACGCAAGGCATCGCCATCGTCAAGGCCTTCACCTTGGAGGCCGAGCTGGCGCGCCGCATCGACATCATGGCGGACACGGCCGAGCAGCGTAACAACAAGATCGCCCGCGTCTCGGAGCGGCTGTCGCCGATTTCCGAGATTCTGGGCGGCCTCGCCATCACCTCCGTGCTTGCCTATTCCGGCTACCGGGCGCTGTATCTTGGGCAGCCGCCGGGCGCGGTTTTCTCCTTCATCACCGCACTGATCATGGCTTACGATCCGGCAAGACGCCTGGCGCGCACACAGGTGGGCATGGAACGTGCCCTGGTCAACGCGCGCATGATCTACGAGTTGCTCGACCTGGAGCCGAAACAGGGCGACGCACCCGATGCCGTCGAGGCGAGGATCACCACCGGCGAGGTGCGTTTCGACAATGTGACGTTCGGCTACAGCGCCGACATGCCGGTGCTTAGGGACCTGAGCTTTACCGCCGCGGCCGGCAAGGTGACGGCGATCGTCGGTGCGTCGGGCGCCGGCAAATCGACGCTGGTGGCGCTCTTGCAGCGCTTCTACGACGTCGACCGGGGCAGCATCGAGGTCGATGGCCAGGACATCTCGAAGGTAACCAAGCATTCGCTGCGGCAGTCGATCGCCTAT
Source organism: Mesorhizobium sp. M0140 (assembly GCF_040322475.1). Classification (NCBI taxonomy): domain Bacteria; kingdom Pseudomonadati; phylum Pseudomonadota; class Alphaproteobacteria; order Hyphomicrobiales; family Phyllobacteriaceae; genus Mesorhizobium; species Mesorhizobium sp. M0140. Next base: position 133,311 of record NZ_JAMYTM010000014.1, on the reverse strand, counting down.
GTGGCGCAGGCGCCATATCTGTTCGAGGGCACGATCCGCGACAACATCCGCTACGGCCGTCTGTCGGCCACGGACGCCGAGATCGAGCAGGCGGCGAAACAGGCGGCAGCCGACGAGTTCATCCGCCAGCAGCCGCAAGGTTACGACACGCCGGTCGGCGAAGGCGGCTCGACCCTTTCCGGCGGCCAGCGCCAGCGCGTCTCGATCGCCCGCGCGATCGTGCGCCAGGCACCGATCCTGCTGCTCGACGAGGCGACATCGGCGCTCGACAACGAGGCGGAGGCGCGCGTCCAGGAAGCGCTGACCCAAGTCATGCAAGGCCGCACGACCATCGTCATAGCGCATCGGCTGTCGACGGTGGTCAATGCCGACCACATCATCGTGCTGGAAGAGGGACGGTTGGTCGAGGAAGGCACTCATGCGACGCTGATGGCCGACCCGGACAGCATCTATTCCCGCTTCCACCGCATCCAGGGCAAGAAGGGGCTGGGGCTTGTCGAGGACCGCGAGCCGATCCAAACTCCGGTCCGGGCCACGCGTGCGAAGAAGACTTCTGTGAGGAGCACATGAGCGAAGCAGGCGATATGGGCCTTGTGGTGGTGGGCGCTGCCGGCCGCATGGGTCAGACGCTGATCCGTGCCATCCACACCATCCCCGGCGCGCGGGTCATCGGCGCGGTCGAGCGGGCGGGTTCGCCCTATCTGGGCAAGGACGCAGGCGAACTGGCGGGCATCGGCATCATCAATGTGCCGATCGGCGACGACCCGCTGCCGGTCTTCGCCAAGGCAGACGGCGTGCTCGATTTCACCACCCCGGCCTCATCAGTCGAATTCGCTGGCTACGCCGCGCAAGCGCGCATCGTTCACGTCATCGGCACGACCGGGTGCACGGCCGACGACAATGCGAAAATCGCGGCGGCGGCGCGCCATGCGACGATCGTCAAGTCGGGCAATATGAGCCTCGGCGTCAATCTGCTGGCGGTGCTGGTCGAACAGGCGGCACGCGCGCTCGATGCCGACGATTTCGACATCGAAATCCTCGAAATGCACCACAAGCACAAGGTCGACGCGCCGTCGGGCACAGCGCTGCTGCTGGGTGAAGCCGCCGCCGCCGGGCGTGGTATCGAGCTTTCAGGCAATGACGTACGCGTTCGCGACGGCCATACCGGCGTGCGCAAGACGGGCTCGATCGGCTTTGCCACGCTGCGCGGCGGCTCGGTGGTCGGCGATCACAGCGTGCTGCTGGCCGGCACCGGCGAGCGCATCACGCTTGCCCACCATGCCGAGGACCGTGCCATCTTCGCGCGCGGCGCCGTCAAGGCGGCGCTTTGGGCGCGCGGCAAGAAGCCGGGGCTGTATTCGATGCGGGACGTGCTCGGCCTCAGCTGAGTGGCCAATCTGCCAACTTGCCCAACCTGAAGGGAGCAAACATGTCGAGAACCCTCGTGCTCGTGCGCCACGGCCAGAGCGAATGGAATTTGAAAAACCTGTTCACCGGCTGGCGCGACGTCGACCTGACCGAGCAGGGCCATGCCGAGGCCAAGGACGCCGGCCAGAAACTCAAGGCGCGCGGCCTGAAATTCGACATCGCCTTCACCTCGGCGCTGATCCGGGCGCAAAAGACCTGTCAGCACATCCTCGACGCCGTCGGTCAAAGCGACCTGAAGACCATCCGCGACCAAGCGCTCAACGAGCGCGACTATGGCGACCTTTCCGGCCTCAACAAGGACGATGCCCGCAAGAAATGGGGCGAGGAGCAGGTGCATGTCTGGCGCCGCTCCTACGACGTGCCGCCGCCCGCCGGCGAAAGCCTGAAGGACACCGGCGCCCGGGTCTGGCCCTATTACCTGCACGATCTGCAGCCGCATGTGCTGCGCGGCGGCACCGTGCTGGTCGCCGCGCACGGCAACTCGCTGCGCGCGCTGATCATGGCGCTCGACGGCAAGTCGGGCGAGGAGATCGTCAAGCTGGAACTCGGCACCGGCGTGCCGGTCATCTACCAGCTCAACGCCGATTCCACCGTCGCTTCGAAGGAAGTGCTGGACGACTGAGCCGGCGAACGGAGCAACCGCGAAAAAAGCGCGTTGACAGCAATCGCTTGCCCGCTTACATGAGCCCGCACCAGCCCAGATGGCGGAATTGGTAGACGCGCACGGTTCAGGTCCGTGTTCCGCAAGGAGTGGAGGTTCGAGTCCTCTTCTGGGCACCATTTTTTCCCGACTACCAACGGGATCGGTAAGATATATCTTTTCGGAGTTCTGCATTCGCCCCTAAGTGTCACAAAGGAGCGAGTACTTGGCGTTCGATTGGCACCGCACCGGTCCGACGTTGAAGGCCCCTCGCCTGGATATTGAGCAAGGGACCTACAGTCCCACGAGAGTGAGGGTCAGAATCGCGGATGTCGACCGACTGAGAGGTTTGACGCGAGCCGGTACAGCTAAAGTATGCCGCTTATGCAAACCAAAGCCACACACGGTAACCTATTTGGTCACGGTGGCTAGGACCCACATAAAACCAATGATATAAGCCCCGGGGCGCTTAGAGTTACCCGGGGGTGGGACGGATGGAAGTCGTTTCCTTTATGAATATGAAAGGCGGTGTTGGAAAAACAACGCTGGCTGTGAATGTCGCTTTTACCTTGGCCGCGGTGCATGAGAAGCGCGTCTTGATGGTCGACGTCGATCCTCAGTTCAACGCTACCCAATACCTCGTCCAGGACGACCGTTATCTGAGTCATATCAGTGACAATTCAAAAGGCACAATTCGAGATGTCTTCGTCCCGCGTTCACTAGGGGCGGTAAACACCACAACCGGCCTCGCTAAGCCACAGAACAAGGCGAAGATGGACCTCTCGGCTTGCATACTAACCATCTACGATGGTGCGAAGCCGGGTTTTGCGCGTGGAGGCAAGGGGCGCCTCGATCTCCTGCCGTCGACTTTGGATCTTGTCGAAATCCAAACCTCCCCTCGCAAGACTGAAGATAAGCTCAAACACTACCTTAAGGAGAAGGCTGCTCACTACGATTATGTCATCCTCGATTGCCCTCCAACCATCTCAATTTTTACGGAGGCGGCAATTCTGGCTAGCGATAAGTATGTAGTTCCAATGAGGCCTGATCCCTTGTCGGTGCTCGGTCTGCCCCTGCTGGAGCGCTACATCCACGACTACACTGCGGACGCAGGGCAGAAATTAGAGCAGATTGGTATAATATTCTCACTCGTTAGAACTCCTACGCCAACCGCAATGAAGAATATCATGAACGACTTGCGAAAAGCTCGCAAAAGCGCTGTTTTTGAGAGCATGTCTACGCTGTCTACCCACGTTGCGGAATCAGTAGAGTATCACCGACCGATGATATATTTTAACAAAGCCTCATCTAAGGTGAAAGAACAATATCTCAAAATCACTGCGGAATTTCTAAAGCGGGCTGAAAAATGATGGCGTCAGATCGAAAACACGAGGCGTGGCTGAAATTCTCTAAGGATATTCTTGCACTAGCGGCAGGCAAATCTAAGGAAGATCTTCGGCAGTTTCGCGACATAGCGGACTTCCACCATCCGGCTATTGCTCCGATAATCAATGCGTATCTTGACTTGGCCATACGGTCGGATTCCGACGTGAAGATGCCGAGTGCAGTTGCGAAGCGCCCGCGTCGTCAAGCAGCGTCACGGGATATGCATCTATTCGACCTGCTCAGAGAGAAAACCTTCTTTCCGCAGAACCTGGACTTGGCTCGATTTGCTGGGCGAATTCTTCCAAGTTTGAGGACCAATAGGTTTGATAAGATGTCGAGGAGCGACATCGCTGCTCGAATAATCGAGTTCATCGAAGCAAGTGACCCCGGAACCAAACAGGCGTTGGAGTCGTCAATGAGGGATGGACTTGACGCCCTTGCTGGGCGGCCACCCAAGGAATCGGAGAGGCGAAGCTTTCTGTCGAAGTGGGAAAGCATCATCAAAGGCGATGGAACCGCCGAATGAACAGACGGTCAAGTTCGGCGGCATTGGGAACTGACCTGTCGAACGTGATAGCTCTGCTGCAAGAGCGCCGCATAGTCCCGGCCAAACCATCAAACGATCTGCTGGATCAAGCCAAGGCGATTCACAATGCTACATATTCCCTCATACTTTGGCGGTTTAGGCTTCAAGGGTTGCCATTGCACGGGCGAGTGTTCCTTGAGGAAATAGCATCGGATGCTTTACAAATATTGCCTCAGGTTTTGCTCGGATTTAGTAAGACGGCCAAGCTGCTAATCCGTGGTATTGCCGAGAATGCTTTGAGACATATTTATTTCAGTGACCATCCAATTGAATTCATGCGAATGAATCGCGATATAAAATGGTATGTGACAATTGAATCACTAAATGACTATGCTAAGAATCATCCTCAGTACCTAAAGACGGAAGCAAAGTTCGATGCGATAGCTAGGCTAGCCAGCCTATATAGCGATCTGTCTGCTGGCGTGCACGGTCGTTCTGTTAGAGATTTGGAGATGAGAAGAGCGCTTGGAAAGATAGCCTTCGATATCGATGCAGCAAAAACTGATGCTGAGCTGGTCCGCAAGTGTGCCGCGTCCGTTAATTTCCTCTTGGCCATCTTTCACCATGAGCGTGTTCGGCGGTTTCAAGTCGCGGACCGAAGCCTGATTCTCAGGACCATGCCGCCGACAGCGCGCAGCGTTTGGGCATCTCATGATTCGGCTTCTTGAGCGAATGGCCGTTGACGCGTATGAAAAACGAGGCAAGCTAGCCAACGAAGGCCACAGGAAGCAGTCCTAGCCTTTTTGGCAATGATGCAGCGCCATGTATCCTCGGATCAAGCTCGAAGACTACGACCTCCGGGAGCTCCATCCAAACCTCCCCTTCCGGCCAGTCCCTCACAAACCGCTTTAAACTCCGCGCCCGCTTCGCTACGCTCAACCATGGCTCAATCCACCACCCAGATCTTCGGTGCCCGCCGCGACCAGGCGTTCCCCACGCTGGCCGAGGTGGACATCGACCGCATGCGCCGGTTCGGCGAGGCCAGCGCCTATGCGGCCGGCGAGAACATCGTCACGGCAGGCGATGTGGCGCCCGGCCTGATCGTCGTCCTTTCCGGTAAGGTGGACATCACCCAGGATGGCGGGCTTGGCCGGCGCGAGACGATCGTCACGCACGGTCCGGGCAGCTTTGTCGGCGAACTAGCGCAGCTTTCGGCCCGTCCCTCGCTGGTCAATGCGCAGGCCGCCGAGCCGGTCGAGGCGTTCGTCATCGCCTCGCAGAGGCTGCGCGACCTGATGGTGCAGGAGGCCAATCTCGGCGAGCGCATCATGCGGGCGCTGATCCTGCGCCGTGTCGGGCTGCTGGAAAGCGCCACCAGCGGACCGATCATCGTCGGACCTGTTGGCAATGCCGACGTGTTGCGGCTGCAGGGTTTTCTGGCCCGCAGCGGCCAGCCGCACCGCGTGCTCGATTCTGGCAGCGACCCCTGCGCCAAAACCCTGGTCGAACGCTTCGAGGTCGATCCGCACCACCTGCCGATCGTGCTCTGTCCAAACGGCAGGCTGCTGATGAACCCCGGTGAAAAGGACCTCGCCCGCTGCATCGGCCTGCTGCGGCCGATCGATGCCGATACGGTGTATGACGTGGCCATCGTCGGCGCCGGCCCGGCAGGGCTGGCGGCGGCGGTCTATGCGGCATCCGAAGGCCTGTCGACGATCGTGCTCGATTGCCGTGCCTTCGGCGGACAGGCCGGCGCCTCCTCGCGCATCGAGAACTATCTCGGTTTCCCCACGGGCATTTCGGGCATGGCGCTGATGGCGCGCGCCTACAACCAGGCGCAGAAATTCGGCGTCGAAATGGTGATCCCGGACGAGGCGAAGCTTTTGAGCGCTGCCGCCGACGCGTCAGGCGCCCGCTATCTGCTCGATGTCGGCGACGGCGAGACCGTGCGCGCGCGCAGCGTGGTGATCGCCAGCGGCGCGCGCTATCGCCGCCTCGACATCGCCAATCTGGCGCGGTTCGAGGGAACGTCCGTGCATTATTGGGCGTCGCCCATCGAAGGCCGGCTTTGCGCGGGCCAGGAAGTGGCGCTGGTCGGCGCCGGCAATTCGGCCGGACAGGCGGCCGTCTATCTGGCCAGTCATGCGCGGAAAGTGGCGCTCCTGGCGCGCGGCGGCAGCCTCGATGCCAGCATGTCGCGCTATCTGGTCGAGCGCATCCGGGCGCAGCCGAACATCGAGGTGCTGACCGGGACCGAAATCGAGGCTCTGGAGGGCGAAGAGGGCAATCTTGCAACAGTGCGCTGGCGCAACCGCGCCAGCGGCGCGAAAACGACGCGCTCGATCCGCCATCTCTTCCTCTTTATCGGCGCCGATCCGAATACCGATTGGCTGGCGAACTGCGATGTGGCGCTGGACGCCAGAGGTTTCGTGCGCACCGGCTCGGACATAGGATCGGCGCAGATGGAGACCAGCCGCAGCGGCGTGTTCGCCATAGGCGACGTCCGCGCCGGCTCGGTCAAACGTGTCGCGGCGGCTGTCGGCGAAGGCGCCCAGGTGGTCGCGGCATTGCATGCATATCTCGCGCGCGGCAACGCCGATACACCTCGAATGGCAGGAGAGCATGATGGATGAATGCAGACATACGCGCGACATCAGGAAGGTGACGCCGAGCGCGCTCGGCTGCGAGGAATGCCTGCAGAGTGGGTCGCAATGGGTGCATCTGCGGCTCTGCCGCACCTGCGGCCATGTCGGCTGCTGCGACGACTCGCCCAACCGCCACGCCACCAAGCATTTCCACGCCACCAAGCATCCGATCATCGAGGGCTACGATCCACCCGAAGGCTGGGCATGGTGCTATGTCGACGAGGTTTTTATCGAGCTTGGCGACGATGTAACCCCGCAGAACGGTCCGATCCCGCGCTTTGTTTGAGCGACGCCAGATGGCGAAGGAATCCCGAGAAAAGCGCGATCCATCCGGGCTTTCTTGGCGGCCGCCCCCCCTGCAGAACGGCTTGGCAGTCAGTCGGCGAAATACAGATATCCCAGCCACCCGGCCAGCACGATCGAGGCAGCCCAGATACAAACAATGATCACCGCCGCGTAGCGGCTCACCGGCCTGGCGGCGGCCAGCGCGGCGGTCTTTCTGTGTTCCGCCATCACCTCGGGCGGTATCATCCTGACCACGGCAAGGACGCCCAAAGGGACAAGGATGACGTCGTCGAGATAGCCGATCACCGGAATGAAATCGGGGATCAGGTCGATTGGCGACAAGGCATAGCCTGCAACACACACGGCAAGCGCCTTGGCATACCAAGGCGTTCGGGGATCGCGAGCGGCGAGGTAGAGCGCATGCACATCGCGCTTGATCGTTCGGGCCCACTCATTCAGTGCCATCGGATGATTTTAACGCCAAATGAAAACCGCCGATAGCGCACGCCCGGCGCCCGCCTCCGGGAGCGTCTCGAAGAACCGATGACCGCTGGTCTACCGCACGGAGCCGGTGACGGTCGGGTCGATCATGCTGGGAACGGACTTGCGTTCGTTTCCGGCAAGCGCCGCTATGATCAGCAGGCTGGCAACCACCGGGACAAACAGGATGGCGACGCGAGCTTGCACGTAAAAGATGGCGCGCCATTCATTGCGCTTGTCGGGGCTGTTGCTCATCATACTCACTTTGTCGGTCCCCCACGCGGTGACATAGCCGCGAACGGTTAAACAACTCCTTCCGACTTCGTTAACCCAGCGGAATTGAGGCGAAATTCCCAAGCGATGCCCCAGATGGCGATGCCAGGCTTCAGTTCAGCCCGATAAGCCTGGCGCCCTGCCGGAACAGCGCCACGGCATCCGGCTCGAAGCGGAAGGTGCCGATGAAATCGTCGGCGCAATAGTCCGGCCTTGTCTTGCGAATGGCGGCGGCGAAGCCGCGCGCCTCATCGAGCCGTCCGGCCAGCGCCAGGCAGTGCGCGGCGATCGCCAGTATGATGGCGTGGGCGTTGGGCCGCGCCGCCGCCTTCAGTGCCCATTCGGCCGCTTCCTCGAACTGGCCGAGCCGGACATGCGCCATGGCGCGTGCGCCCAGCATGCCGAACAGCAGCGGGTCGAACGGGCTGAGATGGCGCGAATGGTCGGAAGAGCCGATCGCCGCTTGCGGGTCGCCCGACTGCGAATGCACGAAGGACAACGCGTAGTGGCCGAGCGCGAAGTTTGGGCTGAGATCGACAGCCCGCTCGAGTTCGAGCAGCGAACCGTCCTGCTCGCCGCGCAGCCACAGCGCCCGGCCCATCGCCCAATGCGCGGCCGGATTGTGGTCGTCGACCAGCAGGCTGTGCCCCGCGCTCTCGAAGGCCAGCGCGCTTTCGCGGTCGCGGTCGCCCCAGCGCTGGAAGGCGTTCTGCCAGTGGGTGAAGGACAGGCCGGCATAGGCGCGCGCAAAGGTCGGGTCGAGCTGCAGGGCCTGGGCAAAGAAATGCCGCGCCTGCTCGTTTTCGGCCTGGGTGAAGCGGTACATGTGCCAGAGGCCGCGATGATAGGCCTCCCAGGCGTTGAGCGAGCAGGGCGCCTTCAGCATGGCGCGGTTGCGCTCGACCGTTTCGATCTCGGCCGAGATCGAGGAGACGATGCTGTTGCCGATGTCGTCAAGCACGGAAAAGATGTCATCGGGCCTGCGCTCGAAGGTCTCGGCCCAGACGATCCTGGCGCTGCGCACCTCGATCAGTTCGACGCTGACGATGAGGCGGCCGGACGGGCTGCGCACCGTGCCGGTGGCGACATAGTCGACATTCAGCCGGCGGCCGGCATCCTCGGGCGCGATGTTCTGCTCTGCCAGCGCAAACACCGATCCGCGCGCGATGACGAAGAAGTCCCTGAGCTTGGCCAGGCGGGTGATGATGTCGTGGGTGAAACCGTCGGCCAATCCGCCGCGTGCGCCGCCGACCTCCTCGACAAACGGCATCACCGCCAGCGAAGCATGGCTGGGCTCGACCGGGCCGGGTGCGGTCGGCTTGGCCACCAATGGCGATAGTGTGGACAGGCAGGCCGTCCGAAGCGAGATGCCCGACTGTCGGTCACGGATCGCCCGCCAGGCCGCGCGAAGCGGTGCGAAATCCAGTTCTTCCGATTTGAACAACTGTTCTGCCGCCGCCAGATGCTCTTCAGCCGCGCCGATCTCGCCGCGTCCGGCCAGACCTGCCAAAAGTGCCGCATGTGCACGCCGGTCGAACGGCGCCAGTTCCACCCATGTGTCGAGATGGGCGATCGCCTCGTCGCTGTCTGCCGCCAGGCTGCCGACGAGTTGCTCCAGCACGGCGACGTGGCACGAGTGGAAGCGGCGGCGCTGCGCGGTCAGCCAGCTGTTGAAATGCGGGCTGCGCTCGAGCTCCAGCCCGTCGAGGAAATCGCCGGCAAACAGTTTGGCCAGCGTCCGCAAGCGCTCGACATCAAGGGTGCCGAGCCCTTGCGTGGCGGCCTGGCTCACCTCCAGCGCATCGACCAGGCAATCGCTCAGATCGAGTGCGACCGTGTCGCCCTGTGTCGCGACCCGCTGTCGGCCCACCGCGTCGAGCGCGCTCCGCAGCTTGCTCAGGCACCAGCGCAGTTCGCCCCTTGGGTCGTTCGGCACATCCCACAACAACTCGCACAGGCGACTGCGGCCGACCGGATGCGGCGCCAGCGCCAGATAGGCGAGCAGCGCGCGCAGCTTGCGTGACGCGGGGAGGGCTACCGGAGCGCCGTCGTGGGAGATCATCAGCGGCCCGAGCAGGCGCACCGACAGGTCCGGCATGTCGCCGTCCAGCCTCGATCGGTTGGATTCCACGTGCGTTTCCACGCCTGCTCCCACGCTGGCCTGTCGGCCTCTCCTGTATCACCAAACACGACACGGCGCATCCGGCAGCGGATTTCAGCGCCGGATACAGCCATTGCCGCTGTGCGGCATGTCAGTCCTAGCGCGGCAAGGTCACCAAACCTCGCCGCCCAACCCGCTGGCTTGTAACCGGCCCGTGAAGACAAAACACGATGACAATCAGGGAGACCAAGATGTTGCAGCAGCAGAAGATCAGAACCACGGCCGGGCGCGGCCGCCTGTTCGACAGCATTCTCGACACCGTCGGCGACACGCCGGTGGTTCGCATCAACAATCTCGGACCGTCCCACGCGACGATCTACGTCAAAGCCGAGTATTTCAATCCCGGCGCCTCGGTGAAGGACCGGCTGGCGCTCAACATCATCGAGGAGGGCGAGCGCAGCGGTGCGCTGAAGCCGGGCCAGACGGTGGTCGAGGCGACCAGCGGCAACACCGGCATCGGCCTCGCCATGGTCTGCGCGCAAAAGGGCTATCCGCTGGTCGTCACCATGGCCGACAGTTTTTCGGTCGAGCGCCGCAAGCTGATGCGCATGCTGGGCGCCAAGGTGGTGCTGACGCCGCGCGCCGAAAAAGGTTTCGGCATGTACAAGAAGGCGGTGGAACTGGCCGAGGCCAATGGCTGGTTCCTTGCCCGCCAGTTTGAAACAGCGGCCAACGCCGCCATCCACGAGGCAACGACGGCGCGCGAGATCGTCAATGATTTCGCCGGCTCGCGGCTCGATTGCTTCGTCACCGGCTATGGCACCGGCGGCACGGTGGTCGGCGTGGCGCGCGTGCTGCGCCGCGAGCGTCCGGAAACCCGCATCGTGCTCTCCGAGCCGGCCAACGCGCAGCTCATCGGCAGCGGCAAGGTGCAGCAGCGCGGCACCGATGGTGCCCCGGCCGCCAGCCATCCAGCCTTCGAGCCGCACCCGATCCAGGGCTGGACGCCGGATTTCATCCCCAACGTGCTGCAGGAGGCGATCGACACCAGCCTCTATGACGAGGTGATGCCGATCGCCGGACCCGAGGGCATCAAATGGGCCAGGGAATTGGCGCGGAAAGAGGGCATCTTCACCGGCATTTCCGGCGGCGCCACTTTCGCCGTGGCACGGCAGGTCGCGGAGAAGGCGCCGGCCGGGGCGGTGATCCTGTGCATGCTGCCCGACACCGGCGAGCGCTACATGTCGACGCCGCTGTTCGACGGCATCGAGGCCGAGATGGATGCCGAGGAGGCCGCCCTGTCGCGCTCGACGCCCGGCTGTCAGTTTCCCGCGGCTTGACGGGAGATCTGGTATGGAGGCCGTGCAAGAAAACCTCGGCCTGGTGGCCGAGGAAACGCTCGATCCCCTGGACTGGGCCGATGTGCAGGCCCTGTCGCACCGGGTCATCGACGATGCGGTCGATTATCTCCGCGATGTGCGCGACCGCCCGGTCTGGCGGGAGATGCCGGCCGATGTGAGAAAGGCCTTCTCGGCGCCGCTGCCGCGCTCCCCGGCGCCGCTGGATGCTGTCTATGCCGAGGTGTCCCGCACGGTGATGTCCTATCCGATGGGCAATATCCATCCGCGCTTCTGGTCCTGGTATATGGGGTCGAGCAACTTCACCGGCGCGCTCGGCGATTTCCTGGCGGCTATACAGGGCTCGAACCTCGGCGGCGGCAACCACGCCGCCGGGCTGATGGACAGCCAGGTGGTGAACTGGTGCAAGGAGATGCTGGGCTTTCCAGCTTCTGCCGGCGGCACGCTGGTCAGCGGCGGCTCGATGGCCAACATCATAGGGCTGACCGTGGCGCGCAACGTCAAGGCCGGCATCGACGTGCGTGAGCACGGTGTCGCCGCCATCGAAAAGCCGCTGCGCTTCTACGGCTCGGAGCAGATACACTCGTGCCACCGCAAGGCGATGGAGGCACTCGGCCTCGGCAACCGGGCACTGCGCCGCATCCCGACCGATGCCGGGCTGCGCATCGATATCAATGCCTTGCGTGCGGCGATCACTGAGGACCGCGCGGCAGGGTTCAAGCCGGCCTGCGTCATCGGTACGGCCGGCACGGTCAACACCGGGGCGATCGACGATTTGCAGGCGCTAGCGAAGCTGGCACATGAGGAAAGCCTCTGGTTCCATGTCGACGGCTGCATCGGCGCGCTGATCGCGATTGCGCCTGAAAATGCCCATCGCGTCGCCGGCATCGAACGGGCGGATTCGGTCGCGCTCGATCCGCACAAATGGCTGCACGCGCCGTTCGAGGTCGGCTGCGCCCTGGTCAGGGATGCCGCCGCGCATCGGGGGACCTTCGCGGTGACGCCGGAATATCTGGAATCGACGCCGCGCGGCCTTGCTTCCGGCGAATGGCTGCACGACTACGGCCTGCAGACATCGCGCGGTTTTCGCGCGCTGAAGGTGTGGATGGCACTGAAGGAGCACGGTGTCGAGAAATTCGGCCGCCTGATCGACCAGAACATTGCTCAGGCCGTCTATCTTGCCGGCCTGATCGAGGCCGCACCGCGGTTGCAGCTGGCGGCATCGCCGACCGTCAACATCGTCTGCTTCCGCTATCAGCCCGGTCTGACAGGCGAGGCTCTGAAGGCGCTCAACACGGAGATCATGCTGCGGCTGCAGGAACAGGGCATTGCGGCCCTTTCGGACACCACGGTGCATGGCGAGCACTGGTTGCGCGTGGCGATCACCAACCATCGCACACGGCGCGAGGATCTCGACCTTCTGGTGCATGAAACGGTGTGGCTGGGGCATGACATCGCAACGCAGGGTTCCGCGCCTTCCTAGTTACGGGCAGGCATGCGATTCTGCCGCGATGATTCGGGAGATCCAGGCCGTGACGCTGTTTCGTATGGTTGCACTGGCAGCGCTGGTCTTCACCGCCCCGGCGCAGGCCGCCGACATGGCCTTTTTCGTCAAGAACCTGCGCAAGGAATCTGTCGCGGTCGAGCTGTTCAGCCGCGACCGTGAGACGGTCTGGCCGGGCAATGACAAGGTGTTCCTGATCGAACCCGAGTCGCAGAAATCCGTGCCGCTGTCCTGCAATCAGGGCGAACATATCTGCTACGGCGCCTGGGCCGACGGCAATGACAGCATCTCCGCCGGCGTCGGGCCGGACAATGACCAGCCCTGCGACACCTGCTGCTTCATCTGCGTGGAACATTCCACCGAGACGATCGATCTGGTGCCGTAGAGCGCGGAAGTTTCGTTGGACCCAAATTAAGTCGGGGATCGGCCCGTCCGGTCCACTTCCGCGATTCAGCGCTGCATGCAATGGTCGCCCCGCGGCCGGGTGGGCCGCTTGTTCGGGGGTTATCATGTTTCATGCCTATGCGCGCCGCATGCTGGCCGCGCTGTCCTTCGTCATGCTGGTTGCGTCGGCGGCGCAAGCCGACGATGTCACCTTCGCCATCAAGAACAGCCACCCCAACGCCATGCGCGTCGAGCTCTACAGCCAGGATCGCGACTATGTCTGGCCGGGCGAGGACAAGGACTACGTCCTCGACGACGGCGAGACCAAGCAGCTGCCGATATCCTGCAACGCGGGCGAATCGATCTGCTACGGCGCCTGGGTCGATGGCGATGAGGGCACCTATTGGGGCGTCGGTCCAGGCAACACGGAAAAATGCGAAGATTGCTGCTACACCTGCAACGGCGGCGAGACCGAGGAGATCGAGCTGGTCCCCTGACCGGTTTGCCAGCTTGACGGTCTTCGGGCCGGAAGCCATGGCCTGTGCAAATACCCAGCGCGCGCCGCCTCGAACTGTTCAGACGCGACGCGCTTCAGGCAAAAGGAGCTCAGCTATGGCCGGCATGGTCGAAAGCGACAAGATCGACGTCGGGTTTTCCGGCAAGCGTTGCATCCATTCGCGCAACTGCGTGCTCGGCGATCCGAATGTCTTCGTGCCCAACGCGCCGGGCCAATGGATCCATCCCGAGGCGGCCAGCGTCGAGAAGATCGTTGCCATCGCCGAAAGCTGCCCCTCGGGCGCCATCACCTACATCAGGAAGGATGGCGGGCCGCAGGAGCAGCCGCCGGTGGTCAACACCGTGCGGCTGCGCGAAAACGGCCCGCTGGCGGTACACGCCGGGATCGTGCTCGACGGCGAGACTTCTTATCGTGCCACGCTCTGCCGCTGCGGCGCCTCGGAAAACAAGCCGTTCTGCGACGGTAGCCACAACAAGTCAGGTTTTGCCGCCACCGGCGAGCCACCGCTGAAGGACACGCTGGCGCTCGAAGCGAGGAATGGTCCGCTGAAAGTGACGCCGACCACCAATGGCCCGCTCAAGCTAGAGGGCAATCTCGAGATCGTCACCGGAACCGGCCATACGGTCGACCGTACGCAACGCGCCTTCCTCTGCCGCTGCGGCCATTCCGCCAACAAACCGTTCTGCGATGGCACGCACAAGAAGGTGGGGTTTGTGGGGTAGCTGTTTTGGCCGGCGGGACAGCACCCCCCTCTGTCCTGCCGGACATCTCCCCCGCAAGGGGGGAGATTGGCAGTTTCCGCCGGCGGCGCCCTTTTCGGCATTGAAGATTGGCGAAAGCGGGGATGACATCCGATCTCCCCACTTGCGGGGGAGATGCCTGGCAGGGCAGAGGGGGGTGCTGTCCCGCCGACCTCGCTTGTTCACCACCACCAACCTACCTACCGTGGCCCAGCGCTCGCGGCTTTATCGTCCGTTCCGTATCGGCTAAGGGCAGGGACAAATAAATTGCCACCCGGACCGCCGCCAAAAAGATGACAGCCAAGACCAAGCCAAAGCCGCTGTTCCTCGGGATCGACACCGGCGGCACCTATACCGACGCCGTGTTGTGGTCTGAGACGGAAGGCCCGCAAGAGGGGCCGAACAAAGGCAAGGTGCTGGCCAAGGCCAAGGCGCTGACCACCAGGCATGATCTTGCCGTGGGTATTTCCGGCGCCGTCGACGCGGTGCTGCAGAAAGCGGGAACCGATCCGGCTGATATCAAGCTGGTGTCGATGTCGACGACGCTTGCCACCAACGCGCTTGTCGAGGGCCAGGGCGGCCGCGTCGCGCTGGTGATGATCGGCTTTTCCGAGGGCGACCTCGCCCGCGACGGGCTAAAGGCCGCGCTCGGCACCGATCCGGTGGTTTTTTGTCCGGGCGGCCACGATGTGCACGGCAATGCCGCCAAGCTCGATCTGTCTGGACTGGAGGCGGCGTTGCCGGAACTCGGCGCCTCGGTGTCCGGCTTTGCCGTCTGCGCCTATTTTGCCACCCGCAATCCGGCGCATGAGATCGCCGCCCGCGAGTTGATCCGCGAAAAGACAGGCCTGCCGGTCACATCGAGCCACGAGCTGTCGGCCAAGCTCGGCGGCCCGCGCCGGGCACTCACCACTCTGCTCAACGCCAGGCTGATCTCAATGATCGACCGGCTGGTGGCGGCAACCGAAGGCTTTCTCCAGGCGCGCAACATTGCAGCCCCGCTGATGGTGGTGCGCGGCGACGGTGCGCTGGTTTCGGCAGCGTTTGCCCGCCAGCGGCCGATCGAGACCATCCTGTCCGGCCCGGCCGCCAGCCTGGTCGGCGCCCGCCACATGACCGGGCTCGACAATGCCATGGTGTCCGATATCGGCGGCACCACCACCGACGTCGCCGTGCTCGACGGCGGCCGCCCCAGGCTCGATCCGGAAGGCGCCACCGTCGGCGGCTTCCGCACCATGGTCGAGGCCGTCGCCATGCGCACCTTCGGCCTCGGCGGCGATTCCGAAGTGGCGCTGGAAGATGGCGCGCTCAACCCGAAGATCCTGCTCGGGCCGCGCCGCCTGGTGCCGTTGGCGCTGGCCGGCATGGCGCATGGCGCGGCGGTGACCTCAGAGCTGGAGCGTCAGCTGCGCGCCCCCAATCCCGGCCGTATGGACGGCCGCTTCGCGGTGCGCACCGGCGTGCCCGACCGGCTCGCCGCCGGCCTGACCGGCGCCGAAGCCAGGCTCTACGAGCTGATCGGTGCCGTGCCGCTCGCCGTCGACAGGCTTTTGAGTTCCAACGCGCAGAACGCGACGCTGAACCGGCTGGTGTCGCGCGGGCTGGTGCATGTCGCCGGCTTCACCCCGTCGGACGCCGCCCATGTGCTGGGCAAGCAGGCGAACTGGGATCCCATCGCCGCGCGCCTCGGCGCCGAACTGTTCGCCCGCAAGCGTGACGGCCGTGGCCAGAACATCGCCGCTTCGCCGGAAGCGATTTCGGAACGGGTGCTGGTGACGCTGACGCGCTGGTCGGCCGAATATATCCTCGAGACCGCCTTTGCCGAGGATGGGCTCGATGGCGCGTCGACGGTGGCGCACGCCCTGGTGCAGCGCGCGGTCGACGCGCATCCCGGCATCGCCCGCCTGAGCGTTGCGCTCGACCGCCCGGTCATCGGCCTCGGCGCCTCGGCGCCGCTGCACTATGCCGGGCTGCCGCCGCTGATCGGCAATGACTGCGTGGTGCCCAGGGATACCGATGTCGCCAACGCGCTCGGCGCCGTCGTCGGCCAGGTCAGGGTATCGGCCGAGGCGCGGGTCAGCCAGCCCATGGAAGGGCTGTTTCGTCTCGCCTCGGGCGAGACCGTGCGCGATTTCCTCGACGAGGCGACGGCGATCGCGGCGGCCGAGGCCGATGTCCGCGCCATCGTCGCGGAGCGCGCCAGGGATGCCGGCACCGACAGCGCCGAGATCGACGTCGCCACCGAATTCCGGGTCTCGACCGTCGAAGCCCAGCGCATGTTCATCGAGGCGCATGTCGTGGCCGTGGCCTCGGGAAGGCCGCGCATTGCGGTTTGAGCGGGGCGGCGAAATACGCCACCTTCACCCTAAGCTGAATTGACCCGGCAAACCTGACATGCCAAAGGCCCGCAAAGCCTTTCATCTGGAGTAGCCTGATGACCGACCGCATCGAGATCGCCGGATTGCGGATTGCCCGCGAGCTGCATGAGTTCGTGGCCAGGGAAGCGCTGCCGGGCACGGAGATCGAAGCGGACGCCTTCTGGAACGGTTTTTCGGCCATCATCCATGATTTGGCGCCGAAGAACCGGGCGCTGCTGGCAGCGCGTGACGCCATCCAGGAACAGGTAGATGGCTGGTATCGCGATCACGGCGCGCCGGTCGACATGGAGGCCTACAAGGGCTTCCTGAAAGAGATCGGCTATATCGTTCTGGAGGGCCCGCCCTTCAGCGTGTCGACCGACAATGTCGACCCCGAAATCGCTGATGTTGCCGGACCGCAGCTGGTCGTGCCGGTGATGAATGCGCGCTATGCGCTCAACGCCGCCAATGCGCGCTGGGGTTCGCTCTACGATGCGCTCTACGGCACCGATGCCATCCCCGAAACGGATGGCGCCGAAAAGGGCAAAGCCTTCAATCCGGCGCGCGGCGCCAAGGTCGTTGCCTGGACGAAGACCTTCCTCGACGAGGCTGCCCCGCTCACCCTAGGCAAATGGGCCGGCGTGAATGGTCTGTCGCTGGCGCAAGGCGCCCTGCGGCTAAGCGCCGGCGCCGGCTCGACGACGCTGGCCGACCCCAGGCAATTCGTCGGCTATCGTGGCGATGCCGCCAATCCCGATACCGTGCTGCTTGTGCGCAACGGCCTGCACATCGAGATCGTGATCGACCGCAACAACCAGATCGGCCGCACCGATCCGGCTGGCATCGCCGATGTCATCCTGGAATCGGCGCTGACCACCATCCAGGACTGCGAGGATTCGGTCGCGGCGGTGGATGCGCCAGACAAGGTCGTCGTCTACCGCAACTGGCTCGGCCTGATGAAGGGCGATCTGACGGAAGAGATCACCAAGGGCGGCAAGAGTTTTGTCCGCAAGCTCAACCCTGACCGCTCCTACACCGCGCCCGCCGGCGGCACGCTGACCGTGCCCGGCCGCTCGCTGATGCTGGTCAGGAATGTCGGCCACCTCATGACCAATCCGGCGATACTGGATCGCGACGGCAACGAGGTTCCGGAAGGCATCATGGATGCGGCGATGACGGCGCTGATCGCGCTGCACGATGTAGGGCCGAACGGCCGCCGCGCCAATTCCCGCGCCGGCTCGATGTATGTCGTGAAACCCAAGATGCATGGGCCGGAGGAGGTCGCTTTCGCCGTCGAGATATTCGACCGCGTCGAGGCCCTGCTCGGCATGACTGAGAATACCATCAAGATGGGCATCATGGACGAGGAGCGGCGCACCACCGTCAACCTCAAGGAGGCAATCCGCGCCGCAAAAGAGCGTGTCGTGTTCATCAACACCGGCTTCCTCGACCGCACCGGCGACGAGATCCATACCTCGATGGAAGCCGGCCCGATGATCCGCAAGGGCGACATGAAGCAGGCCGCCTGGATTTCCGCCTACGAGGCGTGGAATGTCGACACCGGGCTGGAATGCGGCTTGGCCGGCCACGCCCAGATCGGCAAGGGCATGTGGGCGATGCCGGATTTGATGGCGGCAATGCTGGAACAGAAGATCGCCCACCCCAAGGCGGGCGCCAACACCGCCTGGGTGCCGTCGCCGACGGCGGCGACGCTGCATGCCACGCACTACCACAAGGTCGATGTCCATGCCGTGCAGGCCGCACTCAAGAACCGGCCCAAGGCAAAGCTCGACGACATCCTGTCGGTGCCGGTCGCGGTGCGGCCGAACTGGTCGCCTGAAGACATCCAGAAGGAACTCGACAACAACGCGCAGGGCATTCTTGGCTATGTCGTGCGCTGGATCGACCAAGGCGTCGGCTGCTCGAAAGTGCCTGACATCAACGATGTCGGCCTGATGGAAGACCGCGCCACGCTGCGTATTTCCTCACAGCATATCGCCAACTGGCTGCACCACGGCGTGTGCAGCGAGGACCAGGTGATGGCGACGATGAAGCGCATGGCTGACATCGTCGACCGCCAGAACGAGGGCGACCCGCTTTACCAGCCGATGGCGGCCGACTTTGACAAGTCGATAGCCTTCCTCGCCGCCTGCGACCTGGTCTTCAAGGGCCGCGTCCAGCCCAACGGCTACACCGAGCCGGTGCTGCACGCGCGGCGGCTGGAACTGAAGGCGCAGCAAGCCTGAGGCAACGGATCGGTTTTGTCGTATTTCGCTCGACGGTGGTGAAATCGCCAGCGGCGTTGAAGGCGCGTCCGTGACTGGTGCGGCGGATGCTATTTGCTTCCGGCCACAGACAAGGCGTCAGGAAGCCGTATGGTCCAGGAGCCGGATGGTGGGATCGCGACGGTGTTCGGAGTTGACCCGATCGACGCCTTCCACCGTAATCGCGATCGTCCCGTTTTCCACTCTTGCTATCCAGCCCTTCGCTTTCAAATACCAGAGATGAAATTCGAGATGCTCTCGCGGACAGCCTGACAAGCGTTCGAGCTCCACATCTCCGATCCCGGGATTGCTGACGTCGTGCCGGCGCTTCGCGTAAAGCAGCGACAGCAGCCTGGCCTGGATCACGACATCCCGCTCGACGCCCTTGGTGCTGCTGGCTTCCTCGGTCAGCTCGCGGCGAAGGCCGGCATGGTCCTTGTACGCGATGTCGTATTGAGCGCGTTTGACCGGATCCTTGAGCGTGTTGTGGGCTTCCACGATTTCACTGAAGCGGGCTTCATCGCCGGTTTCGCGATTGTCGGGATGATAGCGCATCGCAAAATAGCGAAATATGCGCTCCAGCGTTTCCGAATTGGCGTTCGGGCTAACTTCCAAAACTTCGTAGTAGTCAATGAACATAGCGGGCTCCCCGACCGCAACCATATTCGCATTGTCTAAATAAGGAATGTCCAATGCAGAGACCAAGACTTTGGTCCGGCGTCGATGACATCCACGCTTCTGGAAGAGGAAGAAAATGGCCGGCGCCCGCTCGGTGAGGCCGTTGGGTGGTGAGGACGCCGGCCAAGCGGACAATCAGGTCCGCCGCACCGTGGAGATGATCGATTCGCGGAGGCCGGGTTATGGCGTGATCGCGGAATGCAATGTGGCGAGGCCGGCTTGTCGGCGGACCTACGCCGCCTGCGCCATCCGCTCCGAGCTCATGCGGTAGGAGATCGCTTCGGCCAGATGGATTCGGCCGACGGTTTCGCTGGCGTCGAGATCGGCAAGCGTCCGTGCCACCTTCAGCACACGGTGATAGGCCCGCGCCGAAAAGGCGAGCTTTTCGCTGGCGTCCTTGAGCAGCGACAGGCCGGCGGCGTCCGGCATGGCGATCTCCTCGATGACCGAGGGCGCGCAATGCGCGTTGGTGGTGGCGCGGGTGGCGCCGAGCCGCTCGAAACGTTCGCGCTGGATGGTGCGGGCGCGTGCCACACGCAGCGCCACATCGGCACTTTTCTCCGCCCGATCGGGCCGGATCAAGTCGCTGGCCGACACTGCGGGCACTTCGATCCTGAGATCGATGCGGTCGAGCAGCGGACCCGAAATGCGCGCCTGATAGTCGGTGCGGCAACGCTCGCCGCGCAGGCAGCGATAGCCCGGCTCGCCGGCCATGCCGCAACGGCACGGGTTCATCGCCGCCACCAGCTGGATACGCGCCGGATAGGTGACGCGATGGTTGGCCCGCGCGATCATGCAGTCGCCGGTCTCCAGCGGCTGGCGCAGCGCATCGAGCGTCTGCGGCGTGAACTCGGGAAACTCGTCGAGGAACAGCACGCCGTGGTGGGCAAGCGACACCTCACCCGGCCGTGCGCGGATGCCGCCGCCGACCATCGCCGCCATCGAGGCCGAATGATGCGGGGCGCGGAACGGCCGCCGGTCGGTCAGCTTGCCTTCGCCGAGCTCTCCCGCCACCGAGGCGATCATCGAGACTTCGAGCAATTCCTTCGGCGCCAGCGGCGGCAGGATCGACGGCAGCCGCTGCGCCAGCATCGATTTGCCGGATCCAGGCGGTCCGATCATAAGCAGATTATGACCGCCGGCCGCCGCCACCTCCAGCGCCCGCTTGGCGGTCTCCTGGCCCTTGATGTCGGCGAGGTCAGGCAGATCCAGCGCCGCGGCGTGCATACCGGCCTCGGGGCGCGACAGCACCTGCGTGCCACGAAAATGATTGGCGATGGCAATCAGGCTGCGCGGTGCCAGAATGTCGATATCCTTTCCAGCCCAGGCCGCTTCCGGCCCGCATGCGAACGGGCAGATCAGGCCCTTGCCCTCGGCATTGGCGGCGATCGCCGCCGGCAAGGAGCCGGCGACCGCGGCAATCGTGCCGTCGAGTGACAATTCTCCAAGCACGACATAGCCGGCCAGCATGTCGCCCGGAATGGCGCCCAGCGCGGCCATTAGGCCGAGTGCGATCGGCAGGTCGTAGTGGCTGCCTTCCTTCGGCAGGTCGGCCGGCGCCAGATTGACAGTCACCTTCTTCGACGGCATCGACAGGCCGGAAGCATGCAGTGCGGCCTGCACCCGCTCGCGGCTTTCGGCCACCGCCTTGTCGCCCAGGCCGACGATGTGCATGTTGACCTTGCCGGGCGCGATCATCACCTGCACGTCGACCGGCACGGCCTCGATGCCTTGGAAAGCGACCGTGCGAACCCGCGCCACCATTTTTTGTACCCCCGGACAGTAGTTCGCCCATGCCCTGGCGATCAGGGTGTGAGCGAAGTCAAAGAAGACAACCACAGATTTCGGAGTTAAGCAAGAACATTACGAGAACATATAGCTTCACCACGGTGAGGAATTCTGCCGGCAAGGAGCGTCCATAAGCTAGGCTTTGATCGGAAGCTTGAGCGCCCGCTCCGTCAAAGGCTCGCTGGCATCAAAGATGACATACCCGAGCATAGATGGCTAGAATTTGTCGAACAGGCGCTCCACCTTGCGGGCGAACATTTCCCTCTGGTCATCAGAGATGTTTTCGACGGAATATCTCGTCAGGTAGAGGTGCCTCACGTTGCGGCCGCACATAGTCTTGAGACCGCGCAGCAGCACCTTCCTTCCCGGGTTTTGCATGTACAGTTCAGTATACCACCACGGCGACCCGCATGTGGTAACAACGCCCATCCGCCGGATGTTCAATAGCGCCGGCTTGATCACGCCACCGTCTGCCGGCAACTCGTAAGCCACCCCCGGTCGCCAAACTCGATCAAAATAACCCTTCAAGATTGCGGGCATGCCTGACCACCATGTCGGAAAGCAGAAAACGCATGCCTCCGCCCATCTCAACGCGTCGATGTAAACCTGCAAGTCGCTGGGTGCCTGGGCAGGGTCAAAGTGGCCATGTCTTTCTTCGGCATGCATCACGGGATCGAACTTCATCTGATGGAGATCGAAATCAACGACCTCGTCACCCCTGGCTTTGAGGGTCTGAACGACCCGTTTGTGGAGCGCCGCCTGGTAACTGTCGGCTAGTGGATGCGCGTAGACGACATTGATTTTCATGGCGCGGGCCTTCAGGCTTCGAATTACACGCACATATTAGCCGTCGCGCAACCAAGTGGAAACAGCAAGGTCAGTGGCGGGGAGGGAAGCCCATCGCCGGTGTCGATCCGCAGCGGGCTTATACAATCGCCTGATCAAATGAGGAACATTACAAGAATATGCAGCCGCGCCGGTCGCGGCTGGGTTGTGGCCGGTTGCAGAAACCGGAACATGGTTAAGACAAAGTGAAAACGGTTACGTCCGCCGCTTGTCCTCGACCGCGTCCCAGAACAGGCTGGCGATGTCGGCGCCGCCGAAGCGCTTGACCTCGCGCACGCCGGTCGGCGAGGTCACGTTGATCTCGGTCATGTAGTCGCCGATGACGTCGATACCGACCAGGATGAAGCCGCGCTCTTTCAGCGAGGGCCCGATGCGGGCGCAGATCTCGCGTTCGCGCTCCGTCAGTTCGGTCTTTTCGGCGCGGCCGCCGACATGCATGTTGGAGCGGGAATCGTGTTCGGCCGGCACCCGGTTGATGGCGCCGACCGGCTCGCCGTCGATCAGGATGATGCGCTTGTCGCCCTTGCGCACGTCCTTGAGATAGCGCTGCACGATATAGGGTTCGCGGAACATCTGGCCGAACATTTCCAGCAGCGAGGCAAGGTTGCGGTCGGCCTCCAGCATGTGGAAGATACCGGCGCCGCCATTGCCGTACAGCGGCTTGATGATGATGTCGCCGAACTCCTTGCGGAAGGCGGCAACTTCGAGTGGATCCTTGGTGATCAGCGTGTCCGGCATCAGGTCGGCAAATTCGGTGACGAAGATCTTTTCGGGGCTGTTGCGCACCCATGCCGGGTCGTTGACCACGAGCGTCTTCGGATGGATGCGTTCGAGAATGTGCGTGGTGGTGATGTAGTTCATGTCGAAGGGCGGATCCTGGCGCAGCAGGACGACATCCATTTCCGACAGATCGGTGCGCACCTTCTCGCCCAGCGAATAGTGGCTGCCCTTCTCGTCGCGCACCTGCATCTCCTCGATGCGGGCAAACACCTTGCCGTCGCGCAGCGACAGCCGATCCGGCGTGTAGTGGAACAGCTCATGGCCGCGCCGCTGCGCTTCCAGCGACAGCGCGAATGAGGTGTCACCGGCGATCGACACGGTGGAGATGTGGTCCATCTGGACGGCGATTTTCAGCTTCATGGCGGGTCTCCGGCGGCTCGGATGGACGACTGTCTTGCCTGTACAGGCTCACTGCCCGTCTGCCAATCGCGACATTCCTAGGATTGGCATCCGACACCCGAATGCGCTGCTTTCATCGATCCTTCGAAACAGTCGCGGTTGCCCGTGGAAAATCGATCTCGCGATACGTTTCCTAAAGGGTTTGCTGCCAGTCTGAAAATAAATTCCGACGTCACAAAACAGGGACACCGATGCAAACTTCGTTTGGCACCGGTCAGGCAAACAGGGAGAGCACGGATCTGGCATTCACCGATCCGTTGACCGGGCTTGGCAACCATCGCCGCTTCTTCGACAAGGTCGATCGGCTGATCGCCGATCGTGCCGACGATCCCGCGCCCTTTACCGTCGGCATTCTCGACCTCGACGGCTTCAAGCCGATCAACGATCTGTTCGGCCACAAGGCCGGCGACGACATCCTGATCCAGGTCGCGATGCGGCTGCGCGCCTCGATGGACGGCCATTCCACGGTCTGCCGCATCGGCGCCGACGAATTCGCCTTTCTCTATCCCCTGGTGTTCAGCGAGGATGCAGCGGCCGAAAAGTCCCGCATGCTGATCGAGATCCTGTCGGCGCCCTATGATGTCGGCGAACGCACCGCCAGGCTTTCGGCCTCGGTCGGCTGCTCGCTGTTCTATTCGGGCGACGAGACCACCGAGATCCTCATCAACAAGGCCGAGACGGCGCTCTATCACGCCAAGCGTTCCGGCCGTGGCCGCGTCGTCGTCTACACCCGTGAGATGGAAGAAGCGGCCAAGCGCGTCACCCGCATCGAACAGGCGCTGCGCCGGGCTGTCTCGGCCGGCGAGGTGGAGCCGCATTTCCAGCCCATCGTCGACCTCAACACGCGCCGCACCATCGGCTTCGAGACGCTGGCGCGCTGGACGGATCGCGACCTGGGTTCGGTGCCGCCGACCGTCTTCATTCCCATCGCCGAGGAGCGTGGCATCATCGGCCCGTTGTCGCAGCTGGTGCTGCGCAAGGCGACCGAGGCCGCCAGAAGCTGGCCGAAGGATCTGTTCCTGTCCTTCAACCTGTCGCCCTCGCAGCTCGTCGACCAGAACACCGGCCTGCACATACTGGCGATCCTCGATCGCACCGGCTTCGATCCGCGGCGGCTGGAGATCGAGATCACCGAGACCGGCCTGATGAACGACCCGGCCTCTGCGGCGCAGATCGTCGAGGATCTGCGCCGCGTCGGCATCCGCGTCTCGCTCGACGATTTCGGCACCGGCCAGTCCTCGCTCGGCCGTCTGCGCGAATTCCATTTCGACAAGCTCAAGATCGATCGCGCCTTCGTCTCCTCCATTCTCGACGACCGTCCCTCGGAGCACATCATCCGGGCTATTCTCGCAATGTGCGAGGGGCTCGGCATGGACGTCGTCGCCGAAGGCATCGAGCAGGAAGCGCAGGCCGACCGCCTCGTCCAGTTCGGCTGTGCCGGCGGGCAAGGCTATCTGTTCGGCAAGCCCGTCGATGCCGACGCCACGCTCGGCTATCTCCGTGATTCCTTCCGCGGGGCCCTGCGCGCCAAGGCGATCTGACCGGCGATCTCGAAGCGGTTTGCGATCCTGGTGACTTCACCTCGGGTGTCCAGCGCGGCGTATTGTCGTTTTGTCTGACATAAGCCCTGAAATCCGGCGGTTCGCCCTTGCCCGCGCGCCTTGCGTGGCTAGGATGCGCGCCGATCACGCTGGGAGACAGGAACGATGATGCCATCGGCGCATTTTGCCGACCTCGAAGGAGCCTCGGTGCTGATCACCGGCGGCGGCTCCGGAATAGGTGCTGCACTGACCGAGGGGTTTGTGCGCCAGGGCGCCAATGTCGCCTTCATCGACATCGCCGACGGCCCAAGCACGGCCCTCGCCGACCGCATCGAGAAGGCGTTCGGCAAGCGGCCGCTCTATCTCAAGACCGATTTGCGCGACGTCGAGGCTCTGCGTGCGTCCGCCGCGAAGGCCGCCGAGGCGCATGGCGATGTCACCGTGCTGGTCAACAATGCCGCCTGGGATGAACGCCACGCCGTCGAGGATGTGACGGTCGAGTTCTGGGACAACAACCAAGCCATCAATCTGCGGCCGCATTTCTTCACCGCGCAAGCGGTGGCGCCGGGCATGAAGCGGGCCGGCGGCGGTTCGATCATCAACTTCACCTCGACATCCTATCTCATCAACCACCCTGACATGCCATCCTACACGGCCGCCAAGGCCGGTATCCTCGGCCTGACCAAGGGGCTGGCCGGCAAGCTCGGTGTCGACGGCATCCGCGTCAACGCCATTGCGCCTGGCTGGGTGATCACCGAGCGGCAGAAGGAGCTCTGGGTGACCGAACAGGGGCTTGCCGCCCATGTCGCCAAGCAATGTATCAAGCAGGTGATGCAGCCCGACGACATCGTCGGCACCGTGCTGTTCCTCGCTTCGGACGCGTCGCGCATGCTGACCGCGCAGATGCTGGTCGTCGATGGAGGTTTCCTGTGAGCCAAGGGTTTGCCGGCAACGCACCGGCGGTCGCCGCCGTCGACTGGGGCACGACCCGCATGCGGGTCTGGCTGATCGACGGGCAAGGCAAGGTGCTTGCCGAACGCCGTGGCGATGATGGCCTGATCACGGCGCAGCAGAAGGGCTTTTCGACCATTCTCGAAGGACATCTGGCAGCCATGGGAGCGCCGCAAGCGTTGCCCGTCATCATCTGCGGCATGGCCGGATCCCGCCAGGGCTGGCTCGAAGCGCCCTATGTCACCGTGCCGGCGCCGCTTAGCGCCATCCTTGCTGGTGCTGCCAGCGTGCCCGGCCAGAGCCGCGACATCCGCATCGTTCCGGGCCTTGCCCAGCGGCTGGCCGATGCGCCCGACGTCATGCGCGGCGAGGAAACCCAGCTTGCCGGCGCCGGCCTGCCGCCCAAGGGGCGCCAGCTGGTCTGCATGCCCGGCACCCATTCGAAATGGGTGCTGGTCGAGGACGGTACTGTCACCGGCTTCGGCACCTGGCCGACCGGCGAGCTGTTTTCGGTGCTTGCCGCGCATTCGATCCTGCGCCATTCGCTCGGCGAGCAACCCAAGCCGGTCACATCGGACAATCCGTTCTTCCGCCGCTGGTGCGAAACCGCATTGGCCGATGGTGGCGATGTCACCTCGCGGCTGTTTTCCATCCGCGCCGCCGGCCTGCTGCAGGATTTGAAAGCCGACGATGCCGCCGCCTGCCTGTCCGGCCTTCTGATCGGCGGCGAGATCGCCTCCGCCAGCCGCCGGCATGGCGCCGGCGCCGAACCCGTGGTGCTGATTGCGTCCGGCGCGCTGGAAACGCTGTACAGCGAGGCACTTGGCCTTGCCGGCCTCGAGGTTCGGGCCGTCGACGCCGACGAGGCTGTGCGTGCAGGTCTCGTCGAGGCGGCGCGTGAGAACGGCATGATCGCTAGAATTGGAGCAGCCCGATGAGCCAGACCGCACCGTTTCCAAAACTCAAGCGCGGGCTGGTCGCCATCCTTCGCGGGCTCAAGCCCACCGAGGCGATGGCCATGGGCCAGGCGCTGTTCGACGCCGGCATCGAGGCGATCGAAGTGCCGCTGAACTCACCGCAACCGTTCTCGTCGATCGCCCGCATCGTCCAAGTGCTGCCGAAAACGGCGCTGGTCGGCGCCGGCACAGTGCTGACGCCAGCCGATGTCGATGGTCTGCACAAGGCGGGCGGGCGGCTGCTGGTCAGTCCCAACATCGATGCCGAGGTCATGGCGCGCGCCATGCATTACGGCATGGTGACGATGCCCGGCGTGTTCACGCCGACCGAAGCCTTGCTGGCGATCAAGCTCGGCGCCTCAGCCCTGAAATTTTTCCCGGCGAGCGTGCTGGGTGCCGGCGGCATTTCAGCGATGCGCGCTGTGTTGCCGGCGCAGACGCTGGTCGGTGCCGTCGGCGGCGTCTCCGAAAAAGATTTTGCCGGCTACAAGGCGGCCGGCGTTACCGCCTTTGGACTGGGATCCAGCCTGTTCAAGCCGGGCATGAGCGTCGACGAGGTGGCCGCGCGGGCCGAGGCGGCGGTGACAGCCTGGGATGCGGCGTTCGGAGAAGCAGGATGAGCGAAGCGATCGTTTCGGTTTTTTCCGACCACGTCTGCCAGCTCGGCGAAGGGCCGAGCTACGATCCCGCCACCGATACGCTGTATTGGTTCGACATCGTCAACAGCCAGCTCCTGGAAAAGCGGCTGTCCGGCGGCGCGACCACCGTCCATGAGCTTGGCCAGATGGCGAGCGCCATCGCCGTCATCGACGACAAGCGCCAGCTTATCGCCGCCGAGACCGGCCTTCATGTGCGCGACGTCGCGACCGGCAAACTGACGCTGCACACGCCTGTCGAGGCCGGCAATCCGGTTACGCGCTCCAACGATTCCCGGGTCCACCCCTGCGGCGCCTTGTGGATGGGCACCATGGGCAAGGGCGAGGAAAAGGGTGCGGGTTCGATCTACTGGTTTTTCAGAGGCGAACTGCGCCGGCTGTTTTCGGACATCACCGTCTCCAATTCGATCTGTTTTACCGAGGATGGCGCAATCGCCTACTACACCGACACCTCGACCGGGCTGCTGATGCGCGTCGCCTGCGACCCGGCGACCGGCCTGCCTGCCGGTGAGCCAAAGCTGTTCGTCGATCACCGCTCGGCCAAGGGCTATATTGACGGATCCGTGCTCGACCGCGACGGCATCCTGTGGAACGCCGTCTGGGGCGGCAGCGTCATCGAAGCCTACGGACCCGACGGCAAGCTCGTCCGCACGGTCGCCATGCCGGTGACGCAACCGTCCTGCCCGGCCTTTGTCGGCGCCAAGGCCGACCGGCTGGCGGTCACCTCCGCCTGGTCGGGCAAGGATGAGAAGCAGCGTCTGCTGGATCTGCAGGGCGGCATGACCTTTCTGCTCGACATTCCCGTCAACGGCCGCTTCGAGCCGCGCGTGCTGATCGCCTGAGCGAACTGGATTCTGCGGTTGGACGGTGCGTTGTCACGCAACCGCCCGCGCCATGTCGGTTTCACGAGAGCCTGACGCCTTGACCATGCGATGGTAGGCAATCCTACTGCCGGGGATCGTCATCTCATGCCCAGCCGCAAGCCGAAACTGATCCTCGTCCATGAGCCGGAAAAGGCCTGCCTGGACCGTCTGGTCGCCGACGGTCATGCACCGCAGCGCGCCGGCGAAATCGCGTCCTATCTGGCGCAGTCGACCGACCTCGCCCCCGAATTCGACGTGCTTGGCCGTGCCTGCCAGGCACGCGGCCTGTCGTTCAGGCCGGTGGCGCTGGACGAGGCCACCGGCGTGCTCGCCGGCGAGCATCCCAGCACAACGCTGGTCTGGACGCTGACCGACGGCATCGCCTATTTTCGCGGCGGCGCGGCGCCCGCTCTGGCGCGATTGGGCGGTTTCAAGACGATCGGCGCAGATGATGCGCTGTTCGCGCTCTGCCAGGACAAGTTCCGCTCCGGCGCCGTGCTCGGCGCACTCGGCCTGCCGGTGCCGCAGGCCGGGCTTGCGCGCGACGGCCAATGGCTGGTCGAGCCGCCGGCCTCGCCCGCCGGCTGGTTCGTCAAGCCCAACCGGCTCGGCGCCAAGATCGGCATCTGGCCGGATTCGCGCTGTTGCGATCTCGCCCACGCTTTGGAACTCAGCCGGCGCGTCTTTTCGGCCTATCGCGACGATGTCGTCGTCCAGCCCTATGTCGCCGGCCGCAACGTGCGCGCCAGTTTCCTCGGCCTGGTGCCAGGCGCCGGGGTCGAAGCGCTTGGCGTGGCTTTTGTCGATTCAGGCGCCGATTTCCAGACCATGGCGGACAGCCTGGCGCTCTACGGCGACACCGGCGAGGCAGCGAAGGCGGAGGGACATTACGCCGAACCGGAGCTCGTTGCGGTTGCCGACAGCCAGCCGGCCGCCGACGCCACGATACGTGCGATCGCCGGGCGGCTGATGAGCGGGCTCGGCCTGCGCGATGTGTTTTCCATCGATCTCAGGGTCGAGGCCGACGACACCGTCCACCTCATCGAGTTCGAGGTTTGCCCCGGCCTGCCCTGCTTCGATTTTCGCGCCTATTGCCGCCAGCAATGGGGCCTCGATCTGGCCGACGCCATGGCCGAAACTGCGGCCAGCCGGCTGACCGGTGTCGACCGATAGCTGTGCGCCTTGTGTCGGCGGGCTAACCAGCAGACGCTACCCGCCAGGCATTCGCTCGGCCGCCTGCAAGGACGGATCCATCTTGTCCCAGGCATGGCCGTGGCTCGTGTAGGTCACCATCTGCGGGCTGAACTGTTCCGGATCGTCGAGGCTGGCCGCGTGGACCGCTATGAATTCCGGCATGGCGACGGATATCAAAAAGACCGGCGTTCCGCAGGTTGGACAGAAGGTGTGGATTTTTTCATTGCCGCTGGCGCCCGCCACGCGCCAGGTGCTCACCTCCCCGGTAATTGCCATATCGGTGCGCTGGCCGAAGGTCAGGTAGGATCCGTGGCCGGTGCCTGAGCGCTTCTGGCAATCGCTGCACTGGCAGTGGTTCTGGAAGATCGGCTCGTCATTGGTTTCGTAACGGATCGCGCCGCATGCGCAGCCGCCGGTATAGCGTTTGGTCATCGTTATTCTCCCGCGGCGATCAGGGCTGATTTCGGCTTGGCGAAAATGTCGATGCCGCTGCCGGTTTCGAGGAAGGATTTCATGCTCGACAGCACCGCCGGCCAGCCCTGGCTGACGCCTTTCGCCATGCCGCTACCGGCTTCGAGTTCGTCATGGCTGACGGTCAGCCGCACCATGGTGTCGTATTCCTCGATGGCGAACGTCACCCGGCTCGTTTTTGACGGATCGTCGGCCTGCGAAGCGTTCGCCCAGGTGATGACGAGGCGGGTCGGCGGCGAAACCTCGACGACATTGCCGACGAGTTCGACGGTCCGTTCGTCATTGGCGCGGATATGCTCCCATTTCGAGCCCGGCGTCCATTCGGAGACGTTCTCGTGACCCCAGTAGCGCTTTGCGACATCGGGCTTGATTATGGCCTCGAACACCTTCTGCGGCGTCGAGCGGATATAGGTCACGTAGACAAAGCTGGTCGTTTCCCTGGTCATTGGTCTTCTCCTTCGAGTTCTTGCTTCAGGTCGTGCAGCAGGCTGAGCCGCTGCCGTTCGAATTTCCGTACCCAGCGCTCGTAGACTTCGTGCAAGGGCACGGGATTGATGAAATGCAGCTTTTCGCGGCCGCGCTTGACCGTGCTCACCAGATTGGCCGCCTCCAGCAGATCGAGGTGCTGGGTGGCGGATTGCCTGGCCATGTCCAGGTTTTCGCAAAGCTGACCGAGCGTCTGCCCGTTCTGCTCGCACAGAAGGTCAAGCAGCCTTCTGCGTGTCGGGTCGCCCAGCGCTTTGAAAACCTTGTCGGCGTCCATCTGCCTCACTCTGTTGTAAGGCATAATATGCAGGTAAATACCTGCATGTCAACCTACAGTTCGCCCCGCATCGCAAGACTGGATGCGGCTATTCGGACTCGGACGTTGATTGCGCGATGGGCCGCCCCGGCCATGTACCTGATGTCGGAGCCCTGCTTAGCGGCGCCAAACTGCGGACGTAAACCTGCAGGATTTCGTCTGAAGTCCTGCTACTAGCGCTGCAGCAGGGATTTGACAGGATGCCTATCGACGGCCGAGATTTCATCGTTCGTTGGTGGACCATCCTAAGCGTTCGAGATTGGCCGAAGCCTCCCAACTTCGTCATCCTAGGGCGAAGCAGGAGCGAAGCTCCGTCGCGGAGACTCTGGGATCCATGCCGCGACCTTGGCCGAAGAATGCAGCGGAGCAGAATTCTACACCGCTGCAACGCTTTGAAGTCGCGGCATGGATCCTCGGGTCTGCGCTGCGTCGCTACGCTCCTTGCTTCGCCCGTGGATGACGAAGGCGCTGGGCGTTTGCGGCAATCGCCAAGGTATGCCGTCCGTCACACCCGCGATTCGTCAAAACTGCTCGAGGCGGATTTTAGGCGCCCTCGACCAGAACGATCTCGCCGTCGGCGACCTTCTGACGGATGGCGACGGCGCGCTGGTATTCCGGCGAATGGTAGCAATCATGCGCGGCGGCGAGCGATTCGAACTCTATGATGACATTGCGTGCCCGGCCGGGGCCTTCGGCCTTTTCATGCTCTCCGCCGCGCGCCAGAAACTTCGCGCCGAAGCGCTCGAAGGCAGGCTTGGCGGCGGCGACGTAGTCCTTGTAGCCTTCCGCGTCGCGCACATCGACACGGGCGATCCAGTATCCCTTGGGCATTTTCTTGGTCTCCGAACTTGTTCTTGGAAATCTCAGGCCGAGCGCATCTCGTCGAGGATGGCTTCGGCCGCTTCCCGTTTGTTGGCCGCAGCAATGATAGGCCTGCCGACGACGAGGTGGCTGGCGCCGTTGCGGATCGCCTGGCCCGGCGTCACCACGCGCTTCTGGTCGCCATGATCGCTGCCCGCCGGCCGGATGCCGGGCGTCACCACCGCCATGTCGGGGCCGACGATGCGGCGCACCGCTTCGGCTTCCGCGGCCGAGCAGACGATGCCCCCCATGCCGGCATGCAGCGCCTGTTCCGAGCGCCGCAGCACCAGCGTATGCGGGTCGTACTCATAGCCGACGTCGATCATGTCCTGCTCGTCCATCGAGGTCAGCACGCTGACCGCAAGCAGGCAAAGATCGCTGCCTCTGGCCGCCTCTACGGCGGCCTGCATAGCCTTCGGGTAGGCGTGGATGGTCAGCATGGTCATGCCCATCTTGACGATGTTCTCGACGCCCTTGGCCACCGTGTGGTCGATGTCGAGCAGCTTCATGTCGAGGAAAACCTTGGTGCCGCCGCTGGCCAGTTCCCTGGCGAAATCGAGCCCGCCGGCGAAGGCAAGCTGGTAGCCGATCTTGTAGAAGGAGACGACGCTGTCGAGTTCGCGCACCGCCTGCTCGGCCTCCCTCACGGTCGGGACATCGAGGCCGACTATCAGTCTTTCCTGCATGGATCGTGCCTGTATGGATTGTGCCTGCATCGTCGTTGCGATCACGCCTCGATCCGGGTGGACAGCATGCGCGAGGTTTCGATCAGGGTGCGGCATAGGTGCTCCATCGATTTGTGCAGTCTTTCGTCACGGAAGTTTCCATCCTCGTCGAAGGCGCCGCCGCCGTCGGGCACCGAGCATTCCGGCGTCACCACCTCCATCTGGCAGCGCACCAGCACCGCGCGCAGATGGTTGATGCAGCGGATGCCGGCAAAGTGCCCGCTGGAGGACGAACAGAGGCCGGCGACCTTGCCGGCCAGCGGCCTCACCGGCCGGCCGCCATCCCTGCGCACCCGGCTCACCCAGTCGATCGTGTTCTTGAGCAGCGGCGGAATGGAGCCATTATATTCGGGCGTGGCGATCAGCAGCCCGTCATGGGCGATCACCAGACGGCCAAGTTTCTGGGCGTTTTCAGGAACGCCTTTTTCCTTTTCCAAATCCTCGTCCATGATCGGCAGGGGGTAGTCGGCAAGCGAGATGCGGGTCACCTCGGCGCCCTGCATGGCGAGTTCCTTCTGCGCCACGTCGGCGGTCCTGCCGCTATAGGCGCCGCTGCGAACCGAGCCGGCGAAGACGAGGATTTTCGGGATCACTGCCATTGGCCACCCTTGTTCCCGGACAGGTACAGCCAAGGATCGAGCAAATCAACGCCAACTTCGTCATCCTTGGGCGAAGCAGGAGCGAAGCTCCGTCGTGGAGACCCTGGAATCCATTCCGTGACAGCTATCCAGGAGTGCAGCGGAACAGAATTCTGCGCCGTAGCGGCGCTCGGAAGTCGCGGCATGGATCCTCGGGTCTGCGCTGCGTCGCTGCGCTCCTTGCTCCGCCCGTGGATGACGAAGCGAGGGACGTTCCCGCCATCGCCAAGGTATGCGGTGAGCACTGGCGATCCGCGAACAACCCTGCGCCGAGAAATTAATGCGCTTCGCGGCGGTAGATCCACAGCTGGGTCGGCGGGATGTTGCGGAGGATGAAATCGAAATGCTTGACCGTATAATTGCCACGGCCGGCCGGGATCGGCGACATCGGGCCGTAGGTCAGCTGCACGATCGGCCGTCCGGCCGGGATGCGGTCAAGCAGGCTTTCGATATAGGCAATGCGCTGGGCGACCGGGAAGTTGAGCAGCGGCACGCCGGAAACGACGGAATCGAAGATCATCCCGCTCTTGTCGCCAAGCGTGGCGTTGAGGTTGAAGGCGTCGCCCTCGATGACGTTGACGCCGGGATAGAGTCGCCGCAGGTGACGGACGAAATCCGTGGAATACTCGACCGCGTAGAGGTTCTCGGGCCGCACGCCCTGGGCGAGGATGGCGCGGGTGATGACGCCGGTACCGGGACCGACCTCGAGCACCGGCAGGCCGGATTTAGGATTGACGATCGACGCCATCTTGCGCGCGGTGACCGAACTGGTCGGCACGATCGAACCAACCGCCTTCGGCTTGTCGATCCAGCCCTTGAAGAATTTGAGTTCGTCGTCGAACTTTTCGACAAGCGCCTTCCGCAGTCCAGGGCCACGTGTCATGCAAGCTCTCCTCAGCGCTCCCCGCAAGTTACTTAGCACCTGAGCGGTGCTAGGCAAGGCGCGGCCGGACGCATGTCGTGGATAAGATAATTTTCGTCGCGTCTCAAGGGGTGACGAGATTCAAGGATTTACGCGTTGCAAATCGGCTTGGGCGGGCCAAAGTGCATCAACGTTCGCCGAACGACTCGAAGAAATCCTTCATGCGGGCGAAAAAGCCGCTCGATTGTGGCGAATTGTCCTGCGAGGAGAGCTGTTCGAACTCCTCCAGCAGTTCGCGCTGGCGGCGGGTGAGGTTCTGCGGCGTCTCGACCGCGGTCTGGATGTAGAGGTCGCCGATATTGGGCTGGCGCAGCACAGGCATGCCCTTGCCTTTGAGGCGGAACTGGCGCCCGTTCTGCGTGCCTTCGGTCACCTTGACCTTGGTCTGCGTCCCGTCCAGCGTCGTCACCTCGAAGGAGCCGCCAAGGGCGGCTGTGGTCATCGAGATCGGCACCTTGCAATACAGGTCGGCGCCGTCGCGTTGGAAGAACTCGTGCGGTTTGACCGCCAGGAAAATATAGAGATCGCCCGATGGCCCGCCGCGCAGGCCGGCTTCGCCCTCATTGGCAAGACGGATGCGGGTGCCGTCCTCGATGCCGGCCGGGATGTTGACCGACAGCGAACGCTCCTCGGTGACGCGGCCCTGGCCGGCGCATTTCGGGCACGGATCCTTGATCGTCTGGCCGCGCCCCTGGCATTGCGGGCAGGTCCGCTCGATCGAAAAGAACCCTTGCGTGGCGCGCACCTTGCCGTGGCCGTTGCACATCGAGCAGGTAACAGGCTGGGTGCCGGGCTTGGCGCCGCTGCCCGAACATTCAGAGCAGGAGATCGACGCCGGCACCCGGATCTGCGCGGTCTTGCCGGCAAAAGCCTCTTCCAGGGTGATTTCCATGTTATAACGCAGGTCGGCGCCGCGCTCGCGGCCGCCCGACGAGCGGCGCTGGCGCCCGCCCATCATGTCGCCGAAAATGTCCTCGAAGATATCGGCGAAACCGCCGGCGCCGAAACCTTGCGCGCCGCCATTCATTCCGCCCTGTTCGAAGGCGGCGTGGCCGAAGCGGTCATAGGCCGCGCGCTTCTGCGGGTCCTTCAGCGTCTCGTAGGCTTCGTTGATTTCCTTGAACTTGTGCTCGCAGGAATGATCGCCGGGGTTGCGGTCGGGATGGAACTGCATGGCGAGCTTGCGGAAAGCGCTCTTGAGCTCCTTCTCGTCGGCGCCTTTTTGGACGCCCAGCGTCTCGTAGAAATCAGCTTTCATTTTTTCCCGCTGTCCGGATGCTCAACGTCTTGAAGCATTGTTGCGTCTCTTGCCGGCACTGACGCTTCGATTTAGGTGCGATGGAAGGGGGATGCCAGTGTCGACGCGGCTTTGCCTGCATTTTTTCAGCAAGGCCCGCTGTTTTTCTGCAAGGGGTTGCAAAAAAGCCCGGCCTTCGCCGGGCTTTTCGCTTTATCTTGCCGTCAAACGGTTCAGGCCGACTTCTTCTTGTCGTCGTCCTCGTCGATTTCCTCGAAATCGGCGTCGACAACGTCACTGTCCTTGGCGGCGTCCGCCTTGGCGTCGGCTTCCGCCGCTTCCTTCTGCGAAGCCTCGTACATGGCCTGGCCAAGCTTCATCGAAGCCTCGGCAAGCGCCTGGCTCTTGGCTTCGATGTCGGCCGGGTCGTCGCCTTCGGTCGCGGTCTTAAGCGCCGCGATCGCGTCGGAAATCGCCGTGCGCTCGCCTTCCGAAACCTTGTCGCCATATTCCTTCAGCGACTTCTCCGAGGAATGCAGCAGCGCTTCGGCCTGGTTGCGGGCCTCGACCAGCGCACGCCGCTTCTTGTCGGTCTCGGCATTGGCCTCGGCGTCCTTGACCATCTTCTCGATGTCGGCGTCCGAAAGACCGCCCGATGCCTGGATGCGGATCTGGTGCTCCTTGCCGGTGCCCTTGTCCTTGGCCGAAACGTTGACGATGCCGTTGGCGTCGATATCGAAGGTGACCTCGATCTGCGGCACGCCGCGCGGCGCCGGCGGAATGCCGACCAGGTCGAACTGGCCGAGCGCCTTGTTGTCGGCGGCCATTTCACGCTCACCCTGGAAGACCCGGATGGTCACGGCCGATTGACTATCCTCGGCCGTCGAGAACACCTGGCTCTTCTTGGTCGGGATCGTCGTGTTGCGCTCGATCAGGCGGGTGAACACGCCACCCAGCGTCTCGATGCCGAGCGACAGCGGCGTCACGTCGAGCAACAGCACGTCCTTGACGTCGCCCTGCAGCACGCCGGCCTGGATGGCGGCGCCGAGAGCGACGACCTCATCCGGATTGACGCCCTTGTGCGGCTCCTTGCCGAAGAACTGCTTCACGATCTCCTGGATCTTGGGCATGCGGGTCATGCCGCCGACCAGGACGACTTCGTCGATCTCGCCGGCCTTCAGGCCGGCATCCTTGAGCGCCGCCTTGCAAGGGGCAATCGTGCGCTGGACCAGGTCGTCGACCAGCTGCTCGAACTTGGCGCGCGTCAGCTTCAGCGTCAGGTGCTTCGGCCCGGTCGCGTCGGCGGTGATGAAAGGCAGGTTGATTTCGGTCTGGGTCGTCGACGACAGCTCGATCTTGGCCTTTTCAGCCGCCTCCTTGAGGCGCTGCAGGGCGAGCTTGTCGTTCTTCAGGTCGATGCCCTGTTCCTTCTTGAACTCGGCCGCCAGGTATTCGACCAGGCGCATGTCGAAATCCTCGCCGCCGAGGAAGGTGTCGCCATTGGTCGACTTCACCTCGAACACGCCGTCGCCGATTTCGAGCACCGAAATGTCGAACGTGCCGCCGCCAAGGTCATAGACGGCAATGGTCTTGCCTTCCTTCTTGTCGAGGCCATAGGCAAGCGCTGCCGCGGTCGGCTCGTTGATGATGCGCAGCACTTCGAGGCCGGCGATCTTGCCGGCATCCTTGGTTGCCTGGCGCTGGGCGTCGTTGAAGTAGGCCGGAACGGTGATGACCGCCTTCTCGACCTTCTCGCCGAGATAGGCTTCCGCCGTTTCCTTCATCTTCTGCAGGATCATGGCCGAAATCTGCGAGGGCGACTGCTTCCTGCCGCCGGCCTCGACCCAGGCATCGCCATTGTCGCCCTTGACGATCTTGTAGGGGACAAGCTTCTTGTCCTTCTCCGTCACCGGATCGTCATAGCGGCGGCCGATCAGGCGCTTGACCGCGAAGATGGTGTTTTCAGGATTGGTGACCGCCTGGCGCTTGGCCGGCTGGCCGACAAGACGTTCGTCGTCGCCCGAGATGGCGACGATGGAAGGCGTCGTGCGCGCGCCTTCCGCATTCTCGATTACCTTCGGCTCCTTGCCATCCATGATGGCGATGCAGGAGTTGGTGGTGCCGAGATCGATACCGATTACTTTTGCCATTTTTCTAGTCTCTCCGCTAAGCAGGCTCTCAGGACCCGTACAGGCGTTCCGACGAAAGCCCCTGTTCACAAGAAATCCCGTTCCGGCAACCGGCATTCCGGCGCCGAACGGCTTGGCGCGTATATAAGAACAGGCGGCATCGCGCGCAAGCATTCTGCGCAAGGCTTCCATGAACCTTTCCACCTCCGCCCGCGACTGATCTCCAGGTGCCGCATGGTGCGGCCCGGAAAGGAAGCCCCCATGACCAATAACCCAGAGGCTCTGCGGTCTCCGGGAACAACAGGAGCTCGGCGCGACCACTGCCTTCGGGACGAGGTCGATGCGCTGGGCTTCCCGCTGGTTCCGTTGACCCTGCGTAAGAGCAGGCGTATCGTGATTTTGAGGAAAGCAGACAATTCGATCAGGGAAGAACGAGCCGGACCGCCGCGCCTTGCCCTGATTTGCGCGGCCAGACCCGACGTTCTCCCGTCGACTACGACGGGGGGTAGTGTCATGTCTCGCATCCGCGGCTCGTTCGTGTCGTCTCTTGATGGCGGCTTGCGCCGCGCTGTGCATCCAGGCGGGTTGCTGGCGCTGGCACTCGGCCTGTGGCTGGGCGCCGCCCAGGCGCAGGAAACCCGGATCATCTATCCCGGTTCGATGGCGGTGACTGGATTCTCCGGCACCGTCATTCCCAATTTCGACCCCCCTGATTCCGAAAAAGGGGGCCTGCCGCCCGGCGTCGATCCGGTCGACGAAACCTTCATCGACACCACGCGAGCCACCTTGCGCGTGTTCGACGTCTCGCATCTGGGCGGCCCAGCCTCCGGGCAACTGGTCAACACGCCGCCGCCCCTCGAGGTGACGGCGGAGCAGATCGGCCAGGTGTTCGGCGTCACCTATGATGACGGCGTGCGCGACGGCGTTCCATCGGGCATTCCCAATCTCTATGCCGGCGCCGCCTCGCTGCACGGCATCCGCATCGTCACCCCGGACGCCGATGATGACGGCCGCCCCGAGCGGCAGCGCCGCGGCGCGGCCGGCGCCACCTTCATGGACGGCCAGTTCGGCACCGAAAACGGTGGCGGGCCGGGCACCATCTGGAAAATCGACGGCATCACCGGCCAGGTCTCCAAGTTCGCCGACATCGACACCAACAGCGGTCCCGGTATCGGCAATCTCACCTTCGACGCCGCTCATCGCCAGTTCTTCGCCTCCGACCTCGATACCGGCCTGGTCCATCGCATCGATGCCACCGGTACGCTGATCGACAGCTTCGACCACGGCGTTGCCGGGCGCCCGGCGCATGGGCTAGCTCCGATCGCCGACGATGGTTCGGTGATGGACATACAGGGTGCGGCTTTCGACAGCGAAGACCCCGACAGCTGGGGCTACACGCAGGACGAGCGCCGCATCTGGGCCGTCTCCTATCATGGCGGCCGGCTTTATTATTCGGTCGGTGAAAAGTCTGAAATCTGGTCGGTGGGCATTGCCCGCAACGGCACCTTTGCCGGCGACCCGCGTTGGGAACTGACGGTCAAGGCCGACAAGGACTACGCCGTCACCGACATCGCTTTCGACAACACCGGCTTCATGTACCTGGCCCAGCGCGGCCCGGTCGAGAACCGCTACGATTACAGCCAGTTCGCCGATTCCGGCAAGGGCGAGGTCATCCGCTACTTCCGAGAGAACCCGGACGATCCGGAGACGGAATCGGTCTGGGTCGAAGTGCCGCAGGAATATGCGGTCGGTTTCCCTCAGGGCAACAGGCAGTCGGCCGGCGGTCTCGACCTGCAGTATGGTTATGATTCCGACGGCACTCTCGACACATCGGTCTGCACGCAGACGCTGGTCAACACCGGCGACAAATTGCGCGACAATCCGGCTCTCGCCGAACAGCTCGCCGCCGGCGGGCCGCTCGCCGTGCACGGCGTGCAGATCACGCCGAAAGAGCTGGTCAAGCCGGCCAATGTGCCGCCCTTCGGCTCCTGGTTCGTCGACTTCGACGGCTATTTCGAAGACCCGGAGGTCGAGGGTCATGTCGGCGACGTTGCCGTCTGGCATCCTTGTGAAGGCCGCGCCGGCTATTATGAAGAAATCCCGGGCGGCTACCTGCCCCCCTTCTACCCGCCGGACTTCCCACCGCCCGGCAATCTGCCTCCGTGCATCGATGTCGAGGATATCAGGTATTACTGTACGCCTCGCGGCCTCCAGGCCGATCTCTATCTCCATGACCGTGCCGGCTTCGGCGGCGATTCGATAAAGGCCCAACCTTCGAATGAGACAAAGTCCAGGACGCCAGGCGTCGGGGTGACGTCATTCCAGTCGCATGCGCCCGGCCAGCCTTACACGATCGACATTACCGGCCACTATCCGGGCGACAGAGTGGATGTTGGACTTTGCTTCTACAGGAAGTCCGACAAGGACAAGGGTGGCTACTACCCTTGCTGCAAGATGATCTTGCCGCTCCGAACCCCAGCCGTCAGCTGCGAACGTTGAGGAGGGGAAGATGAAAAATCTCGCACTCTCCCCATTCGCAACCAACACTCAAGAAACCGTCGTGGAGACGATCATGAAACCCCTGTCATACGCCAGGCGCGGCGCGCGCTGGCTGATGGCGGCCGGTATCGCGGTCGCCATGCTAACCCCGGTGCAAGGCTTTGCGGAAGGCGCTGCCCCGATCACCCCGGAGCTGAAGCTCGATCTCGACAGTTCGCGCGTCATCACTCCGAGGCCCGACCGGGTCGTACCCTTCTTCACCAAGAAAGGCACTCAACGAGGCTGCGACTACGTCGTCTATTCGCTGAGCTTCGGCCTGCGCGGCGATCCGCAGGGCCTTGCCGACCCAAGCCTTGAGGCCAGGCTGAAGAAGGTCCGGGTCGACTTCAAGGACCAGCTTCCGCACGGCCTTGAGATCGTCAACGTCAATGTGTCCGGCGACGGCACGGATTCATCCGGCGGACCACTGCCGGGCGCGACGATCAGCACCTCGGCGGGTCCCAACGATACCGCTGTTGTTTCAGACTTCCGCATCTCCACTTCCGATCTCGACGGCGCCGGCGCTCCCAACGAGCGCGTCATCAACTTCAAGATCACGGCCAAGATCGATCATGCGGCATTTCCCGCGCCGACGATCGTCGACAACCACGGGATGATCAAGGTGACCGCCAGACCGGGCACCGGGACCATCATCCCGTCGCAGGATCCGAGCAAGCCCGACGACGGCGACTTCAAGACCGGCGTGAAGACCTCGATCAAGATCGACGTCACCAAGTGCAACCCGCCGCCGCCACCTCCCGGCAAGGAATGCTTCAAGGTGGAGCGCGGCACCGTCGACTGCGTGCCCGGCGGCGGTGCCTTCATCTACCACATGCCGGTCGGCCCGGAGATGGGCGGCAAATGGGTGCAGGTTTCGACGACCACATCAGGCGTCACCGTCATCCCCGACACCCAACTGGTGCCGGCGGGCGGCGGTGTGCTCAACTGGAAGATCGTCGGCGCATCGCCCGGCGACGTCATCCACCTCATCGTCACCGGCATCGAAACCTATGCCGGTCCGAAGGAAGGCTGGGGCCTGTGCTGCACGCAGACCATCGACATCGTCATCCCGCGTGACCAGAGGTGCCCGCCCAAGGACAAGGAGCCGGACCTCAAGGTTGAGAAACGCGCCGACGTGACGCGTTGCACGATGGGCGGCGGCTGCGACTTCACCATCAGGGTCACCAATGTCGGCACCGGTGCCTACCACGGCAAGATCGTGCTCGACGAGGTGACGCTGCCGGCCGGCTCGACACTCGATTCAGGGCCCAATCCGCCCTGGGTCTGCGTACCCGGCACCACCCCTATGATTTGCACCCATCCGGTGACCACGCTCAATCCGGGGGCCTCCGTCGACCTCAAGCTCGGCTTCAAGCCGGCCGGAGGCTGGCAAGGCAGCGTCTTGCGCAACTGCGCCACCTATAATTACGGGGCCAGCGACAAGCCACTGTTCGGCAGCCAGTCGAACGACCGCGGCTGTGCCTCGATCCCGGTCTGCCGGCGTGGCGATCGCGACCGCGACTGCCGGCCGCCGGTCGAAAAGAAGGTCGACCTGATCCTGAAGAAGCGTGCCCGTATCCCGGTCTGCACGGCCGACGGCATCTGCTACTTCGTGATCGACATCATCAACAACGGCAGCGCCACCTACAATGGACCGCTGACGGTCATCGACAATTATCCCGGCGGCGCGCCAGCCTCCTCGACCTTCGGCCCGAGCCCGCCATGGACCTGCGCACCAACCGGCCCCGGGCTGTTCCGCTGCGACAATGCGGGCATCTCGCTGCCTCCGGGCGGCTCGACGCCGATCGTCGTCAAGGCGGTCATGCCGGCCGGCTACCAGTCGGATACTGTCGAGAATTGCGCGACGGTGAAGCCCATCCCCGGTGAAAACGATCTCACCAACAACAAGGCCTGCGCAAAGGAACGCTTCCGTCATCCCAATGGCGGCAAGCCGACCTTGCGCATCGCCAAGGTGTGCAACGGCTCGCTCGCCGGCGCTGCGGTCATCTCTTGCCGCATCACCGTCATCAGCCTTGGCACCGCTGCCCCCACCGGCCCGGTGCGGGTCAACGATGCCGCCACGCTGGTTGCCGGCGGCGCGCCTGTCCAGATCCAGACCGTCACCCCTGACGGTGCGGAATGGGCGTGTGGACCGGTTCCGGCCAACGCGCTGTCGTGCCAGATTCCCGGTGCCGTCATGGTACCTGGAACCAGCCGCCACTTCGACG
This sequence comes from Mesorhizobium sp. M0140, assembly GCF_040322475.1. Taxonomy (NCBI): domain Bacteria; kingdom Pseudomonadati; phylum Pseudomonadota; class Alphaproteobacteria; order Hyphomicrobiales; family Phyllobacteriaceae; genus Mesorhizobium; species Mesorhizobium sp. M0140. The sequence goes on along the minus strand of NZ_JAMYTM010000014.1, from coordinate 91,220 downwards.
TGACGGTCTCGGCCAATGGCGCGTTCGAAAACTGCGCGCGCGGCTCCTATGGGCCGGCACCGGGCGACGACGTCGTCTATCCCTTTGGCCAGGCCTGCGCCAAGGGCGGCGGTTCTTCGACCATCCGTGTCGAAAAGACCGGCGACCGTGAATGCAGGCTCGGCCAACCCTGTTCGTTCGAGATCACTATCACCAATGACGGAACGACCCCCTTCTCCGGGCCGGTCCGCATTGGCGATGCGATCGGCGTGGAGGGTCTCGGCAGGCTGGAAGGCGTTGAGATCACGTCGATCGATCCGCCCTTTGGCTGTTCGCCGGAACCGGCAACCTTGCCTGCGTCCTGCATTGCCAACCTGACGCTCGGCGCCGGCGAAAGCCAGGTGCACCATGTCACCGTGGTCATTCCCGACGACGGTCGCCTGGCCAATCTGCAGGGCAATGTCAGCGGCCAGAACTGCGTCGGCGTGCTCTCTCCCGAGACACGGGTGCAAGGCGGTGGCGAGGTGCTCGGCGGCGATCAGACCAATGTGCAGGGCGATCGTGGCAAGGCCTATGCCTGCCATCCCTTCACCATTAGCCAGGAGACGAAGAAGGAATGCTCGCAAGGCTTCGTCATGAACGATGCCGGCCGCTGCGTTTGCCCGGAAGGCACTACCTACCGCAACGGCCAGTGCTCGCCGGGCGGTGGTATCGTGCCGAAGCCGGAACAGCCGAAGCGCTGTGTGCTGCTCGAAGGCCAGATCCGCACCGAGGACGGACGTTGCGTCTGCCCACGCGGAACCGGGCTCGAGAACGGCAGATGTGTCAGGACCGACAAGCCCGAGCAGTGCACCATCCGTGGCCAGGTCCACAATGCGGATGGCGATTGTGTCTGCCCCAGGGGAACCGAGATCAGGGGCAATGCCTGCCGCCCGATCCAGCCAAAGCCTGAGCAGTGCACGATCCGTGGTCAGGTTCACGACGCCGATGGAGACTGCGTCTGCCCGAGAGGGACCGAGGTGCGCAATGGTGCCTGCCGCCCGATCCAGCCGAAGCCTGAGCAGTGCATCATCCGTGGTCAGATCCACGACGCGGATGGCGATTGTGCCTGCCCAAGGGGTACCGAGGTCAGAAACGGCGCCTGCCGTCCGATCCGGCCAAAGCCTGAGCAGTGCACCATCCGTGGTCAGGTCCACGACGCCAACGGCATTTGTGTCTGCCCGAGGGGTACCGAGGTGCGGGGCAATGCCTGCCGGCGCAAGCAGCCGACGCAGGAGCAATGCGACATACGCGGCCAGGTCCACAACAAGCGCGGCGAGTGTGTCTGCCCGCGTGGGACGCAGGTGATCAACGGCGCATGCCGCAAGCCCAGACAGGAGGTGGAATGCGCACCGGGCTCGCAGATGATCAATGGCCAATGCCAGCCGATCATCAGGCGGCGCTGCCCGGAAGGCACGATCGGGCGCTATCCGAACTGCCGGCCCGTCCGCGGACAACCGTCGCTGGAGCTCAACCCCGGCCTGCTGCTGCAGCAGGTATTGCCACGGCGCAGGCCGCAGGTCGAACAGCAACAGGATCCGGTTCCAGACAGAATCCTGAAACTCCAGCAGCAATAACCACTGCTCGACACGAGACCAGAAACCCGCCGGAGCAATTCGGCGGGTTTTTCTTCGTAGCTGTGGGGGCAAGCGGGAATTGGCCGCACGTGATCGGGGATGCTGGCACGTCAGCCTGCGCGGTGCCCGCGCCTGCACCCTCGACAAGTCGGCTGTGGCACATTAGGCAGTCGATAGGGTGGCCGAACGAGAAGGACACTCGGAAAGGCCGCACCCATGAGCAGAAAGACCCTGATTGCACCATCGGTGCTGGCGTCGGATTTTTCCAAACTCGGCGATGAGGTCGAAGCGGTGGCGGCGGCCGGCGCCGACTGGATCCATCTTGATGTTATGGACGGGCATTTCGTGCCCAACATCACCTTTGGCCCGCCGGTGATCAAGGCGATCCGCAACCGCACCAAGGCCTTCTTCGACTGCCATCTGATGATTGCCCCGGCCGACCCCTATCTGGCCGCTTTTGCCGAGGCCGGCTGCGACGGTTTGACCGTCCATGCCGAGGCCGGCCCGCATCTCGACCGCTCGCTGCAGACCATCAGGAACCTTGGCAAGAAGGCCGGTGTGTCGCTCAATCCGGCGACGCCGGAAAGCGTGGTCGAATACGTGCTCGACCGGCTCGACCTGATCCTGATCATGACCGTCAATCCGGGCTTCGGCGGCCAGGCCTTCATCCCGGCGGTCGTCGACAAGGTGAAGCGGGTCAAGGCCCTGATCGGCGGCCGGCCGATCCGCATCGAGATCGACGGCGGTGTTTCAGCCGAGACCGCGCCGCTGGTCACCGCTGCCGGCGCCGACGTGCTGGTGGCGGGCGCCGCCATCTTCAAAGGCGGCAGCGTCGAGGCTTATCGTCAGAACATCCAGGCGATCAGGACGGCAGCCGACAACGCAGCCGGCTGACCGGCGGTGTTCCCGCGGTCGGCCCGACATGCCGGCTAAGGTTCTGGTCCCGGGCGGGGCTTGTGAAGATCTGATGCGCAACGGCATCGGGCTGAGCGGTTGCCTGATTCGGTCTCAAGGTCCGCCGGCCTATGCCCAAAGCAGACAGTTGATCTCGCGCGCATACAAAAGAACAGAAAGACAGATTCTCCTGCGTGCATACAAAACATGTTAAGTTTCCACAGGTTGTGAAAATGCGCGGAATTACAGCATTGAGCTCCGGAATGCCGCATATTCCTTCGTGCTAAAGTACAATAGCGTGATCTTCTGCTTGAGCAGCGAATGCTCGCGCTGTATGGTACAAGTACGAGACGGCGAATGCTTTCAGACTCGAATCGCCCAGGCCAAGTCTTGGGGACAAGGAGTCGCTATGACATACGGAGCTGCCAATCTGAACGACGACGCTGCGGGACCGAAGAGCACGCTTGCGAGTACGGTCTATCAGCAATTGCGGGACGATCTTCTCGGCGGTGTCCTTGAAACCGAGAGCAAACTGCGGGTCGAATGGGTTGTCTCCAAATATGGGGCCGGCGCCTCACCTGTCCGCGAGGCTCTCAATCGCCTCGCCTCGGAAGGACTTCTCGGCCGGCACGACCAGCGCGGCTTCTTCATCATGCCGGTCAGTGCGCCGGAACTCGAAGAGCTGACGCGCACCCGCTGCTGGCTCGAGGAGCGGGCGCTTCGCGAATCCATCGTCCACCGCACCGCCGAATGGGAAGAACAACTCGTGCTGGCGCTGCATCGCCTGGGCCGTGCGTCACGTTTTTCGCCGCAGAACCTCGTCTCGCTCAATCCCGATTGGGAGAGGCTGCATCGCATCTTTCACAGGGTGCTGATTTCGGCCTGCCGGTCGCAATGGCTGGTGGGGTTTTGCGACCAGCTCTCCGATCACGCCTATCGCTACCGGCAAATGGCCAATGATGGCGAAGGCGTCCAGCGCGACGATTTCGGCGAGCATCGCCTGATCGCCGAATGTGCCCTGGACGGCAATGCCGACGGCGCCGTCGAGGCACTGCTCAACCACTACCGGTTGACTGCCGCCATGTGCATGAAGCGCTTCGAGCAGGACGACGAAACGAAGGAACTCGCCGGCAAACGCGCTCGGCGATAGCAGTCGTTTCCTGGCGGGTCTCTTGCGCTCGTTTCTTGCGCTCAGCCTGCGTGGAGAGCGGCCGGCGTGAACCGCTGTCGGCGGGCTTGACGGCGCGGCCAAGAACCGCGAACTCTCGCCGCCGGGGCATGCCGCGACAGGCGCATGCTCAGCGCCGTAGCACCCCAGGAAGTCTTCATGAGCAATCATCTGTTCGATGCGTTCCGGTCCCGGATGCCGGCGCCAGCGCGCTTGCTGATGGAGACCGATGATGGCCGCTTGCTCACCTATGGCGATATGCTGGCCCGCTCTGCGCAGCTTGCGCATGCGCTCTTGCAACTGGATGTCGAACCCGGTGACCGCATTGCCGTGCAGGTCGAGAAGAGCCCGGAAGCGGTCATGCTCTATCTCGCCTGCTTGCGAGCCGGCGCCGTCTTCCTGCCGCTCAACACCGCCTATACGCTGGCCGAGCTGGAGTATTTCTTCGGCGACGCGGAACCACGCCTGGTCGTCTGCGATCCGGCAAGAGCGGCCGATATCGGCGCGCTGGCGGAAAAGACGGGCGCCGTCACCGTCACGCTCGGCCGCGACGGCCGGGGATCGCTGACCGACCAGGCCTCGCGGCTGCCGACGGATTTTCATGACGTGGCGCGCGGGTCGGATGACCTCGCGGCAATCCTCTACACGTCGGGAACCACCGGCCGTTCGAAAGGCGCCATGCTCAGCCACGAGAACCTTGCTTCGAACGCGCGCGTGCTGGTCGAGCACTGGCGTTTCACTGGAGACGACGTGCTGATCCACGCATTGCCGATCTTCCACACGCACGGCCTGTTCGTCGCCACCAATGTCGTCCTGATGGCCGGCGCCTCGATGCTGTTCGAGCAGAAGTTCGATCCGGCCCGCATCGTCTCGCTGATGCCGCGTGCCACGGCCCTGATGGGCGTGCCGACCTTCTACGTGCGCCTGCTGCAGCAGGATGGGCTGGCCCATGAGGCGGCAAAAAACATCCGTGTGTTCATTTCCGGCTCGGCGCCGCTTTTGGCCGAGACGCACAAGGCCTGGCGCGAGCGCACCGGCCACGCGATCCTCGAACGCTACGGCATGACCGAGACCAACATGAACACCTCGAACCCCTATGAGGGCGAGCGGCGCGCCGGTACGGTCGGGTTCCCCTTGCCCGGCGTCACGCTTCGCATCGCCGATCCCGACAGCGGCGCAGCACTTGCGCAGGGTGAGGTCGGCATGATCGAGGTCAAAGGCCCCAACGTCTTCGGCGGCTATTGGCGTATGCCGGAGAAGACCAAGGCGGAATTCCGCGCCGACGGTTTTTTCATCACCGGCGATCTCGGTATGGTCGACGCCGACGGCTACGTCCACATTGTCGGCCGCGGCAAGGACCTGATCATATCGGGCGGCTACAATATCTATCCGAAGGAACTCGAAAGCGAGATCGACGCGCTCGACGGGGTTAGCGAAAGCGCCGTCATCGGCGTTGCCCATCCGGATTTCGGCGAAGGCGTCACCGCCGTCGTCGTGCGTGCGCCGTCATCGCCGATCACCGATGCCGAAATTCTCGGCGCCATCGCCGGGCGGGTGGCGAAATACAAGCACCCGAAGCGGGTGATCTTCGTCGATGAACTGCCGCGCAACACCATGGGCAAGGTACAGAAGAACCTGCTGCGCGACACCTACAAGGACATATACGCATCATAGTTGCGCTGGGGCAGGGGCGCCTTACTCCTTGCGCGGCCTTTCGGCCCGGCTGCCGGAACCCCACAAGGCGCGCTTCAGCAGGTTGCGCTTGCGTGGGGCGAGATTGATGTCGCTGACAAGCTTGGCGCCGCCCTCGCGCCGTTCGAGGGTGATCTTGCGGCTGTGGAAGGCTTCCAGCTCGGCCCGGTGCGCCACGCTGATGATGGTGACATCAGGCAATTCGCGGATCACCGTCGCCATCATGGTGTCCTGGCTCTTCTCGTCGAGCGCCGAGGTTGCTTCATCCAGCACGACGATATCGGGGCGGTGCAGCAGCAGGCGCGCGAAGGCGAGGCGCTGCTTTTCGCCGCCCGACAGCGTCTGGTCCCATGGCGCTTCTTCCTTGATCCTTTCGGCAAGATAGGCAAGGCCGACCTTGTCGAGGGCGGCCTTGATCTGTTTGATCGTCCACTTGTCCGCCGCCGCGGGATAGGCGACCGCGCGGCGAAGCGTGCCCGAGGGGATGTAGGGGCGTTGCGGCAGCATGAACAGTCGCCTGTCGGCGTGGAAATTGACGCTGCCGCCGCCCCATGGCCACAGGCCAGCAACGGCCCGCACCAGCGTCGACTTGCCCGAGCCGGATTCGCCAGCCACCAGCACGCGCTCACCCGGTTCGATCGCAACCTCGGTTTCCTTGACCACGGAGGTGCCGTCGTCGAGCGTGACGGAGAGATCGTCGAGGCTGAGCATCGCACCGTCTTCGGTTTTGCCGTGCTGGATGCGTCCGAGCGCGTCGCTCTGCTCCGCACGCTCGAGCCCGTCGAGCGACATCATCAGCGAGGCGATGCGCCGCGCCGAGGCGTTCCAGTCGGCAAGACGCGGGTAGTTGTCGACCAGCCATCCGAACGCGCCTTGCACGATGCCAAAGGCAGACGCTGCCTGCATCACCTCGCCAAGCGTCATCGAGCCTTCGAGGAATTTTGGCGCGCACAGCAGGATCGGCACGACCGGCGCAAACAGGCTCGATCCCTGCGACACCGCCGCCGTGCGCATGTGCTGGCCCGTCAGCAGCGCCCATTGCCTGAGCACATGGCCGAAATTCCTGTCGATGCCGCTGCGCTCCTCCTCCTCGCCGCCCAGCAAGGCGATGCTCTCGCCGTTTTCGCGCACGCGCGTCAGCGTGTAGCGCAATTCGGCTTCCGCCTGGTTCTTCTGCTCGGAGAGCCGGACGAAATGGCGGCCGATGACCACCATCGAGGTCGAGGTGATGGCGGCATAGATCATCGCGGTGATGACTAGGAAGCCGGGAATGGTAATGCTCTCGCTGCCGATCGGCAGGGTGAGCGCGCCGCCGATGGTCCACAGCACGACGATGAAGGTCGAGGCCGACAGGAACGCGTTGAGGACGCCGGCGATGAAATCGACCGGCGACTCGGTGGCGATGCGCAAATCCTCGGTCATGCGGGCCTCGGGGTTCTGGTGGTCGCCGCCGACGAGGTTCAATTGGTAGTAGCGACCGCTTGCCAGCCAGCGCGCAATGACCGCGGTGGTCAGCCAGGAACGCCAGCGGCGCTGGATCGTCATGCGCAGGTAAACCTGCGCGACGACAAGGCTGCCGCTGCAGATCACCAGCGGTACGAATAGCGCGCTGAGGAAGTAGACGCTGCGGGCGTTGCGCTGCTCGAGCGCATCGAACATCGAGCGGTTCCAGACATTGATGCCATACTGGAAGCCGATATTGATGCAGATTAGAAGCAACACCCCGATCGTGAACGGCCAGGCGAGCCGGTCGCCGCGCCGGCTCCAGTAACCGCGCGCGCTGATCCAGAAACGCCGCAGCAGATATTTCTTGCGCGCCTGCTCGGCCTCTTCGAGCGTCAGTTGCGGATCGGGCTCGACAGCCTCCGGTGGCGGTCCCGGCTGGCCGTCGACCTCGGGGGCAGCTTCGGCGGCCGACGGCTTTTTTTCGCGCAACTTCTCGTGGCGTGGCCTCTGGTCACGCGGCGCTTGCTGTCGCGGCTTCAAGGCATCGCGCGGTTTGATGCCGTCGGCCTGTTTCAATTTGGGTTTCGCCTCGGACATACGCTCCGACAACGACCTCAAAATCAAAAGGTTTCATGACGTCAGCCGACTTGAACCTGAAATCAACGCAGTGGCGGAACCGGCCGCAAAAACCTTTTCGCCGCCGATCCAGACGCCCTTCGTGTCGAGATCGTCCGACAGCGCGACCATGTCCGCGGCCGTGCCGTTGGCGAAGCGGCCGAGCCGGTGCGACTGGCCGATCGCCTGCGCCGGATAGAGCGAGGCCATGCGCAAGGCCTCGGAAAGCTCGACCCCGACTACGCGGTGGATGAAACGCACGGCAGAGATCATGTCGAGATCGGCGCCCGCCAGTGTACCGTCGGCAAGCCGCAGGCTGCCGTCCCTGCGGTAGATGGTGCGGCCGTTCAGCGTGAACGAGGTCATGTCGGTGCCGATCGTCGCCATGGCGTCGCTGACAAGCACGATCTTGCCGGGACTTTGCTTGGCGCGCAGCGCGATCTTGATGGTGGCGGGATCGACATGGATGCCGTCGGCGATGAGACCGGCCGACAACGCGCCGATGTCGATGGCCGCGCCCACCAGCCCGGGCTCGCGATTGCCGATCTGGCTCATCGCGTTGAACAGATGGGTGACCATCGAGGCGCCGGCCTCGGCAAAGGTACTGGCGGTGGCGTAGCCGGTGTCGGAATGGCCAAGGCTGACGACGATGCCGGCCTTGGCGAGTGCCGAGACACGCGCCGGTTCGACGGATTCCGGCGCTATGGTGGTGAGCAGCACCGGCAGCTTTTGCCGCGCCGCGATCAGCATCGCCTGGTCGGCGTCCGTCATCGGCCGGATCAGCGCCGGATCATGCGCGCCCTTGCGCGCGATCGACAGATGCGGGCCTTCGAGATGCAGGCCGAGGAAGCCCGGCACCTTCCGCAGCGCCGCTGCTTCGCCGGCGGCGACGGCGGCGGCGGTGACGCCGGGCGTGTCGGTGATCAGCGTCACAAGCAGCGCCGTCGTGCCGAAGGGCGCATGCGCCTTGCAGATGGTTTCGATCGAGGTGACATCGGGATGGTCGTTGAGCATGACGCCGCCACCGCCATTGACCTGCAGGTCGACGAAGCCCGGCGCCAGCACGCCACCGCCAGTCTCGACGACGCGGATATCCGAGGGGATGGCGCTGGTGGGCAAAATAGCCTCGACGAGGCCGTCGCGCACGACGAGCGCGTGGCCTTCATGCCAGTCGTCCCCGTCGTAAATCCGGGCACCAGTCAGGGCAAAGCGATCGTTCATACTGTCTCCGTCACCTTGCGAAGATTGCGCGGCGTATCCGGATCAAGACCGCGGTGGCGGGCAAAGGCCTCGACGAACATGTAGAAGGACACAATCAGCGTCAGCGGATCGGTCAGCGGGTGCCCGGTGGCGACATGCGGCAGGCGCACGGCGCGTTTGCCAAGTGCGGAGGTGACGAACACCGGCGCGCCCTTGGCCGCCAGGCTGTCGGCGGCCTCGGCGATGGACGGTTCGGACGCATCGCGCGCGGCCAGCGCCAACACCGGAAAATCGGGGCCGATCAGCGCCAGCGGGCCATGCATGACTTCGGCGGCGCTGTAGGCCTCCGCATGAATGCCGCAGGTCTCCTTGAACTTCAGTGCCGCCTCATTGGCCATCGCCGCCGACGGGCCGCGGCCGAGAATGAACAGCGATTTCTGTTTCTCGATCGTTTCGGCCAGCACGCTCATCCAGTCGCAGGCGATCGCCTTGCGGAAATGCTCCGGCAAGCCGGCCAGTGCCACCAGCAGCGCTTCGTCGCCGGTGGCATGCGCCATCAAAGCGAGACCGGCAACGGCGGAATTGATGAAGGTCTTGGTTGCCGCCACGCTGCGCTCGGGGCCGGCCAGTATGTCGATGGCATAGTCCGAGGCACGCGCCAGCGGCGAATCGGCGGTGTTGGTGATGGCGACGGTCAGCGCGCCGCCGGCACGCGCGGTTTCGGCCATGGCGACGATGTCGGGGCTCTTGCCCGACTGCGAGATCGCCAGGCAGGCCGAGCCGGCGAGCCTGAGCTTTCGGCCATAGATCGAGGCGATGGACGGTCCGACCGACGCCACGGCGAGGCCGGCGGTAAGCTCGACGGCATACTTCATGAAAGTGGCGGCATGGTCGGACGAGCCGCGCGCCACGGTGACGACAAACTGCGGGTCGCGTTCGCGGATGCCGCGCCCGGCCTCGGTCAGCATGGTGCCTGAGCCATCGAGCAGACGGGCGACGGCTTGCGGGATCTCCTCGATCTCGCGCCGCATATGGGTCACATCGGTCGACTTGGTTGGCTCTTTACTCATGGTCGGCCCTCTTCGCTCGGCCCTGTCAGCCGCAGTTCGGCGACGAAATCATAGGCGTCGCCCCGGTATATAGAGCGGGTGAATTCGATCACCTTGCCGCTCGCCAGATAAGAAATGCGTTCGATGTGCAGGCCGGCGATGCCTGGCGGCACTTCGAGCAGGCGCGCGTCGCTGTCGCCGAGATTGGCGGCGGAAATGCGCTGCACGGCGCGCACCGGCCGGTTGCCGGTCAATTCCAGCGCCGCATAGAGCGAGGAGCCTATATCGGCCGGGTCGGGCAAGACGCTTGCCGACAGCGAGGCGCGCTCGATCGCCAGCGGCGTGTCGTTGGCGATGCGCAGGCGCGCCACCCGCGCCACCAGTTCGCTCGACGACAGGCCGAGCACCATCATCTCGTCGGGCGAAGGTGCGTAAAGGCCGCGGTCGAGCCATGCCGAACGCACAGCCATGCCGCGCCGCGCCATGTCCTCAGTGAACGAGGTCAGCCGCGACAGCGACTGTTCGACACGCTCCATGCGCGGCGCCACGAAGGTGCCGGAGCCGTGGCGCTGCACCAGGATGCCGCCCTTGACTAGGTCCTGCACCGCCTTGCGCACGGTAACCCGCGAAATATCGGCCTTGGTGGCGATGTCGCGCTCGGAAGGCAGCGCGTCGCCCGGCCCGATCAGGCCGCGATTGACCGCGTCCTCGATGCTCTTGCGAAGCTGCAGATAAAGCGGCGCGCCGCTTTGCGCCTGATGTTTGAGCGTGGCGAAGATCTGGTCGGCGGCCTCGCTCATCGAGTTGCCTCCGCGTGTCCGGCGAAAAGGCGAACCGCCATCTGCACCGCGCCGCCCAGCGCGTCGTCGAGCGGCGGCTTCAGCAGCGCCCGATAGCGGGCAGACAGCCGCGGCGCGTAGAGCGGCGCCAGCCCGCCGAGCAGGCACAGCGGCGCGTCGTCGGCAAGGTCGAGCGCGCCGAGCGAGGCTTCGACGTCGGCGACCACCCTGTCGAGGATCCAGTTGGCGACGCTGTCGCCCTTTTCGGCATGCTCGAACACCTTGGGCGCGAAGCCGCCGAAGTCGCCCGGCTTGGCATTGGTGGTGAATTCGACGACGTCCTCCGGGTTGTTGCGGAAGACGGCCAGCATGCTCTGCGTCAGCGGCGAACCGGCGCGAACGCCGTCATAGGCAAGCAGTGTCTGTTCGAGCAGGTCGCGGCCGATACGGGCGCCGCTGCCCTGGTCGCCAACCTGGAAGCCCCAGCCGCCGATGGCGCGCGATTTGCCTTGTCTGCGCGCCATATAGGCGGTGCCGGTGCCGAGGATCGCCATGGCGCCGTCACCGGAGCCGACGGCGCCTTCCAGTGCGATCTCGGCGTCGGTCTCGACGCGGCTGATGCTGAACGGCAGGATCGCTTCGAGCTGCTGCCGGTAGGTGCCGACATTGGCGCCGGCAAGGCCGAGAATTGCGGGTGTTCGCGGGATCAATTCCGCATCCTGCCCGGCGGCGAGGAACGCCTGCCGCGCGGCCTCGACGATGTTCAAGCGGGCGCCGGTCAGGTCGGTGCGGATGTTGGCGGCGCCGCTTTTGGCGCGGCCGATCACCATGCCGTCCGCCGTTGCCAGGGCGGCCCTGCAGCTGGTGCCGCCGCCATCGATTCCGAGCACGAAATTCACGTGATTTCTCCTCCAGGCGGATAATACCAATAAAATACCAATAGCCAAGGGTTAATTTCCGTTTCAAAAAGATTCAGCCGTATTTTATTGAAAAATCTGCGTATTTCGTCGATTCAGCGATTTCCGACCAGCGAATTCGTTAATGCGTGTGGACAAGTGGTATTTTTTTGGTATTGTTCTGGTATTGGAGGAACCGGGATGGCCGAAACGCGCACCGAAGCGCTTCACAAAAATGCCGAGGGGCTGGATATCCAGGCTCCGGACACCGTCCTTTCCTATTTGGCCGATGCGCAGATCGAAGCCGCCAAGGTCGTGCGCCACGCCATTCCATCCATCGCCAGGGCCGCCGAGATCATTGCCGGCAGGCTGAAGAGCGGCGGCAAGCTCGCCTACGCCGCAGCCGGCAGCTCAGGCCTGATGGCACTGGCCGATGCACTGGAGTTGCCGGGCACCTTCGGCATTCACCGCGACCGCATCGCCATCCTGATCGCCGGCGGCGACGACGCTTTCCGCACGCTGGCCGGAGGGCCGGAAGACGATACCGAGGAGGCTGCGGCAGCGGTTGCCGAGGCAGGCCTCGGCAAGGGCGACTGCCTGATCGCCATTTCCGCCAGTGGCACGACCCCCTATGCGGTGCGGGCCATCGAGGAGGCTGCCCGCCGTGGGGCTGCCACCATCGGCATCGCCAACAACCGGAACTCGGCTCTGCTGCGCCAGGCGCAAACCGCTATCCTGCTCGAAACGCCGCCGGAGCTGATCGCCGGCTCCACGCGCATGGGCGCCGGCACCGCCCAGAAGATCGCGCTCAACATGCTGTCGACGCTGACCGCAATCCATCTCGGCCATGTGCATGACGGCTACATGGTCAATCTCATGGCCGACAACATCAAGCTGCGCGACCGCGCGGCGCGCATCGTCGCCGCCGTCAGCGGGCGCGACACGGACGAGGCGGCCCGCCTGCTCGAGAAGAGCGGCGGCGCGGTCAAGACCGCCATTCTGCTCGCCGCCGGCGCCGACAGCACTGACGCGGCGCAGAAGATACTGGAAGAGGCCGGCCAGAAGCTGCGGCCGGCCCTTTCCGCGATAGAGGGGAGCAAAGGGCGCACTGCCTCCGTTCTCATCAAAACCGAACCTGAAAAAGGTCAACAGGGAGACTGAGCATGACAACGAAACTACTGACGGCACTGCTTTTGGGCACCAGCATTCTCGGCTCGGCCGGGGTTGCTTCTGCCGCAGACGTAACGCTCAACATCGAAAGCTGGCGCGGTGACGACCTTGCCATCTGGAAGGACAAGCTGATCCCGGCCTTCGAAGCCAAGAACCCGGGCATCAAGGTGGTGTTCGCGCCGTCGGCTCCGACCGAATATGACGCGGCGCTGGGCGCCAAGCTCGCCGCCGGTTCGGCGGGCGACCTGATCACCTGCCGCCCATTCGACAAGTCGCTCGAGCTGTTCAAGAAGGGCAACCTTGCCGACCTCTCGGCATTACCCGGCATGGAGAACTTCTCACCCGTCGCCAAATCCGCCTGGCAGACCGACGACGGCAAGGCGAGCTTCTGCGTGCCGATGGCCTCGGTCATCCACGGCTTCATCTACAACAAGGACGCCTTCGACAAGCTCGGCATCAAGGTGCCGGAGACCCGCGACGAGTTCTTCGCCGCGCTCGACAAGATCAAGGCCGACGGCACCTACATCCCGATGGCGATGGGCACCAAGGATCTCTGGGAAGCCGCGACCATGGGCTACCAGAACATCGGCCCCAACTACTGGAAGGGCGAGGACGGCCGCGCGGCGCTGATCAAGGGCGAGCAGAAGCTGACCGACAAGGACTGGGTCGCGCCCTATGAGGAACTGGCCAAGTGGAAGCCTTATCTCGGCGATGGCTTCGAGGCGCAGACCTATCCGGATAGCCAGAACCTGTTCACGCTCGGCCGCGCAGCCATCTTTCCGGCCGGCTCGTGGGAAATCGGCCTGTTCAACACCCAGGCGCAGTTCAAGATGGGCGCCTTCCCGCCGCCGGTCGAGAAGGCCGGCGACACCTGCTACATCTCCGACCATACCGATATCGGCATGGGCCTCAATGCGGCTTCGAAGAATGCCGATGCGGCCAAGACCTTCCTGTCCTGGGTCGCTTCGCCGGATTTCGCCACCATCTACGCCAACGCGCTGCCGGGCTTCTTCAGCCTGAACTCCTCGCCGGTGAAGATGGCAGACCCGCTGGCGCAGGAATTCGTCTCCTGGCGCGCCAAGTGCAAGCCTACGATCCGTTCGACCTACCAGATCCTGTCGCGCGGCACGCCGAACCTCGAGAACGAGACCTGGGTCGAATCGGCCAACGTCATCAACGGCACCGATACGCCGGAAGCTGCCGCCAAGAAGCTGCAGACCGGCCTCGACAGCTGGTACAAGCCGGCGAAGTAAGAGCTCAGGCAACGGAGCCGGCCGGGCGCACGCCTGGCCGGTTCCGGACCACCTCATTCACAGTGCACCTATTCAGATTGCGATTGTCGGCACCGCCTCCCGGCCTTACCCTCACTGTTGTGGGGAAGGCTAGCTGATCAGTCGCAGGCCTTTGTTCTTGCCGCATCGGGCAAGAGTGTTCGGGCCGTGCATCGAGGCATCATCTAGATCGATACCCTTTGGAACCGAGAGACGGCGGGGACCGAACTCATGGCCGCAGATATCAGACCGAAAAGACCGTTCCGCTGGCACATCGGCATCTTCTTGGCGCCGGCCGTGCTTGTCTACACGGCGATCATGATCCTGCCGCTCGCCGGCACGCTGCAGCTGTCGCTGTTCCGCAACATCGAGCAGCACCAGGTCTTCGTTGGGCTGCAAAACTTCCGCACCCTGTTCGGCGACCCCAACTGGTCGGTGGGTTTCTGGAACGCGCTCAGGAACAACACCTGGTTCTTCATCATCCACATGATCGTGCAAAACCCGATCGGCGTCATGCTGGCGGCGCTTCTGTCCAGCCCGAAACTCAGATTCGCGGCCTTCTACCGCACCGCGATCTTCGTTCCGACCATCCTGTCCTTCGTCATCGTCGGTTTCGCCTGGAAGCTGATCTTGTCGCCGCTGTGGGGCGTGGCGCCGCATCTGATGGATCTCGTCGGCCTCAAAGGCCTGTTCACGCCGTGGCTCGGCAAGGAGCAATATGCACTGACCGCACTCAGCCTGATCTCGGTGTGGCAGTTCGTCGGCATCCCGATGATGCTGATCTATGCCGCCCTGCTGTCGATCCCCGAAGAGGTGATCGAGGCCGCCGAATGCGATGGGATTACCGGCCTTTCACAGTTCTGGAAGATCAAGCTGCCGCTGATCCTGCCGTCGATCGGCATTATCTCGATCCTCACCTTCGTCGGCAATTTCAACGCCTTCGACCTGATCTACACCGCGCAAGGCGCGCTCGCCGGGCCGAACTATTCGACCGACATTCTCGGCACCTTCCTCTACCGCGCCTTCTTCGGCTTCCAGCTGCAGACCGGCGACCCCAATATGGGCGCGGCGATTGCCACGATGATGTTCCTGATCATCCTCGGCGGCGTCTGCGTCTACCTCTTCCTCGTCCAGACGCGCCTGCGTCGCTACCAGTTCTGAGGGGCGAGATGTCGAGCTTGAACACCCCCCTCTGGCCTGCCGGCCATCTCCCCCGCAAGGGGGGAGATTGGCAGCGTTGGCCTTGCCGGCCATCTTGCTGCGTTGGTGATTGGCGAAAGCAGTCGCGACATCCGATCTCCCCCCTTGCGGGGGAGATGTCCGGCAGGACAGAGGGGGGTGCCTTGGCGCCATTCCTTGGAAGTGTGCGTCAGGAGACCTCCCAATGAGCACCGCCACCCGTTCCGTGCCCCGCACCATCGGCGCCCACGCGATCCTGTTGACCTACACGGCGATCGCGCTGTTTCCGGTGATCCTCGTCATCATGAACTCGTTCAAGTCGCGCGCGGGCATCTTCGGCGCGCCGCTGACGCCGCCGACGCCCAAAACCTTCGACCTGATCGGCTACACGACGGTGATCGGCCAGGGCGACTTCATCCACTATTTCCAGAACAGCCTCGTCGTCACCGTCGCCTCGCTGTTCTTCGTGCTGTTGTTCGGCGCCATGGCGGCGTTCGCGCTGTCGGAATACCGCTTCCGCGGCAACTCGCTGATGGGGCTTTATCTGGCGCTCGGCATCATGATCCCGATCCGGCTGGGCACCGTCGCCATCCTGCAACTGATGGTGGCGAGCGGGCTGGTCAACACGCTGACGGCGCTGATCCTGGTCTACACCGCGCAGGGCCTGCCGCTTGCCGTCTTCATCCTGTCGGAATTCATGAAGCAGGTGTCCGACGATCTGAAGAATGCCGGCCGCATCGACGGCCTGTCGGAATACACCATCTTCTTCCGGCTGGTGCTGCCACTGGTCAGGCCCTCGATGGCGACCGTCGCCGTTTTCACCATGATCCCGATCTGGAACGATCTGTGGTTCCCGCTGATCCTGGCGCCGTCTGAAGAAACCAAGACGGTGACGCTCGGCGCGCAGCTGTTCCTCGGCCAGTTCGTCACCAATTGGAACGCCATCCTGGCAGCCCTGTCGCTGGCGATCATGCCGGTGCTGATCCTCTACGTCATCTTCTCGCGGCAGCTGATCCGCGGCATCACGTCCGGAGCCGTCAAGTGAACTCTGAAACACCTCTTCGCGTCGTCGTCGCCGGCCTCGGCAATATGGGCCGCAGCCATGCGCTGGCCTATCATAGCAATCCGGGCTTCCAGATCGCGGCGCTGATCAACCGCTCGGACGTGCCGTTGCCGGACGGGCTGTCGGGCTATGCCATCAGGCGCTCCTTCGACGAGGCGCTGCGCGACGAAAAGCCTGATGTCGCTTGCATCGCCACCTATTCCGACAGCCATGCCGACTATGCGGTGAGGGCGTTCGAAGCCGGTTGCCATGTCTTCGTCGAGAAGCCGCTGGCAACGACCGTGGCCGATGCCAAGCGCGTCGTCGCGGCGGCCAAGGCCAATGGCAAGAAGCTGGTGATCGGCTACATCCTGCGCCATCACCCGTCCTGGATCAGGCTGATCGCCGAAGCGCGCAAGCTCGGCGGCCCCTACGTCTTCCGCATGAACCTCAACCAGCAATCCTCAGGCCACACCTGGGAGACGCACAAGCAGTTGATGCAGACGACGTCGCCGATCGTCGATTGCGGCGTGCACTATCTCGACGTCATGCTGCAGATCACCGACGCCAGGCCGGTCGAGGTGCGCGGCATGGGCGTGCGGCTGACCGAGGAGGTGGCGGCCTCGATGTACAATTACGGCCATTTGCAGGTGCTGTTCGACGACGGCTCGGTCGGCTGGTACGAAGCCGGCTGGGGGCCGATGATTTCGGAAACGGCGTTCTTTGTGAAGGACGTCATCTCGCCCAATGGCTGCGTGTCGATCGTCATGAAGGAAGGTGTGAAGTCCGACGACATCGACACCCACACCAAGACCTCGACCATTCGCCTGCACAGCGCCGCGACCGGCGCGGACGGCAAGTTTCTCAAGGCCGACGAAATGCTGTCGATGGAAGGCGAGCCCGGCCACCAGGACCTCTGCGACCTCGAACAGGCCTTCATGCTGAAGGCGATCCGCGAGGATCTGGATCTCACCAAACACATGGACGACGCGGTCAGATCGCTCGCGGTCTGCCTTGCAGCCGACGAGAGCGTGCGCAGTGGAAAGGCGGTGCGATTGTGACCGCAGAATTGTCGTCAGGGGGTGCCCTGGCGCCCACATTCCAATTTGGAGGACTGCCGTGGGCTCGCTGAACATTGAGAACGTGAAGAAGGCCTTCGGGCCGGTCGAGGTGCTGAAGGGCATCAACCTCGAAGTGAACGACGGCGAGTTCGTCGTCTTCGTCGGCCCGTCCGGCTGCGGCAAGTCGACCTTGCTCAGAGTCATTGCCGGACTGGAGGATTCGACCTCGGGCCGTGTGGTGATCGACGGCGCGGACGTCTCCGCCACGCCGCCGGCCAAGCGCGGCATCGCCATGGTGTTCCAGACCTATGCGCTCTACCCGCATCTGACGGTGAAGAACAATATGGGCCTTGGCCTCAAGCAGGCAGGAACGCCGGCGGCCGAAATCGAGCGCCGCATTGGCATCGCCTCCTCGATGCTGTCGCTGGAGCCCTATCTCGCGAGGCGGCCGGCCGAACTGTCCGGCGGCCAGCGCCAACGCGTCGCCATCGGCCGCGCCGTGGTGCGCGAGCCAAAGCTTTTTCTCTTCGACGAGCCGCTTTCGAACCTCGATGCGGCACTGCGCGTCAACACGCGGCTGGAGATCGCGCAGCTGCATCGCCGGCTGAAGGCGACGATGATCTACGTCACCCACGACCAGGTCGAGGCGATGACGCTGGCCGACAAGATCGTGGTGCTCAACGCAGGGAAAATCGAGCAGATCGGTGGCCCGATGGAGCTCTACAATTCGCCGGAAAATGAGTTTGTCGCCGGGTTCATCGGCTCACCGAAAATGAATTTCGTCGACGGCGCCAGGCTTGGCGAAACCGCCAAGACCATCGGCGTGCGGCCGGAACATTTGACCGTCGATCCGAAGTCAGGCGCCTGGAAGGGAACGGTGGTGCACGCCGAGCACCTCGGCGCCGACACCAATCTGTATCTCGATTGCGAGAAGGCGGGGCTGATTACCGTGCGCATTTTCGGCGTCTATGATGCAGAGCCGGGTGCGACGCTCTATGCGACGCCGGATCCGGCGAAGACATATAGGTTTGGGGCTGATGGGAAGGTGCTAAAGTAGGCGGGCGCAGCCCCCTCACCCAGCCTCCACTTCGCTCGGCTGACCTCTCCCCGAGGGGAGAGGAGATTGTCAGCGCCGACGCTCACTTCTTCTCCCCAGCGGGGAGAAGGTGGCCGCGAAGCGGCCGGATGAGGGGGCAGCGCAACCTCTATACGTCCGCCTTGAACGTCTGCTTTTGCTGGCCCAGCCCTTCGATGCCCAGTGCAACCACATCGCCTGCCTTCAGGAACACCGGCGGCTTCATGCCGAGGCCGACGCCGGGCGGCGTGCCGGTGGAGATGATGTCGCCGGGGTGCAGCGACATGAACTGGCTGAGATAGGAAACCAGATACTTGACGCCATAGACCATGGTCTTGGTCGAGCCGTTCTGCATCGTCTTGCCGTTGACGGTCAGCCACATTTTGAGGTTCTGCGGGTCGGCTACCTCGTCCTTGGTCACCAGCCATGGGCCGGTCGGGCCGAACGTGTCGCAGGACTTGCCTTTGGTCCACTGGCCCTGGCGCTCGGCCTGGAAGGCGCGTTCGGAGACGTCGTGGGCAACGCTATAGCCGGCAACATAGTCGAGCGCATCGGCCTCGCTGACATATTTGGCGGTTTTGCCGATGATCACGGCCAGTTCGACTTCCCAGTCGGTCTTCTCCGAGCCGCGGGGGATCAACACGTCGTCATCCGGCCCGACAATGGCCGAGCTTGCCTTCATGAAAATGATCGGCTCCGGCGGCACGGTGGCGCCGGTTTCGGCGGCATGGTCGGAATAGTTGAGGCCGATGCAGATGAACTTGCCGGTGCCGGCAACGCAGGCGCCGAGGCGCGGGCTGCCGGAAACCGCTGGCAGCGACTTCGGATCGAGCTTGGCGAGTGCCGCCAGCGATGCCGGATCGAGCGTCTTGCCGCCGATATCGGTAACGTGAGCGGAGAGATCACGGATCGTTCCATCCGCATCGAGCAGGCCGGGACGTTCGCTTCCCACCTCGCCATAGCGCAGCAGTTTCATCTAAATTCTTCTCCTGATTGCGGCCTCGTGGCCTTTTGCAAACTTTCCGCCAAGGCGATTGCGCCTTCGCGGAACCGGCGGACCGTACCCATCGACCTGACTACGGACAAGCGCGATCGCCATGCAAGATAGCGGCGCGCGGGATTTTCAGACTCTTCGATCCCCTGTCAAACGCCGGGAAAGGGCCAAATCGTCCGGCTCGCGCAAGATTTCCGCAGTCAGATCGACCAGCCGCCGTCGATATTGTACGCCTGCCCTGACGTATAGGTGGCGCCGGCCAGATAGACGGCGAGATCCGCGATCTCCTCCGGCGTGCCAAGCCGGCCCATCGGCTGGCGGGCGATGAAGGCGGCGCGGGCGGCATCGTAGTCGCCTTGCGCGTGCATGCGGTCCTGCAGCGACGGGCTCTCGACCGTGCCGGGGCAAATGGCGTTGCAGCGTATGCCCTTGCCAACATAGTCGGCGGCGATCGCCTTGGTCAGGCCGATGACGGCGGCCTTGGTCAGGCCGTAGACGAAGCGGTTGGGCACGCCCTTGGTCGAACTGGCCAGCGAGGCCATGTTGATGATCGATCCGTCGCCGCGTTCCAGCATGCCGGGCAGCACGGCCCGGCTGGTGCGGATCATGGCGCGAACATTGAGGTTCAGCGCGAAATCGAGGTCGCCGTCCTTCATCTCAAGGATCGAGCCCGAATGGACAAAACCGGCGCAGTTGAACAGCACGTCGACGACACCGATCTCGGCGAAGGCGGCGTTGACGGCTTCGTCGTTGAGTACGTCCAGCTTGCGGGTCTTGATCCCCGGCGTCTTGGCGAGCTCCGCCAGCAGTGCCTCGTTGATGTCGGTGGCGTAGACGGTGGCGCCAGCTTTTGCGAAAGCCAGCGCGCTCGCCTTGCCGATGCCTTGCGCCGCTGCCGTGACGACAACGACCTTGCCTGCCAGATCAGCCATACTGTTCTCCTCGTCCGCTAGGGATAGTCCGGGTCTAATCCGCGGCTGGCCAAGGCGTCATGTGCCAGTCGCGCATGATCGTGCAGCCTGCGCCGTTGATCGTTCACTGATAAAGATGTTTTTTCTCGTTAAAGAACATCTGTCCATGCGTCAACCCCGAACACGATCTCTACCGCGCCGGGGGGAGATCAAAGCGCGCGACGCGCTTTGGCTCTTTGCCTTTATATATGTCGTTGCCCCAAAACCGCTGCGCACTTTTGGGCGACATACATTAATCGCCGTAAGGCACCCAGACATTCTTGACCTCGACGGCGCGGCGCAGGAAGGCGTCGCCGGCGGCTTCGTCGGATGCCCAGTCGATGCCGCGGCCATTGCCGCTCCAGACGCGCTTGAGGTTGCCGATGGACTCGGCCTCCGCCTTGGCGCAGGTCTCTGCATCGGCGAACACCCAGAGCCCGTCGACATCGTCATGCTTGGCCAGCACGCCGGCGAGTTCGGAGCTGCGGCCGGTGACGATGTTGATGGCGCCTGAGGGAATGTCGGAATATTCGATGACCTGGTAGAGATCGGTGGCCAGCAGCGGATAGCGCTCCGAAGGCACCGCGACCACGGTGTTGCCCATGGCCAGCGCCGGTGCGACCAGCGAGATCAGGCCGAGCAGCGGCGAGCTGTCGGGGGCGACGATGCCGACGACGCCGACCGGTTCATGAAGCGCCAGCGTCACGGCACGCGCCGGCGGCTGGTGCACGCGGCCCTCGAACTTGTCGGCTAGGCCGGCATAGAGGAACAGCCGTTCGATGGATTGTTCTACCTCTTCCCGCGCGGCCTTGGGCGTAGCGCCGGTCAATTCGGTGAGACGGGCGGCGAACTCGCCGGCACGGCCGGAAAGATTCTCGGCCAAATAATAGAGCACCTGGGACCTGTTATAGGCGGTCGCCTCCGGCCAGGCCTTGGCACCGCGGGCGGCAGAGACGGCATCGCGGATATCCTTGCGGCTGCCGAGCCCAACCTCGCCGGCAAGCTTGCCCTTGGCGGTGGCGACAGCCAGCGAATAATTGCCGTCCGGCCGTACCTGCTTGCCGCCGATGAACAGCTTAGCCGTGCGGTCGATTGCCGAGCCGTCGGCCTGCTCGACCGGCTGTGCGGAGGTCGTCGCCGGCTTGATGATCTGGCCGAGCGGCAGCTTCGCCGTGAGATATTCGAACATGCCCTCGCGCCCGCCTTCGCGACCGAAACCGCTCTCGCGGTAGCCGCCGAAGCCACAGGCGGCGTCGAACATGTTGGTGCCGTTGACCCAGACCACGCCGGCCTTCAATTGCGGCGCGACGTGCAGGGCAAGGTTGACGTTCTCGCTCCACACCGAGGCGGCGAGGCCATAGCGCGTGTTGTTGGCAAGCTCGATCGCTTCCTCGGTGTTGCGGAAGGTCATGGTCGCCAGAACAGGGCCGAACACCTCTTCTTGCGCCAATATGTTAGCCGGCGAAACACCTGTGGCGAGCGTCGGCAGATGGTAGTAGCCGGAAGACGGCAGCGCCGCATCCGGCTGCCAGCAGACGGCGCCCTGCCTGGCACCTTCGGCGACCAGGCCCTTGACGCGCTCGAGCTGTGTGGCGTCGACCAGCGGGCCGATATCGGTGTTCTTGTCGAGCGGGCTGCCGACGCGCAGCCGGCTCATCCGCGTCTTGACCTTGGCGATCAGGGCGTCGGCGATGCCTTCCTGGACCAGCAGTCGCGAACCGGCGCAGCAGACCTGGCCCTGGTTGAACCAGATACCGTCGACCAGGCCTTCGACGGCGCTGTCGAGATCGGCATCCTCGAAGACGATGAAGGCCGACTTGCCACCAAGCTCCAGCGACAGTTTCTTGCCCGAGCCGGCGGTCGCCTTGCGAATGATCTTGCCGACCTCGGAAGAGCCGGTGAAAGCGATCTTCTGGATGCCGGGGTGGTTGACGATGGCCGCACCAGCCCCAGGCCCGCCCTGGACGATGTTGACGACGCCTTTCGGTACGCCGGCGCGCTCACAGATCTCGGCGAACAGGATTGATGTCAGCGGTGTGAACTCGGCTGGTTTCAGCACCACGGTGCAACCTGCGGCGAGGGCCGGCGCGATCTTCCAGGCAAGCATCAGCAGCGGAAAATTCCACGGAATGATCTGGCCGACCACGCCGACACCCTTGTGGCCGGGGAAATCCCTGTCCAGCGCCTGCGCCCAACCGGCATGGTGGATGAAATGGCGGATGGCCAGCGGCACGTCGATGTCGCGGCTTTCGCGGATCGGCTTGCCATTGTCGATTGTCTCAAGCACCGCGAACAGGCGCTGGTGGCGCTGCATGGCGCGGCCGATGGCATAAAGCACCTTGGCGCGCTGATAGCCCGAGGCTGCCGACCACTTCGGCAGCGCCTTGGTGGCCGCCGCAACCGCCGCGTCGATGTCGACGGCATTGGCGTCGGATATCTTGGCCAGCAGCTTGCCGGAAGACGGCTCGCTGGTTTCGAAAGTCTTGCCGCCGGACGCGGCTTTCCAGTCGCCGCCGATGAACAGCGCCTTGGAGAAGTCGCGCGCGGCAAGCCACGCATCGGCCTCGTTGCGGGCTTCCGGCGCCGGGCCGTATTCCATGGCGTGGTAGCGGTCGAGAATGTTCATTGGGCGCCTCCTTCACCCCTCCCACTTGTGGGAGGGTCGATCGGCTTGCCGATCGGGGTGGGGGTAAATCTCTCAAGCCATCGCGTGGCGATGATTGGCCGAATAGTGTCCGGTCAGATGGTGCTCGAGCTGGCGCTCGATGTCGGTCAAGAGGCTCGACGCACCGAAGCGGAACAGGTCCGGCTCCAGCCATGGGCGGCCGAGTTCTTCCTTCATCAGCACCAGCCAGTCGAGTGAGGCCTTGGCCGTGGAAATGCCGCCGGCCGGCTTGAAGCCGATGAGATAGCCGGTTTCCTCGAAATAGGCCCTGATGGCGCGCACCATGGCGAGGCCGACGGGCAGCGTCGCATTGACGCTTTCCTTGCCGGTCGAGGTCTTGATGAAGTCGGCGCCTGCCATCATCGCTACCATCGAGGCCAGCATGACATTGCGCAGCGTGGCGAGGTCGCCGGTGCCGAGGATGACCTTCAGATGCGCGTCACCGCAAGCGGCGCGCATCGAGACGATCTCATTGTATAGCTCGCGCCATTTGGCGCCGAACACCAGCCCGCGTGGAATGACCACGTCGATCTCGTCGGCGCCGTCGCGGACCGAGGCTTCGATTTCCTGCAGGCGGGTCGACAGGGGTGCCAGACCATGCGGGAAGGCGGTGGAGACGGCGGCGACATGGATGCCGGCGCCGCGCACGGCATCGACGGCGGTGGTGACGAAGGGATGGTAGACGCAGACGGCGGCCGGGCGGATGGTTTCACCTGATATGCCCAGGCCCTCGACGATGTCGCGGCGGAACGGATTGATCGCCTTGGCGCAGAGCCGGCGCACGCGCTCCTCGGTGTCGTTGGAATTCAGCGTCGTCAGATCCATGCAGGAGACGGCCTTTAGCAGCCAGGCGGCCTGGTTGTCGGCCTTGATCGAGCGCCGCTTGGTCAGGCTGGCGACGCGCCGTTCCAGCGCCGAGCGGTTGACGCTGCGCACCGATTCCATGAAGCCGAGATCGAGCTTCATGCCGGGATTGCGCGCAATGCGATGGTCCGGTGGAACGGCTGTGTTGGCGGCGGCACGCGCCGGCAGCGGCGTCACCTTGGACGAGCCGATATCGGCTTCTCGGATTGTGCTGCTCATCTACTGCCCTTTCATTCAGCGACGTGTGCCGAAGATAGCCCGCGAAGTCGTACTTCACGAGTCCTGCAGACGGTGATAGCCGAAAAAGGCGGCGAAAGCAGCAGTTTTTGACCGCGCGGTCAAAAACGCAGACTTCGAGATGTTAGGTGCGGCTCAGCCGACGAAAGCGCGCTCGACCACGAAGGTCGCCGGGTGGCTCAGCGAACCTTCCTCGAAGCCGAGGCTTTCGGCCAGTTCCTTGACGTCCTTCAGCATATGCATCGAGCCGCAGATCATGATGCGGTCGGTTTCCGGGCTGAGCTTGTCGATGCCGAGATCGCTGTAGAACTTGCCGGAGCCGATCAGCGCGGTGATGCGGCCCATGCGTGCCGACTCTTCGCGGGTCGTCGAATTGTAGAGCGTGACGCGCCCAGTGGTCAGTTCACCGATCAGCGGGTCGCTTTCCAACGCCGCGACCAGCTCCTGGCCGTAGGTGAGTTCCGCATTGTCGCGGCAGGTATGGGTCAGGACCAGCTGATCGAATTTGTCGTAGGTATCAGGGTCGCGCAGCAGGCTGGCGAAAGGCGCGATGCCGGTGCCGGTCGAGATCATGAACAGCCGCTTGGCCGGCGTCAGCGCGTCGACCACCAGCGTGCCGGTCGACTTCTGGCGCATGATGACCGTGTCGCCGACCTGGATCTTCTGCAGCTCGGAGGTCAGCGGACCGTCCGGCACCTTGATCGAGAAGAATTCCAGCTCCTCGTCCCAGGCCGGGCTTGCCACCGAATAGGCGCGGTACACCGGCTTCTCGGCATTGGGCAGGCCGATCATGACGAACTCGCCGGAACGGAAGCGCAGCGACTGCGGACGGGTGATGCGGAACGAGAACAGCCGGTCGGTATAGTGCTTCACCGAGACGACGGTTTCGGCATAGACGTTGGCCGGAATCGGGAACTGCAGCGGTCGGGCGCCGACGGTGTTGAGAGCGGATGTGGTGTTCATCAAATCCAACCTTCTGGCCCAACCGTGGACGCGGGCGCCAAACTTTCACCTGCACGCCCGGACCATTCAGATCCCGGCGGGCTGTTCGCACACTCCAAAGCGGCAAGCTCTTGTGTCCGGAATTTATTAGTATACAAACGATATTTGCGTCAAGATGCTCCCTTAAAACAGCTTTCCAAACTGGCGCATATCCGTAGTCCGCGCATTTCGGGTTTCGACGATGGAAGAGAATATTTCGGCGCAAGCGAGCAATTCCCGGGGAAATGTCGTCGCCGGTATCGATGTCGGTGGCACCTTCACCGACCTGCTCCTGATCGACGGAAGCGACGGCGGCCGGGTGTATCTGGCCAAGACGCCGACCACGGTGGACAACCAGGCTTTCGGTGTCGTTTCGGCACTCGGCGCCACCGGATTTGCCATCGATAGCATCGACCTCATCGTGCATGGCACGACCACCACCACCAATGCGGTGCTGGAACGCCGGTTGGCGAAAACCGGCATGATCACCACGCGCGGCTTTCGCGACGTGATCGAGCTGGGCCGGCGCACGCGGCCGCAGGCCTATGGCATGACCGGCAGCTTCGTACCGATCATTCCGCGCAATCTCAGGCTCGAAGTCTCGGAGCGTGTCGAAGCGTCGGGCGCGGTGCGCACGCCGCTCGACGAGGCCGAGATGCGCGACGCCGTGCAGACGCTGATCGCGGCCGGTTGCGAATCCCTCGTCATTCATTTCCTGCATTCCTACGCCAATCCGGCGCATGAGCGGCGCGCCGCCGAAATTGCCGCCGAGCTCTGGCCGAACCGCTACATCACGGCAGGCCACGCGCTGCTGTCGGAAGCGCGCGAATTCGAACGCGGCGTGACCGCTTCGGTCAACGCCTCCGTGCAGCCGATCCTCGAGCGCTACGTCGAGCGGCTGCGCAAGGAATTGGGCGCGAAAGGCTATGCCCGCGACTTCCTGATCATGAATGGCAATGGCGGCATGATCTCGGCCCGCTTCGTCACACGTGAATCGGCCAAGACGGTTATGTCCGGCCCGGCCTCCGGCGTCATCGCCGCCGCCTATACCGGAAAACGCGCCGGCTTCGAAAACCTCGTCACCTATGACATGGGCGGCACCTCGACCGACGTGGCGCTGATCCGCAATGCCGAGCCGGCAGTCTCGAACGAGATCGAGATCGAATATGCGATGCCGATCCATGTGCCGATGGTGGCGGTGCACACGGTCGGCGCCGGCGGCGGCTCGATCGCCCGCGTCGATGCGGCCGGCCTGATCCAGATCGGTCCGGAAAGTGCCGGCGCCAATCCCGGCCCGATCTGCTACGGACGTGGCGGCCTCGAGCCAACCATTACCGACGCCAATCTGGTGCTCGGCCGGCTGGCGCCGAAGAAGCTGCTGGCGGTCCAAAATCCCGTCACATCAGAGCGCGTCACCAGCATTTTCGAGGACAAGATCGGCAAGGCGACCGGCCTGTCCGGCGTCGAGGCGGCGGGCGCGGTGCTGCGGCTCGGCAACATGAAGATGGCCGGCGCCATCCGCATGGTCTCGGTGTCGCGCGGCCATGACCCTCGTGATTTCGCGCTGTTCGCCTTTGGCGGCGCCGGCCCGCTGCATGCGACCGCCCTGGCGCGCGAACTCGGCCTGCCCAAGGTGCTGGTGCCGGCGCGTCCGGGCATCACCAACGCACTCGGCTGCGTCGTCGCCGACCTGCGCCATGACTTCGTCAACACCATCAACCAGCCGGTGGCGGTGCTCGACGAAAAACAGCTTCATACTGTATTGGAACGCCACCGAAACGAAGGTGAAGAGCTGATCGGCAAGGAAGCGGTGAAGCCGGAGACGATCCGCGTTACCCACTCCGCCGACATGCAGTTCGTCGGTCAGACCCACATCATCAACGTGCCGCTGCCGTCCTCATCGGTGACGCGGGCAACACTGCAGCAGCTTTTCGAAAAGGCCTATTTCGCCCGCTTCAAGGTCGAACTGCCGGAAATCCGCGCCAACCTCGTCAATCTCAACACGTCGGTGACCGGCGTGCGTCCGGCGATCGATCTGTCGCGGCTGATCGATCCGGCGGGGCGCGCAACAACGCTGGATGAGGCAAGGCGCGAAATCCGGCCGGTCTGGTATGGCGGGCGCTGGCACGACACGCCGGTATATGCGCGCGAAAAACTGCCGCTTGACGCTGAAATCGAAGGGCCGGCGATCCTCGAACAGATGGACGCCACCACCGTGCTCGAGCCCGGCGACCGCGCACGCTGCGACGCCGACGGCAACATCATCATCGACATCGGCGAGGCCTGAGATGTCTGACATTGACATGGCAAAACTCGACGCCATCACGCTTTCGGTTCTCCAGGCCGCCTTGCAGCAGGTCTGCGACGAGATGGACCTTACGTTCTCTCGCGCCGCTTTCTCGCCTGTCATCGCCGAGGCCAACGACCGTTCCGACGGCATCTATTCGGCTGTCGATGGTTCGCTGATCGCGCAAGGCTCGCAGGGCCTGCCGGTATTTGTCGGCGTCATGCAATATTCGACCAGGACGGTGATCGAGATGATCGCCGACGGCCGTTGCCTGCCGCCGGAACCAGGCGACATCTACATCGTCAACGACCCCTATCTCGGCGGCACCCATCTGATGGATGTGCGCTTCGCCATGCCGGTCTACCGGGCGGGAAAAATCTTCTGCTGGCTGTCCAACACCGGCCACTGGCCAGACATTGGCGGCTCGGTGCCGGGCGGGTTTTCGGCCTCCGCGACCGCAGTCGAGCAGGAAGGTCTGCGGCTGCCGCCGGTAAAACTGTTCAAGAAGGGCGTGCTCGATCCGGAGATCTACGCCATCATCTGCTCCAACATCCGTGTCGCCGACCAGCGCATCGGCGACATCAGGGCCCAGGCCGCCGCACTGCTGATCGGCCAGGACCGGCTTAACGGAATCCTGGATCGTTACGGTGACGAAACCGTTGTCGAGGCGATCGCCGAACTGCGCCGCCGCGCGGCCGAGCAGATGCGCGCCAACATCTCAGCCATTCCCGACGGCACTTACCATTCCAAGGCGTTTGTCGATTCCGACGGGGTGGTCAACGAGCCGCTGACCATTGCGCTCGCCGTCGAGAAAAAAGGCAATACGCTGACCTTCGATTTCACCGGCTCGTCCAAGCCGTGCGCCGGGCCGATGAACAGCGTGCTGGCGACGACTTTGTCCTCGGTCTATCTCGCCATGCGCCACATTTTCCCCGATGTGCCGATCAGCGCCGGCGCGTTCGAACCGCTTGAAGTCAAGCGGCCGGAAGGCACTTTCCTCGACGCCAGATATCCGCGACCGGTCTCGGGTTGCGCGGCCGAAGTGTCGCAGCGCATCGCCGAGGCGGTGTTCGCGGCGATGGTGCAGGCGCTGCCCGACAAGGTGACGGCGGCGCCCGCCGGCTCCAGCGGCAATTTCGCGCTCGGCGGCAATGACCCGGCGCGCGGCCGCGATTACGTCATGTACCAGATCTCCGGCGGCGGTTACGGCGGCAATTCAGGCCATGACGGGCTGACCAATGGCTGCTCGACCATCGGCATTTCTAAATCGCCGCCGGTCGAGATCATGGAACAGGCATTCCCGGTGCTCTACCGTCATTATGCCCTGCGCGAAGGCTCAGGCGGCGCCGGCAAGCATCGCGGCGGTTTCGGCCTCGCCTATGAGGTTGAAATCCTGCGCGGCGACGCCCGTGCTTCTTTCGTCATGGATCACGGCCGTTTCGGCCCCCAAGGCGCACTCGGCGGCAAGGACGGCGCGGTCAACATGGTGACCGTCTTCCGCAATGGCGAGGAACATGTGCCGCTGCACCTTTCGAAGGAGCAGGACATTGCGCTCAAGGCCGGCGACCGCGTGCGCGTCGGCACGCCGGGCGGCGGCGGCTACGGCGATCCGCTGCAGCGCGATCCGGATCTGGTGCTGCGCGACGTGGCGCTGGGGTACTACACATCAGAGGAAGCCACCGAAAAGTTTGGCGTTGTCCTCTCGGCCGGGGAGTTGGCCATCGACCGGGCGGCGACCAACAAGCAGCGCGCCGGGTAACGCACCACCGATCGCCTGGCCTGGATCGCCCGCCGCGCCGCGATCGCCGCAGCGCATGTCGTTTCCGTCTCCGCCACACGCCCGGAAGACCGTAGACTTCCCGCTTTCAACGGGGAACTCGAACATGCGTCTTTCCGGTCGTTTCGTGCTTGCCGCTTCCGTCGCCCTCACCCTTGCCACGGGCGCCGCCTCCGCCCAGGACAAAAAACTCAGGATCGGTACCGAGGGCGCCTATCCGCCCTTCAATTACGCCAGTGCCGACGGCACGCTGGGTGGCTTCGACATCGACTTGGGGAAGGCGCTGTGCGCCGAGATGAAGGCCGAGTGTGAGTTCAGCGTGCAGGATTTCGATGGTTCCATACCGGCGCTGCAGGCCGGCAAGTTCGACGCCATCATCAACATCACCATCACGCCCGAGCGGGCCGAGAAGGTCGAGTTCACCCACAAATACTACCAGACGCCGCCGGCCATCGCCGTACCGAAGGATTCGACCATATCAGGCACCTCGCCGGACGACCTGAAAGGCAAGGCGCTCGGCGTGCAGACCGCGACCATCCACCAGAAATTCGCCGACCAGAAATATGCTGACTCGACGGTCAAGGCCTATCCGACCGGCGACGACGCCCGCACCGACATGGCCAATGGCCGCCTCGACGCGATGATGGACGGCTCGATCATCTTGACCGAGTGGCTGAAGAAGCCCGACGGCGCCTGCTGCAAGCTGCTCGGCACTCTGACGGCCGATCCGGCCATTCACGGCCCCGGCGTCGGCATCGCGCTGCAGAAGGGCAACAAGGAACTGGCCGACAAGCTCAATGCGGCCATCGACGCGCTGCGCGCCAACGGAAAATACAAGGAAATCAACGACAAATATTTCTCGTTCGACGTCTACGGCGGCTGATCCTGACGCAATCACCTTCGGCAGCGCCGCCTGGCGCTGCCGTTTTTCTTGGATGATGGAGACTTCCTTGGCTGAGCGGCGTTCCCCTTTCTACAGCAGCATCGTCGGGCTGGGCGCGACCATGGGTCGTGTCGGCGGCGATTTCATCTCGGCCAAAACTTATTCCGGCATTGCCGACGAGCACCTGAACACCCGCAAAAACGTCGGCGTGCAGGATCTCAGCACGATGGGCAAGATGGACGTCAAGGGGCCGGACGCCGAGGCGCTGGTCAACCATGTCATCGTCAATAATGCCGCCGCCATGAAGCCGGGCCAGGTCCGCTATTCCACGGTCTGCCGCGACGATGGCGGCATCATGGACGACCTCACCGTGTTTCGGTTGGGCCCGGAGCACTTCATGCTGGTGACCGGCTCGGTCAACCGCCTGAAGATGCTGCCCTGGCTGCATCATCACGCCCAGGGCCGCAAGGCCTATGTCACCGACATCACGGCGGCCATCGCCTTCCCGACCATCCAGGGTCCGCGCTCGCGCGAACTGCTGAAAGCGTTGATTGCGGATGCCGATCTGGATGGACTGAAGCGCTGGTCGTTCACGTCGGGCCATATCAACGGCACGCGGGTGCTGATCTCGCGCACCGGCGTGACCGGCGAACTCGGCTTCGAATTGTTCGTGCCGGCCGACGAGGCGGCCTCGCTCTGGGACGCGCTGATGCGCACCGGCCGTGACTTTGGCCTGAAACCCTATGGCGTGCTGGCGATGTTCACGCTGGGCCTGGAAAAGGCCTACCCGGCGCACGGCATCGACATGGACGAGAGCCGCACCCCGTTCCATGTCGGCCTCGACCGCTGGATCAAGTTCGACAAGGGCGATTTCGTCGGCCGCGAGGCGCTTCTCAAGGTCCGCGACACCGGCCTCGACGAGCAATGGGTCGGACTGATCCTCGACGGCGACAAGCCGGCCGCGACCGATGCCAAGGTTCTGGCCGATGGCGAGGACGCCGGCATCGTCACCTACAGCGACCACGGCTATTCCCTCGGCAAGGTGCTGGCCACCGCGCATCTGCGGCTGCCCTTCACGGCTGTCGGCACCGAATTGAACATTGATATCGGTGGTCAGCCGACGCGTGCGGTCGTGGCGCCGATACCGTTCTTCGATCCGGAAGGGGTGAGGTTGCGAGGTTAACTGACCCCCATCGGGTGTTTCGGCCTTTCCAAGGTATGCGGGCCGTCAACCCGAGCGACCGTCGAAACTTCTGCGGTAGCCGGAACGATCAGCTTTCGCCATCGATCAGCGTCTCCAGCAAATCGAGCAACTGCTCGAGCTTTTCGTGGCCGAAGCGCTGTTCGATGTCGTCATAAATGACGCGACGCTCGGGCGACAGGGCGTCGATCAAGGCGGAACCGGCGGGCGCAATGGTTAGAACGACGCGGCGGCCGTCGCCTTCGGCCTTGTTGCGGGTGATGAATTTGCGTCCCTCGAGCGCCTTGATGATGCGCGTCAGGCTGGGCGGCAAAACCGAGGCGCGGTCGGCGAGTTCCGTCGCCTCGACCGGGCCGGCTTCGCTCAGCACGCGCAGCACGCGCCATTGCTGTTCGGTCACGTCATGCGCGGCAAGCATCGGCCGAAACCGCGCCATCACCGCTTCGCGGGCATGAAGCAGCGCCATCGGCAGAGAACGACGGGTTTCAGGCAGCAAGAAAAGAGCCTCCCACGCTTGCGAGCGAAACAGGCCTCCCTCGGCCGAATCCGCCTGCCAGGGCCCGTTCCCGCCTTCCCGTATCGTTGCGCCAAGGCCGATGCAAGGCTTGACTTCGCGCATGCTGCATGTAATTAACGCGTTAACTACAACAAGGCAATAACCCAGGGAACGAAACGCCGTGCCTCACTTCTCCATCGAGTATTCGGCCAATCTCGATGCCAAGGTCGATATGGGCGAACTGTGCGCTCTGGTGTTGCGCACAGTGCTGGACACCGGGCTGTTCGAAACCGGCGCCGTGCGGGTGCGGGCGTTTCGCGCCGAGACCTACGCGATGGCCGACAGGCTGCCGGAAAACGCCTTTCTCGACATGTCGTTTCGCATCGGCACCGGCCGCAGCGCCGACGACAAGAAGCGGACTGGCGAGGCTGTCTTCGCGGCGGTGAGCGAATACCTTGGCACGCTGTTCGAGACCCCGCATTTCGCCCTGTCGCTCGAAATCCGGGAAATCGACCCGGTGCTCAGCTGGAAGAGAAACGCAATCCACCCGCGACTGCGCGGCAAGTGACGGAACCCGACATGTCCGACCTGCAAGGCAATCTGAACAAGGCCGAGGCCTATCTGGCCCGCTTCAAGCGCGATGGCGTGTTGAACCAGATCGGCGGCGAGGCGGTTCCCGCCATCGACGGCACTGCGTTCGAGAGCATTTCGCCGATTGACCTCAAGCCACTGGCCAAGGTCGCGCGCGGCGGCGCCGCCGACATCGACCGCGCCGCCAAGGCGGCCAAGGCGGCATTCCCGGCCTGGGCCGCCATGCCGGGCGAGGCACGCAAAAAGCTGCTGCACAAAATAGCCGACGCGATCGAGGCGCGAGCCGAGGAGATCGCCTTCGTCGAATGCATGGATACCGGCCAGGCGCTGAAGTTCATGGCCAAGGCGGCACTGCGCGGGGCCGAGAATTTCCGCTTCTTTGCCGACCGCGCGCCGGAAGCCCGCGATGGTGAGACGCTGCGGACGACAGGCCAGGTCAACATCACCACGCGCGTGCCGATCGGCCCGGTCGGCATCATCACGCCGTGGAATACGCCGTTCATGCTGTCGACCTGGAAGATCGCGCCGGCGCTGGCGGCTGGGTGCACCGTCGTTCATAAGCCGGCTGAATTCTCGCCGCTGACCGCCCGCCTGCTGGTCGAGATTGCCGAGGAGGCCGGCCTGCCGAAAGGCGTGTGGAATCTCGTCAACGGTTTTGGCGAGGACGCCGGCAAGGCGCTGACCGAGCACCCTGCCATCAAGGCGATCGGCTTCGTCGGCGAGAGCCGTACCGGCTCGATGATCATGCGCCAAGGCGCCGACACGCTGAAGCGCGTGCATTTCGAGCTTGGCGGCAAGAACCCGGTGATCGTCTTTGCCGACGCCGATCTCGAGC
This sequence comes from Mesorhizobium sp. M0140, assembly GCF_040322475.1. Lineage (NCBI taxonomy): Bacteria > Pseudomonadati > Pseudomonadota > Alphaproteobacteria > Hyphomicrobiales > Phyllobacteriaceae > Mesorhizobium > Mesorhizobium sp. M0140. The sequence goes on along the minus strand of NZ_JAMYTM010000014.1, from coordinate 58,327 downwards.
GCGCCGCCGACGCCGCCGTGTTCATGATCTATTCGCTGAATGGCGAACGCTGCACCTCGTCCTCGCGCCTGCTGGTCGAAGCCTCGATCTATGAGAGCTTCACCGCCAGAATCGCGGAGAGGGCGAGGCGCATCGTCGTCGGCCACCCGCTCGATCCGAAAACGGTGGTTGGGCCGCTGATCCATCCGGTGCATGAAAAGAAAGTTTTGTCCTATATCGACATCGGCAAATCGGAGGGTGCGACGCTCGCGGCCGGCGGCGGCAAGGTCGATGGGCCGGGCGGTGGCTGCTATGTCGGCCCGACCCTGTTCACCAACGTCACCAACCGCATGCGCATCGCGCAGGAGGAGATCTTTGGGCCGGTGCTGAGCGCCATTCCGTTCGCCGACGAGACGGAAGCGCTGGCTCTGGCCAACGACACGCAATACGGCCTGACCGGCTATCTCTGGACCTCGGACGTCACCCGAGCGTTTCGCTTCACCGATGCGCTCGATGCCGGCATGATCTGGGTCAATTCCGAGAATGTGCGCCATTTGCCGACACCGTTCGGCGGCGTCAAGAATTCCGGCATCGGCCGCGACGGCGGCGACCATTCCTTCGACTTCTACATGGAGACGAAGAACGTAGCCTTCGCGACGACCGCGCACGCGATCCAGAAACTCGGCGGCTGACCGGAGGAAATCAGATGCCCTTGCCCAAGCCCAATCTCTATCCCGCCTTCAACATCGTGCGCCTCAGCCATGTCGAGCTGGCCGTCACCGACCTCGCCAAATCCCGTGCGTTCTATGTCGATACGCTCGGCCTCCAGGTCACCGACGAGACTTCGGACACCATCTATCTCAGGGCGCTGGAGGAGCGCGGGCACCATTGTATCGTGCTGAAGAAGGGGGCCACGGCCGAAGCCCGCGACCTCGGCTTCAAGGTCTTCTCGGACGAGGATCTCGACAAAGCGGTGCATTTCTTCAAGGGAAAAGGCCTGCCGGTGGAATGGGTCGAGCGACCCTACCAGTCGCGAACCTTCCGCACCCGCGATCCGCACGGCATTCCGCTCGAATTCTACGCTGAGATGGAGCGGCTGCCGCCGATACACCAGAAATACGCGCTGTACAAGGGCGTCAAGCCGCTGCGCATCGACCACTTCAACTGCTTCTCGCCCAATGTCGACGAGTCCGTCGCCTTCTACAACGAGCTCGGCTTCCGGGTGACCGAGTATACCGAGGACGCCAGCAGCGGAAGACTGTGGGCGGCGTGGACGCACCGCAAGGGCGGCGTGCACGACATCGCCTTCACCAACGGCATCGGCCCGCGCCTGCACCACGTCGCCTTCTGGGTGCCGACGCCGCTCAACATCATCGACCTGCTCGACCTGATGGCGACGACGGGCTATCTGCCGAACATCGAACGCGGCCCTGGCCGGCACGGCATCTCCAACGCCTTCTTTCTCTATGTCAGAGACCCGGACAACCACCGCATCGAGATCTACTGTTCGGACTACCAGACGGTCGATCCGGACCTTGAGCCGATCAAATGGGACCTCAAGGACCCGCAGCGCCAGACGCTGTGGGGCGCGCCGGCGCCGAAAAGCTGGTTCGAGGAGGGTAGTGTATTTGCCGGAGCTGCGGTGCGCCAGCCGGATTTGGCGGCTTCGCCGATCATTGCGCCTTAGTGGATTTTGGAGATGTCTGCGTTCCTTGGCGCCCCCCTCTGTCCTGCCGGACCCGGCCCTTCGCTGCCGCTTCGGGCGTTCGTCGTCCGGAAAGCCAAGCAATTGGCTTCCCGTCCGCTACGCGGATCACTCCTCACCCCCCTCAAGGGGGGAGATTGGCTGGCCTCGCGGCCCGGGCCCTTCTCGCAACGCTGGAAATTGGCGAAGGCAGAGACGATATCCAATCTCCCCCCAAGAGGGGGAGATGTCCGGCAGGACAGAGGGGGGCGCCGTAGAGCTCCAACCTTGCCCGCAATCAACATCACCAAAGCCGGAGCCGCAGCATGAACCCCGCACGGCTCGCCACCTTCACCGTCGGCGGCAAGGCGCGCTATGGCGCGATCACGAGCAAGGGCGTCATCGACCTGTCGGCGCGCCACAGACAGTGGCCGACGCTGCGCGAAGTGATCGAGGCCGGCGCCTTGCGGCGGCTGGCGGAAGAGGCCGAGGCCTTCGCCCCGGACTTCCCACTCGACGCCATCGCCTACGAAATCCCGATCCCGTCGCCGGAAAAGATCATCTGCGTTGGCGTCAACTATCCGGACCGCAACGAGGAGTACAAGGACGGCCAGGCTGCGCCCTCCAACCCGTCGCTGTTCATCCGCTTTCCCCGTTCATTCGTCGGCCATGGCGCGCCGCTGGTGCGGCCGCCGGAATCACCCCAGCTCGACTATGAGGGCGAAATCGTCATCGTCATCGGCAAGGCAGGCCGGCGCATCGCGGAGGCCGACGCGCTCGGCCATATTGCGGCGCTGTCGCTGTGCAACGAGGGCACCATCCGCGACTGGGTGCGCCATGCCAAGTTCAACGTCACGCAAGGCAAGAATTTCGACCGCACGGGTTCGATCGGCCCCTGGCTGGTGCCGTTCACCGACGAGGCGCAGATTGCCGACATTGCGCTGACCACCCGCGTCAATGGCGAGCTGCGCCAGCAGGATCGCATCAGCCGGATGATCTTCCCGTTCCGCAAGATCATCAATTACATCTCGACCTTCACGACGCTGGTGCCGGGCGATATCATCGTCACCGGCACGCCGACGGGTGCCGGCGCCCGCTTCGATCCGCCGATCTGGCTGAAGCCCGGCGATGTGATCGAGGTGGAGGCCGATGGCATCGGCGTGCTCAGAAACGGTGTCGTCGACGAGGCAGCGCAATGACCCCGGAGCAAGTGGAAGACGCCGCGGCACGGCTGTTCGAGGCCGAGCGGTCGCGCCGCCAGATCCGTCTGCTCAGCCTCGATTTTCCCGATGCGACGATGGAGGACGCCTACCGCGTGCAAGCGGCGCTGGTGACGCGCAAGATCGATGCCGGGCTGAAGCCGAAGGGCTGGAAGATCGGGCTGACATCGAAGGCAATGCAGTACGCGCTTGCCATCGACACGCCGGATTCGGGCGTGCTGTTCGACGACATGTTCTTCCATGACGGCGCGACGGTGCCGGCCGGCCGCTTCATCCAGCCGCGCGTCGAGGCCGAGATCGCCTTCGTCATGAAGGCGCCGCTGAAAGGCCCCGGCGTGACCATCTCCGACGTGCTCCACGCAACCGACTACATCACGCCGGCGCTGGAAGTCCTTGATACGCGCATCGAGCGCGTCAATGCCGAGACGAAGAAGGCACGCACCTTCTTCGACACGATTTCCGACAATGCCGCCAATGCCGGCATTGTCATCGGCGGCCGGCCGCAACGTCCTGATGAGGCCGACATGCGCTGGATCGGCGCCATCGTCTCGCGCAACGCCGAGGTCGAGGAAACCGGGCTCGGCGCCGGCGTGCTCAACCATCCGGCGATGGGCATCGCCTGGCTGGCGGATCGGCTCGCCCGCTACGGCATGTCGATCGCGGCAGGTGAGGTGGTGCTGTCAGGATCGTTCGTGCGCCCGGTCGAGGCGCGTCCCGGCGACACCATCGTCGCCGATTTCGGCAGTTCGGGCACGGTCAGCATCCATTTCGCGAAGGGCTGATGACCCGCCAGTTCTTGTCGATCGGCCTATTCCCCACGCAGATAGGCAATCACCACATCGGCCGCGATGGCCGACATGCGCATGCCGACATCCCTGGTGATGTCGCCTTCGACGCGGCTCTGCACCCAGCCAAGAAAGGCGAAGGCGCGCAAGGCCGAAAACAGCGGCAGCGCGGCGATGTCGCGCGCCGTCAGCTCCCGCTCCTGCCGATAGCCGTCGAGCAGAGCGGCCTCGATCAGCGGATAGATCGCCTCCTCGCGGTTCTGGTACAGCGCGACGGCAAGGTCGTACATGTGCCAGCCATGGCCGCAATCGTCGAAGTCGATGATGCGGATCGCGCCGTCATGGACGAGCACATTCTCGCGCACCAGGTCGGCGTGGATGATGCCGAAATTGCGGGCGCTGCGTTCATGCTCCGACAGCGCCTCCACGGCCTTTTCCCGCGCCTGGAAAACCAGCTCGCGACGAGGGCCGTCGAGGAAGGGCGAGGTCTCGAAACGGCCCCAAATCGGGTTCGCACCGAAGAAGCCGTCGAAATCCCAGGCATGGCGGGCAAAGCCGGCGGGCGGCGTCCAGGCAGACGTGACATTGTGCATGTGGGCGATGGTTCGCCCCATCGCGGTAAAGACCTGTCTTGCCTGCTCGGGCGTAAAATCCAGCGGCACGCCTCGCGCGCCGACGGCGCGGCCTTCCAGCCAGCTCAAGCAATCGACTTGACGGGGTTGCACTGAGGCGTTGGCGCTGACAAGCACGAACAGATCGCCGGCCGGCGTGGCGACCGGCGAGGGTGTGGCGATGCCGGCCGATTGCAGAAAGCCCATCCATTGCAGTTCCGAGCGCAGGGCGGCGTCCGTGTGATAGCCAAGCCGATGAATGCGCATGGCGGCCGGCTGGCCTGTTGGCAAGATGACGCGAAACACCGCGTTCTCGCGGAATTTCAGCAGCTCCGGCTCACCCTCATCAATGCCCCAATGGGTGAGCGCGCGCCTGGCAAGCGCCGTGACATCGGCTGCCGTCTCGGGCTCGGACTGCGCGGAAACAGCGCTCACGCCTTCACTCCGCCGACTTCACCAAGCACTTCGTCAAGCAGCCCGATCAGGACGTCGGCATTGTCGCGTGAAAACGGCATTGGCGGGCGGATCTTCAGCACATTGCCGTGGATACCAGTCTTGCCCATCAGCACTCCGCGATGGCGCATGCGGTTGGCGGCCTGCTCGGCAATGTCGGGCGCCGGCTCGCGCGTCTCGCGGTCGTGAACCAGTTCGGCGCCGAAGAACAGGCCGGCGCCCCTGACCTCGCCGATGCATTCATGGCGCTCGGCCAGCGGGCGCAGCAGACCGAGCGCATAGGCGCCGACATCGCGTGCGTTGGCGACGAGATCGTCCTGCTCGATGACGTCGAGGACGGCATTGGCCACCGCGCAGGAAACCGGATTGCCGCCAAAGGTGTTGAAGTAACGGAAAGCGTTGCGGAAGGTCGCCAATGTGTCCTTGGTGGTGACCACGGCGGCGACCGGATGGCCGTTGCCCATCGGCTTGCCCATGGTGACGATGTCGGGAACGAAGCCGGCGCGCTGGTGGCCCCAGAAATGGCTGCCGGTTCGGCCGAAACCGGGCTGCACCTCGTCGGCGATGACCAGTCCTCCGGCGTCGCGCACCGCGCGCATGGCACCGTCGAAGAAGCCGCTGGGTAGCGTCGGAAAGCCTTCATTGGCGAGCAGCGGGCAGAGGATGATGCCGGACAGGCCGATGCCGTTCTCTTCCAGCGACGCGATGGCTTCGCGCACCGCGTCGCCAAAGGCTTTGCTGTTGGCCATCGCATCCGGCTGGCGATAGCTGTCGGGCGCCGGCACCAGCCTGACGTTGCGGGCGCGGCCTCCGACCGGCGGCATGCGGGTGCTGAGCTGCGAAACCGCCGTGGTGTTGCCATGGTAGGTGGCGTCGGTGGCGATGATGCCCATGCGGCCGGTCGCGGCCTGCGCCATGCGCAGCGCGATGTCGTTGGCCTCGCTGCCGGTGCAGGTCAGGATGGCGGTCGACAGGCTGGCATCGAAGGTCGCGGTCAGCCGCTCGACATAGTCGAGGATGGCGGTGTGCAGGTAGCGCGTGTGTGTGTTGAGCAGGCTTGCCTGCCGGCAAAGGGCCTCGACCACATGCGGGTGGCAGTGGCCGACATGCGCGACATTGTTGTAGGCGTCCAGATATTTGCGGCCGTCGGCTTCGTAGAGCCAGACGCCTTCACCGCGCACCAGGTGCACGGGCTCATCATAGAACAATTGCGATTTCCCCCCGAGCAGGCGGGAACGCCGGCTAACCAGAGCTTCCTGCGATTGAGCCATTTGCATCTCGAAACTCCGTTCCATCCACTAAACCGTCAGACCTTCGACAGGCCGGCATCCAGCGCCTCACCGATCTTCGTCACGTCGGCGGCGGTGATGATGAGCGGCGGCGACAGGATGATGGCGTTGCCCGACACGCGCAGCATGACGCCGGCCTCATAGGCGGCCTCCGAAACCACGGCCATGGTCTTCTTGTCGGCCGGCTTTTTCGTCGTGCGGTCCGAGACCAACTCCAGCGCCGCCATCAAGCCCTTGTACCTGACATCGCCGACGATCGCATGCCTGGCCTTCAGCTCCTCCAGCGCGGCCGCGAGTTCGACGCCCCGTGCCGCCGCGTTCTCGTTCAGGCGAAGCCGTTTGGTCTCGGCAAGCGCCGCCAGACCCGCGGCGCAGCCGACCGGGTGGCCGGAATAGGTATAGCCGTGGCCGATCGCACCAAAACTGGTCTTGTCGGCCTCGAAGACATCGGCGACTTTTCCGCCGATCAAGGTCGCGCCGAGCGGGAAATAACCTGACGTGATCGCCTTGGCGATGGTCATGAAGTCCGGCTTCACGCCGGACAGACGCGAACCCGACCATGCGCCGGTGCGGCCGAAGCCCGTCACCACCTCGTCGGCGATCAGCAGGATCTCGTGGCGGTCGCAGATTTCGCGCACCAGCGGCATGAAGCTCTCATGCGGAACGATGACGCCGCCGGCGCCGAGAACCGGCTCCATGATGAAAGCGGCGATGGTGTCGCCGCCCTGGAAGGCGATCTCGTCCTCCAGCGCCTTGGCGCAGAGCCTCGCCAACCGCGCGGGATCGGTCTCGTCGAATGGATTGCGGAAGGTCCAGGGTGCGGGAATGTGGAAGACGCCGGGCAGCAGCGGCTCGTAGTTGCGACGGAAATTGGCGTTGCCGTTAACCGACGCGCCGCCGAAATGCGTGCCGTGGTAGCCTTTCTTCAGCGCCAGGAACTTGGTGCGGTCGGCCTGGCCGCGGATCTTCCAATATTGCCTGGCCAGTCGCAGTGCCGTTTCGACCGAATCCGAGCCGCCCGAGGTGAAGAAGGTCCGCACCATGCCTTCAGGCTCGAACCATTCGCAGAGTTCGTAGGCGAGTTCGATCGACGGTCCAGTCGAGGTGCCGCGAAAACCGGAATAATAGGGCAGCGCGCCAAGCTGGTCGGCGATCGCCTTCTTGATCGGGGCGCAGCTGTAGCCGAGATTGACGTTCCACAGGCCGCCGACGGCATCGAGCACCGTGTTGCCGGCGATGTCGGTGACCATCACGCCCTCGCCCTTCATGATCACCTTTGGCGGGTTGGCCCGCATCTCGGCCGGATGCGCCATTGGGTGCCAGATCGGCTTGGCGTTGGTCTCGGTGAGGAAATTGATGTCGCGCATGAAAGGGCTCCGCAAAAATCTCAGGCAGCTGAAACGAGGTCGAAATGGCCGAGTGCTTCGGCATAGGATTGGGCCGGGTGAGCAACGTCGAAATGAACCGTGCGCATGCCGGCAGCACAGCCGCCATCGACATTGCGCTGCTGGTCGTCGACGAAGACGCAAGCACCGGCCGGCAGGCCGAGCGCTTCGGTGACCAAGGCATAGGCGCGCGGATCGGGCTTGAGGATGCCGGTGTAGGTGGCGTCGGTGATCACATCGAAGAAGCCGAGCAACGGCAGCCGCTGGCGGAAGTCGGCGCCGTAGAACAGGTCGAGTTCATTGGACAGTATGGCCAGTCGAAAGCCGGCCGCATGCACCGTGCGAATGGCGCTGTCGGCTTCGGGCCGCACCACCTTTTCCGGCTCCGCGCCACGCGCGCGCCGGACGAAGGTTTCCATCGCCTGCCAGTCCTCGCCGATGAGCTGACCGACCTCACTGGTGCGGGAGCGCCAGTAGTCGCGCTCGCTGATCTCGTCTGCTTGCATCGCGCGCCACAGCGGATCGCTGTCAGGATCGAACGGCCCGCGCCATTGCAGCGTTCCAGGCGCAAGGCCGAGCGCCTGTTCGGTCAAAGCATGCGTTTCGAACAGGGTCCGGGTGACGACGCCGCCGAAATCGAGGACAAGCGCCTGGGCGGGAACAGCACTCACGCTGCCACTCCCTTGGCCGGCTTGCCGCGCGGGACGATGCCTTCCTCGACCCAGCGGTCGAAGATCTCGAGCGCCTTGCCGACGAAGTCGTCGCTGTTGATGTGAGCGTCGATCTCGTGGAACTCGACCCCGGCGGGAATAGCCCTGCGCATTTCGTCAGTGAAGGCCGCGAGAGCCTCGGGGTCATAGAGCGGCTCGCCCTGCACGTCCCATTCCTGGATGCCTCCGGTTGGCAGGATGAAGGCGGAGCGGCCTTTCGCGGCACCGAGCTTGGCGGCGATGGTCTTGGCGACCTGGCGGCGATCGTCGGCATCGACGGTGACCGAAGCGATCAGCCTGTTGTGGGCATGAAACGGCCGCGTCGAGAATTTAGCCGGCAAATCCTGCCAGGTCGGCAGATCGACCATGTCGACCGCCCCGGGTGCGGCGATCTGCGGAATGCCGCGAGCGCCGGCATTCTCCAGCCGGTCGGCGCCGGAACTGACGACGGATCCCGCGAGATGATTGGTGATTTCCTGCAGGCTGAAGTCGAAGACCGCGCAGAAATGATCTTGGCCGGCGATCGATTCGAAGGCGCGGCCGCCCATTCCGGTGGTGTGGAAGACCGCAACGTCATAGCCGCGCCGTTCCAGGGCCGGCTTCAGCGTCTTCATGTAGCGCAGGCAGCTGCTGCCGAGCGAGGTCATGCCGATGGTCGGCCCCGGTGCCTGCGCCGACGCGCGAGACGCCAGTACGATTTTAGCCGCGCCGACGACCGCACCGCAGGCCTGCGACAGGACCAGCCTGCAGATGTTGTTGAGGCCGTACAGTCCGCCCGCCCAGAGGATCATCATCAGGTCGGGGGCGACGCGCTCGGGCGGGATGAGATGCGAATAGGCGATGGTCGAGACGACGAATTTCGGCACGCCGAGCGGCAGGCAAAGCGCCACGTCGAGCGCCAGATCGGTTCCCATGGAGCCGCCTATGGCAATGAACGCGTCGATCTCGCCACTTTGATGGAGCTTGCGCACCAGCTGCACGGCGCCGCCGGCCATCAGCGTCATGGCGGTGTTCTCATCACCGCTCGAAACGATCTCGGCGATCGTCACATCTACAGCCCGGGCCACGGCGTGCTTGTCGTGGTCCGGGCTGTAGGGCGGGTCGCCCAGCACGCTGACATCCATCATCACGGCGCTGCCGCCCGACGCCTCGATGCACTGTTTCATGAACAGCAGCTCTTCGGCCTTTGTGTCGCCGGTGCCGATGACCAGGATGCGGGGCGCTGTCTCCGAGGGCATCAGGCCTGCCTCCTCAAGATTTGCAGGTTTTCGCCGTTGAGGCGCATGGAAATCTCCCGTGCCGCCTCCCTCACGGCAAGTCCCCGTTCGGCGATCGCGGCTGCCGTCGTTCTGGCCTTTGGCGCCGCCACCGCGATGGTGCCGAGCGCAAAGCCATCCGCCCCGCGGATTGCCGCCGCGACGCTGATCACACCTTCCTCATAGCCCTGGTCGCAGATCGAATAGCCGCGCTCGCGCGCCTCGCTCATGGATCTTGAGATTGCGGCCGGCTCGATCAGCGTATGGGCCGTGAAAGCGTCGAGCGAACCCGTCAGGCATGCCTTGACGGTCTCGTCGCGGGCGAAGGCCAGATAGGCGATGCCTGACGCGGTCGAATGCAGGGGCAGCAACTGACCGATGTCGATGTTGACCCGGTTCGCCCATGCCGGATGCTCGACATGGACGGTGACCAGGCTGTCGACGCCGAATTCCGACAAATGCACGGTCTCGGCCGTCGATGCTGCCAGGTCCCGCACCAGCGGAACAGCCGTCTGCAGGAAGGGAAAGCGCGCTTCGCGGATGCGCGCCAGCCGCGACAGGCCGGCGCCGAGGCGATAGTGCCGCGTGCCGATATCCTGCTCGACAAAACCATGGCCGGCCAGCGCAACCAGCAGCCGCCTTGTCGTCGCCTTGTCGAAGCCCGAGCGGCGCGCCAGATCGGACAGGCCGAGCTCGGGCTCGTCGACGCTGAACAGCTCCAGAAGCGAGATCGCTTTTCCGACCGTACTCAAATTTGCCTCCCGGTTCGGGACAATCATTTAACGTGTGAATTAACTTGACAGGCATCGGCATTGTTTGCAAGTCTATATTCAAAATAACGGTTCGAATAATGAACCGACCACCAGAGTGCATGGGACAGGCCATTCGGCCGGCGAGCCTGAGGGTTTGCAAACAGGAGGGATCAATGACGGCAGTTGCAGAACAGGCGCCGGCCAACAGGCTGCGCAAGAACAGTCTTGGCGTCGGCGCCATCACCTTCATGGTGATTTCGGCGGCCGCCCCGCTCACGGCCGTCGCCGGCGGCACGCCGCTCGGCATGCTGATGGGCAATGGCGCCGGCTTTGCCGGCACCTATCTGATCGTGACGGTGCTGCTGCTTTTGTTCGCGGTTGGCTATGTCGCCATGTCACGCCATGTCGGCAATGCCGGCGCCTTCTATGCCTATGCCGCGCGCGGCCTCGGCAGCATGGCCGGCGGCGCCACGGCGCTGATCGCCATCCTGTCCTACAATGCCATGCAGATCGGGGTCATGGGCCTGCTCGGTGCCGCGACATCAGGCCTGTTCGCCGGCTGGGGCATCAATTTGCCCTGGTGGGTGTGGAGCTTCATCGCCATCGCGCTGGTCGCCGTGCTCGGCTATCGGCAGGTCGACCTCTCCGCCAAGATCCTGACGGTGCTGGTGCTGTGCGAATATCTTGTGGTGCTGGTCCTCGACATCGCCATCCTCAAGACCGGCGGCGACAGCGGCCTGTCGGCGGCGCCATTCAGCTGGAGCCAGATCGTCAGCGGCTCGCCGGCCATCGCAATCCTGTTCTGCTTTGCCGCCTTCATCGGTTTCGAGGCGACGACGATCTATGCCGAGGAAGCCCGCGATCCAAAGGTCACCATTCCGCGCGCCACCTATTTTTCGGTCGTGCTGATCGGTGTCTTCTACATGCTCACGGCATGGCTGATGGCGGTCGGCGCCGGTGTCGACAAGCTGCTGCCGACGCTGCAAGGGCTGCAGGATCCGACGACCTTCCTGTTCGGCCTGTCGGATCGTTACGCCGGCACGATGCTGTCGCAGGCGATGAGCATCCTGTTCGTGTCGAGCCTGTTTGCCGGCGTGCTGGCGTTCCACAATGCGGTTGCGCGCTATATCTATGTCTCGGGCCGCGAAAAACTGTTGCCGCAGACGGTCGGCGTGACGCATGCGGTGCACCAGAGCCCGCATGTCGCTTCCATCATCCAGAGCGTGCTCGCCGCGGTCGTCGTCGGCCTCTTCGCCGTGCTCGGCCTCGATCCGGTGCTGGCGCTGTTTTCGTGGCTGACCAATGTCGCGACGCTCGGCGTCATCGTCATGATGGCGGTGGCCTCGCTTGCCGTGGTGATGTTCTTCCGCGCCAATCCATCGACGCAGGAGAACGCGATGAAGACCACCATCCTGCCCGGGCTGACCTTCATCGCCTTCGTCATCATCATCTACCTGATCGTCATCAATTTCGGCAGCCTGTCCGGGGCCGGCGGTTTTCTCGGTGTGTTCCTGCCGGGGCTGGTGCTGATCGCCGCGATCGTCGGCCTGCTGCTGGCCAGCGCGCTGAAGAGCCGCGATCCCATAGCCTTCGAAACCCTCGGCCAGCCGTTGAAAGATTGAGAAAAGCAAAGGGGCGGCGTGCCACGCCGCCCCTTACACCAAGGGGAGTGGCGGATTTGAGCTTTGCCGAAAATATCACCGTCGAGGCATTGGAAGCCGATCCCTACCCGATCTATGCAGAGCTCAGGCGCAGCGCGCCTGTCGCTTTCGTGCCGGCGGTCAATCTGTGGTTCGTCACCCGCTGGAAGGATGTCGAGAGCGTCGCCAAGTCGCCCGACATCTTCTCCGCCGTCGTCGGCTCGTCGCCGGTCGAGCGCTCCTTCGGCAAGCCCACCATCCTGACCACCGATGGCGAGACGCACAAGCAACTGCGCCAAGGCGTCGACCCGAAATACCGGCCGCGCACAGTCGCCGCCTATGCCAGCGACCTCGTGCGGTCGATCGCCGAACCTTTTCTCGATCGGATCGCCAACCAGGGTTCCGCCGAGCTGATGGCCGACTATTTCGAGCCGGTGTCGACGCTCAGCCTGGCGCGCTCGCTCGGCCTTGCCGACATCGACATGCCGACGCTGCGCCGCTGGTTCTATGGCCTTGCCCAGGGCGCCATCAATTTCGAGAACGACCCGAAGCGGCAGGAGATCGCCGACGCGATCAGCGCCGAGGTCGGCGACGCCATCCTGCCGACGCTGGAAAGGCTTGTCCACGCACCGGATGATTCCGCGCTGTCGCATATGCTGCATGACGGCATGCCGGAGGGCACGACGCGGCCAATCGACTTCCTGATGCCGAGCATCAAGGTCATCCTGCTTGGCGGCATGCAGGAGCCCGGACATGGCGCCGGCTCGATCGTCGCCGGCCTGCTGGCCCACCCCGAACAATTGCGGCAGGTGCTCGCCGATCCCGAGACCTTTGTGCCGAAGGCTGTCGATGAAGGTTTGCGCTGGGTGGCGCCGATCGGCACGCAGACGCGGCAGACGACGCGGGCGGTCGAGCTTGGCGGCGTGACGATCCCCGCCGGCGCCGCGGTAGCCGCCCTCGTCTCTTCGGCAAGCCGCGACGAGAGCCGCTTTGCCGATCCCGACCGCTTCGACATCAACCGCGACGAAGGCAACCATGCCGCTTTCGGCTTCGGCCATCATTTCTGCTCGGGCCGGTTCTTCGCACGCGAGCAGATGTGCCTTGCGGTAAGGCTGTTGCTCCAACGCTTCCCCGATCTCAGCCTTGTGCAGGGCAGGGAACCGGTGTTTCGCGGCTGGGAATTCCGCGCGCCCACCACATTGCATGTGTCCCTTGGAGTCCGTCATCCATGATCAGTCAGGTTGCCATCGACACGCTGCGCAAGACGGAGATCGGCGCGCGGGGCCTGTTCATCGATGGCGCACAGACCGAGGCTACAAGCGGCGAAACCCTGCCGGTGACGTCGCCGGTTGATGGCCGCCCGTTTGCCAGTATCGCCGATGGCAATGCCGCCGACATCGACCGCGCGGTCAAGTCGGCGCGCAAGGCGTTCGAGAAGGGCTCGTGGTCGCGATCAGCGCCGGCCTTTCGCAAGAAGGTGCTGACGAAATTCGCCGAGCTGGTCGAAAAGCATGCCGACGAGCTCGCCGTGCTCGGCGTGCGCGACAATGGCACCGAGATCGGCATGGCCTACAAGGCCGAACCGCTCTCGGCGGCAGGCACCATCCGCTACTACGCCGAGGCCATCGACAAGGTCTATGGCGAGATCGCGCCGACGGCCGACAATGTTCTGGGACTGATCCACAAGGAGCCGCTCGGCGTCGTCGGCGTCATCGTGCCGTGGAATTTTCCGCTGATGATCGGCGCCTGGAAGATTGCGCCGGCGCTTGCCGCCGGCAATTGCGTGGTGGTCAAGCCCCCGGAAATCGCTTCGCTCACGCTGCTGCGGCTGGCCGAACTGGCAAGCGAGGCCGGACTTCCCGCCGGTGTGCTCAATGTCGTCACCGGCCGTGGTTCGGTTACCGGCGAGGCGCTCGGCCTGCATATGGATGTCGACGCCATCGCCTTCACCGGTTCCGGCCCGGTCGGCCGGCGGCTGCTCGAATATTCCGCTCGCTCCAACCTGAAACGCGTCTTCCTCGAACTCGGCGGCAAGTCGCCCAACATCGTCTTTGCCGATGCTCCCGACCTAAAACAGGCGGCGGGCGTCTCGGCCAACGGCATTTTTCGCAATTCCGGCCAGGTCTGCGTCGCCGGCTCGCGCCTGCTCGTCCAGGCGTCGGTCTATGACCGTTTCATGGACGAGCTTCTCTTGGCAACGACCCGGCTGAAAGTCGGCGACCCGCTCGATCTCTCCAGCGACATCGGCGCGGTGTCGAGCGCCGAACAGCTGGACAAGAACCTCGGTTTCGTCGCCAGGGCCACGGAAGAAGGTGCCCGTCTCGTCACCGGCGGCGAACGGATCCTGACCGAGACCGGCGGCAGCTACATGGCGCCGACGATCTTCGAGAACGTCACGCAAGACATGCAGCTTGCGCGTGAGGAGGTGTTCGGGCCCGTACTCGGCGTCATGCGCTTCGAAACCGAGGAGGAGGCGGTCCGGCTTGCCAATTCGACCGTCTACGGGCTTGCCTCCGCGGTGTGGACCGCCAACCTCTCCACCGCGCATCGCATGGTGCGCGCCATCAATGCCGGCGTCGTCCACGTCAACACCTATGGCGGCGCCGACATCACCGTGCCGCTCGGCGGCGTCAAGCAGTCGGGCTTCGGCCGCGACAAGTCGCTGCACGCGCTGGAGAAATATCTGGAACTCAAGACCGCGTGGATCGCGCTTTGAGACCAACCGTGGCGCTGGCCTGCCTCCGAATCTGACCTTCCCACGGAGATGCCCAGGATCGCCTTAGATCCGGCGGCGGTCGGCCGAGCGCCGTCTTGTTCTCTCTTCGTTGGAATTTTTGAGAGAATATTCCTGGCTTTGGCGAGAACGGCGAAACGCGTTCTTTGATTAAATCAATAGAATTCCTGACGATGTGATCAAGGCTAGGCAGTCCGCTTGGCCGCATGACTTCACAACTGCAGAGATCAATCATGTCCGACTTCAAAAACACTTTGCCATCTTCCTCAGGGTCAACCATCAACCGGCGCAGCGGCCTGGCTCTGCTGTTCGCATCGGCCGTCGCGGTCGGCAGCCTGATGGCACCGCATGCATCGTTCGCCGAGGACAAGAAGGCGATCAAGGTCGGCATCATCAGCGGCGAGGACGAGGATGTCTGGCGCGTCGTCGTTGCCCAGGCGGCCGAAAAGGGCCTCGCCATCGAGACCGTGGTGTTCAACGACTACACCCAGCCCAACGAGGCGCTGGAGCGCGGCGAAATCGACGCCAACGCCTTCCAGCACCAGCCCTATCTCGACAACCAGATCAAGACTCAAGGCTATCACATCGTGCGTGTCGGCTATACCGGCGTCTGGCCGATCGGCCTCTATTCGAAGAAGTACAAAGCAGTCGCCGACCTGCCCGAGGGCGCGGTCGTCGGCGTGCCGAACGACCCATCCAACGAAGGCCGGGCGCTGCGCGTGCTGCAGAACGAGGGCGTGATCAAGCTGAAAGACGGCACCGGCATTCTGGCCACCACCGCCGACATCGCCGAGAATGCGAAGAAGGTGGTGATCAAGGAACTCGACGCCGGCATCGTCGGCCGCTCGGTCGAGGATCTCGACGCGGCCGTGGTCAACACCGACTGGGCGCTGAAAAGCGGCCTGACGCCGGAAAACCGCATCGCGCAGGAGCCCATCGCCGACAATCCCTACCGCAATTTCATCGCGGTGAAGGCCGGCAACGAGAACGAGGCCTGGGTGAAGACGCTGGTCGCCTCCTATCAGAACGAGGCGGTGAAGGCCGAGTTCGACAAGGTCTACAAGGGCACCGGCCTCAGCGCCTATTGACCCGATCGTCGACCGGAAACCCGGTTCGAGAGCAATAGCGGTCCGCGCTCAGGCGCGGGCCGCGATTGCGTTTTCGGAGAACAGGAACATTCATGAACCAGCATATCACGGCATCCGGAGAAACCGCCGATCCGACGCATGCCCGGCCCGACGCGTCTCAGGACGTCGTGCGCCTCGTCGACCTGAAGCGCCGCTTCGGTGTGACAGCGGCGCTCGACGGCATCTCGCTGACCGTGCGCAAGGGCGAGATCCTCGGTATCATCGGTCGCAGCGGCGCCGGCAAATCGACGTTGATCCGCTGCCTGAACGGGTTGGAACGGCCTGACTCCGGCGAGGTGTTCATCGAGGGCCGCGAGATCAGCCGGCTAGGCGAGCGCGACCTGCAGCCGTTGCGGCGACGCATCGGCATGATCTTCCAGCATTTCAACCTGCTGTCGGCCAAGACCGTCGAGGACAATGTGGCGCTACCGCTCAAGATCGAGGGGCGCCCGAAAGCCGAGAGGCTGAAGCGCGCCGCCGAACTGCTCGATCTCGTCGGCCTGTCGGAGAAAGCAAAAGCCTATCCGGCGTCGCTGTCGGGTGGCCAGAAGCAGCGCGTCGGCATCGCCAGGGCGCTGGCAGCACGGCCGGCGCTGCTTTTGTCGGATGAAGCCACTTCGGCGCTCGATCCGGAGACGACGCGCTCGATCCTTGCGCTGCTCAGGGATATCAACCGGCAGCTCGGCCTGACCATCCTGCTGATCACCCATGAGATGGAGGTGATCCGCTCGATCGCCGACCGCGTGACGGTGATCGATGCCGGGCGCATCGTCGAGCAAGGCCCGGTCTGGTCGGTATTCGCCGACCCGCGCTCGGACATCACCAGGAGCCTGCTCGGCGCCATCCGGCCGCAGCTGCCAGCCGAACTGGCGGCCCGGCTGCTGCCGGCGGCCGGCGCGGAGACGATCCTGCGCGTGGATGTGGCCGGCGAAGCGGCAAGCGGGCCATTGCTGTCCGACCTTGCCACGGCTGTTCCAGGCACCTTCCGCCTCGTCCATGGCGGCATCGACCATATCCAGCAGCAGCCGGTCGGCACGCTGTTCCTTTCGGTTCCCGGCAGCGATGCAAATCATCTCGCTGACATCATCACATTCCTGAAGGCCCGCCAGGCGCGGGTGGAGGTGCTTGGCCATGTCGCCGATCCTGTTTGAACTTCTGCTGCGTTCGATCTGGGAGACGGTGCTGATGACGGCCGCCTCCGGCCTCATCTCGCTGGTCTTCGGCCTGCCGCTCGGCCTGGCCTTGATCGCCACCGAACGCGGCGGGATTGCCGAAAGCCTGTGGGTGAACCGGTCGCTTGGCGCCGTCATCAACGGCTTCCGTTCGGTGCCCTTCATCATTCTTCTGGTCGCGCTCATCCCGGTGACGCGGCTGATCGTCGGCACCTCGATCGGCACATGGGCGGCCATCGTGCCGCTGTCGATCGCCGCCACGCCCTACTATGCGCGCATCGCCGAAGTGTCGCTGCGCGAAGTCGATCGCGGGCTGATCGAGGCGGCGCGCGCCATGGGCGGCAACCGCTGGACGATCATCCGCGAGGTGCTGGTGCCGGAAGCCCTGCCCGGCATTGTCGCCGGCTTCACGGTGACCCTGGTGACGCTGATCGGTGCCTCGGCCATGGCCGGCGCCATCGGTGCCGGCGGCCTCGGCGACCTCGCCATCCGCTACGGCTATCAACGATTTGAGACGTCCATCATGATCGCCGTGGTCATCGTGCTGATCATCCTGGTCTGCGGCATCCAGTGGGCGGGGGACCGGCTGGTGGCGAGGCTGGATCGGCGGGGGTGAAAGACTGGCTGGTGGCACGGCCGCGTACGGGATAGGCGGAGGCATCCCCGCCACCAAACCGTCTGACACCCGGCTTCACCCGCCAAAGCTGCCAAGCCGCGTCGGCTGCGTGTAGTTGCGGTCGACATAGAGCAGGGCCGAACCGCCGCTGCCGTGCCGGACATCGATGACGCGGCCGATCATGACATTGTGCGTGCCGACGATATGCACAGTCTCGATCTCGCAATCGAAATTGACGATCGCATCCGACAGCGCCGGCGTACCGGAGGTCAGCGTCTGCCAGCGTGCGGCGGAGTAGCGCGCTTCCATGTCCCTGGTCGCGCCGGCGAACTTTCCCGCCAGATGCATTTGGTCATGCGTCAGCACGTTGACGCAGAAGCGCTGGTTGGACAGGAACATGGCGGCCTGCGTCGAGCGCCCGTTCATGCACACCAGCAGCGTCGGCGGCTCGTCGGAGACGCTGCACATGGCGGTGGCGGTGAAGCCGCCGCGCCCTGCCGGGCCATCGGTGGTGACGATGTTGACCGGCGCGCAGACCCTCGCCATGGCGTCGCGGAAATCGGTTTTCGAAATCTGCGTGGCCATCTGGTTTCACTCGGCCGTTGAGACAAGCGGATTGAACCAGGTATCGCCCGTCCAGCCATTCTCGTCATAGTCGGCCATGCAGGTGTCGACGAGCTCTTCCATCGCCTTCAGCCGCCCGCCGCGTTCAGCTCCTTTCAGCACCTGCAGCCGCACCTCTTCCGGCGCGCCGGCATAGTTGAGCTCGTAGAGCGCGTGACGGCCGCCGAACTCGGTGCCGGTCGCGTCCCACAAAAGCTTCATGATCTTGATGCGCTCGATGTGGCCCATGTCGTTGGAGCCGCGCACATATTGCGCCAGATACTTGTCGATCTCGGGGTTGTTGAAGTCGCGCACCGACGACGGCAGGTAGATCAGCCCGGACGCGATCACCCGGCGCACGGTGTCGATGACGCGCGGATAGGCTTCCGACATGAAGGTGCGGTAGGCGAGCGCGGCTTCCAGATTGGGCAGCACCGCACCATTCGCCCACGGGATCGGGTTGTAGGCCATGGCGTTGGAAAAGCTCCAGAACATGTGCCGCAGTGCAATGACCTCGCCCAGTGCCGCCTGGTTGCCGCGGAAAGCATCGCCGCCCGTGGCGCGCAGCGCCTTGGCCAGCAGGCCGGCGAGGAAATCGAGCTTGACGGCGAAACGCGTGCAGCCCTGGAAGCAGTAGCCATGCATGAAGCCGGACGCCGGGTGGAAGGACAGGATCTTCTGCGCATCGCGCAGCACCAGCACGTCCTCCCAGGGGATGAAGACATTGTCGAGCACCAGGATCGCGTCGTTCTCGTCGAAGCGTGACGACAGCGGATAGTCGAACGGCGCCGCCACCGTGTTGGCCGTCTGCTCGTAGGAGACGCGGCAGAACATCTTTATCCCCGGCGCATTCATCGGCACGATGAACATCACCGACAGCGACGGATCCTCGGTGACCGTCGCCGATCCCTGCGCCAGGAAGTTATAGTGCGTCAGCGCCGAGGACGTCGCCACCACCTTGGCGCCGGAGACGTAGATGCCGGCATCCGTCTCCTTGGTGATGTGGACGAAGACGTCCTTCACCTGTTCGGCCGGCTTGTGGCGGTCAATCGGCGGGTTGACGATGGCATGGTTCATGAACAGCACGGCTTCCTGGGCACGCCTGTGCCAGGACAGGGCATTGTCCCTGAACGGCCCGTACCAGTCTGCGTTGGCGCCGAGCGTATTCATCAGCGCCGCCTTGTAGTCGGGCGTGCGCCCCATCCAGCCATAGGACATGCGTGACCACTCGGCGATCGCCGTCTGCTGGGCGGCGAGTTCGCCAGAGGATTTGGCGACGCGGAAATATTTGTGGGTGTAGCCGCCCGAGCCGGTGTCGGTCGGCGAAGTCAGCGTGTCCCGTCGCAGGGGATCATGCAGCGCATCGTAGAGGCGCGCCAGCGACCGCGCCGAATTGCGCATCGACGGGTGCGTGGTGACATCGGCAATGCGTTCGCCATTGATATAGACCTCGCGGCCGTCGCGCAGGCTCTCCAGATACTCGGCCCCGGTGAACGGCCGTGCCTTGTCGACGCGGAAGTCTTCTGATCGCATGATGGTCCTCCTCTTGAGTCGCAACACTAGCGCCTTGGGCATGCATTGGTTATGGACGGAACGGCAAAACCGATTGGACTTTTTCAGGCGCCATGAGCCAGAATTCCATCCCCGACTTCTTCGTCTATGGCGAGCCTGTGCGGCCGCTCGATGTCGGTTTCCTGCATGTCGAGACGGTGCTTGCGCGCAGCAATATCCATCTTGGTCAGGTTGCGGCGCACAAGCATCCGCAGATGGGCCAGATCACCTACTGGACCAGCGGCTCCGGCACCTACCGTATCGAAGACCGGTCCTGGGACTTTTCGGCGCCTGCCGTCAGCTTCGTGCCGAGCGCTGTCGTGCATGGCTTCTCGATCGGACCCGGCACCGATGCCATCGTCGTCTCGGTCGCCGACGGCGCGCTCGCGGCCATCGCCGCTCACAGCCTGCTGCCGCTGGACAGGCCGGTCTTTGCCGACGGTCTGCCACGACACGCAGCGTGGGCGAGACTGGCGGCGGTGCTGGAGATGATCGCCGCCGAATATGCCGAGGCGCAAGCCGGCAATGACAGGGTCCTGCCGGCGCTGATCGCCGTCGCACTCTCCCAAATTGCGCGCCTCAGCCCCGGCGTGACCGCCTCCGCCGCCTCTTCCGATGCTTCGCTGGCGCGGGGCCTGCGTCGGCTCGCCGACACGCATTTCCGCGACAACTGGCCGGTCGATCGCTACGTCGAGGCGCTGGCCACCACGCCGCATCTTCTCGACAAGGCTGCCCATGCGGTTCTGGGCGCCGGCGTCAAGCGGGTCGTCAGCGAAAGGCGGCTGCTGGAGGCCAAGCGCCTGCTGCTGTTCACCGTACGCACGGTGGAGGACATCGCCTACGAGATCGGCTTCGACGACCCGGCGTATTTTTCACGGTTCTTTCGCGCGCGAGTCGGCGAAGCGCCCGCCGCCTGGCGCCGGAAGCACTTGCAGGGCCATTGATCCTGCGTGAAATGCAGACCCCGTGACGCGCAATCCTCGATGTTGCAGCCACAGCCACTTTTTCGTGAAGCTGAACGGGTTGATCCCTTCGCCTGCCTGCCTAGGTAGAAAGGAGCGGCGGGTGCCACGCAAATCTGACATCGGACCAATCTGACGGTCGGCATGATATTTTCCTGCATTCAAAAGCTTGCCCTTCCTATTCTCTTCGTTGGCATCCAGTCTTCCTGCGTCGTTCCCGACGATACGTCGCGCGTGGCCAAGGTTGACCCCACCGCGGCGGCGGCTCGCAAGGAGATGGTCGGCCTCAGCGAAGCCGACGTCCGCATGTGCGCGGGGTTTCCGACCGCCACCGCGGACGCCGGCCGATCGGGCCAGATCTGGTCCTATAAGCGCGTCGTTCAGCGCGGCAATCTCAGCATCGTCGTCCCAACCATGGCATTGGGCGCGATCCCGGCGGTCGGTGGCTCCGTCAATGTCGCTCCCGGCGGTTATTGCGATACGCAAATTCGCATGGTCGACGGTCGCGTCGCCGAAGTTGCCTACGCCGGCGACAACAATATGCCGAACAGGCGCGACGCGCTTTGTGTCAGCACGGTGGACGCCTGCGTGACCTATGCGCGTCAACACGGTCAGAGGCCAGTGGCAGCGAAACGGCGATGACGGTCACGCAAATATCGTTGAGGGCTTGACTGACCCGCCGGACAGAATACGCTAGCGCAAAATACCGGCTCTGATCGCCGGGCGGCAAGAATGCCTCGTATGCCTCGCCCTCCCGGCGCTGGCTGCGAGGCATTGTCATTTTGGGGATCTGTTTGAAACGGCGTATCGAGATCGGCATCCTATATTCCCGCTCGGGGAGCTATCAGCTCGTCTCCGATGCGTGCCGCATCGGCGCCATGCGCGCCATCGCCGACATCAACGCCGATCGCAGCTCAGGTATCGAACTGGTGCCGGTCGAGCGCGATCCGCAAAGCAATGCCGACCGCTACGCAACGCTGTGCGAGGATATTTTCAGGACCAGCAGCGCGCGCCATGTCGTCGGGTGCGTCACCTCGTGGAGCCGCAAGGAAACCATTCCGGTGCTCGAGAAGGCGGGCGGCATGCTGTGGTACGCCTGCCCCTATGAGGGCTTCGAGGCCAACGAGCACGTCGTCTACATGCACGCCTGCCCCAACCAGCATCTGGTGCCGTTGATGGCGCATGTCGTGCCGCGTTTCGGCGCCAACGGTTTCCTGCTTGGCTCGAACTATATCTGGGGCTGGGAGATGAACCGCGTCGCCCGCGACCTGATCGCCGATGCCGGCGGCAAGGTTCTGGGCGAACGCTATCTGCGCATCGGCGAGACCGACGTGTCGCGTCTGATCGCGGAAATCCGCGCCACGCGGCCGAACTTCATCCTCAACAACCTGATCGGCACCTCGTCCTACGCCTTCCTCGCGGCCTATCGCGACCTAGGTCACGAGGATGCCGCCTTCAGTCCCGAGACTTGTCCCGTCATCTCCTGCAACCTCACCGAAGGTGAGCTGCCGGCGATCGGTGAATCCGGCAAGGGACATCTATCGGTCGGGCCGTACTTCGCGCCGCGGCCGGCCGCCTTCGCCTCGTCTTTCGAGGCCTCCGCCTATGCCTCCGTGCAGGTGATGGCCGACGTGCTCTCCAGCAATCCCGAAGCCGGTCCGGCGGAATTTTCCAGAGCCTTCGCAGAACGCCGCTTCTCCACCCGGCTCGGGCCGATCGCCATCGACGCGCACTCGCAGCACGCCACATTGCCGGTGATCATCGGGCGGATCGCGGACGGCTTCTTCGAGGTCGTCAGCCGCGAAGACGAAGTCGCGCCGGATCCCTATCTGTCGCGCTACGACCCGGCAAAAACATTCGGCCGCCCACGCCTGAGGGTGGTGTCGTGACGAGAGCCCCACGCATCCCCAATCTCGGCGGCGCCAAGGCGTTTATCCTGCATCGCCCGCATCCGACGGTGCAGGCGATCACCAGGCAATTGTCGGCCATCGGCCTGATCACGCTGGACTGCTGGCCGGAACTGCCGCCCGAGGCGCTGGCGGCCGATTTCGTGTTCTTCGACGCCGATCTCGGTTTCGACGAGCAGTTCCCCTGGAAGCCGGGCGAGGCGCCGATGCCGCTGGTGGCGCTGATCGGCTCCGAGGCGCCGGGCCGCATCGAATGGGCGCTGTCGCACAAGGCCGATGCCCAGCTCCTGAAGCCGGTCGGCAATGCCGGCGTCTACAGCGCGCTGCTGATCGCGCGCCAGAGTTTCGAGGCGCGAAAACACCTGGCCAGTGAGATTGCCTCGCTTCGCCAGCGCGTCGCCGAGCGCCAGACCATCGTGCGCGCGGTCACCGCACTGGCGAAAGGCACCGATGACGGCCGCGCCTATGCGCAGCTTCGCTCGCTGGCTATGAGCTGGCAGATCAGCGTCGAGGATGCCGCGCGGCGGATCGTGGCAATGACAAGTGAAGAAGCAACAGGGGAAGAAGGCGGCGATGACCAGTCCCATCGCGCCTGATCTCACCGCGCCAGGGCGCATGCCGGTCAAACCACGCGCCGGCGTCTGGCGCCGGCTGGTCAGGCGCCGTCTCGCACTGCTTGGGCTGATGATCGTCGCCATTGTCGTTGCCGGCGCCGTGCTGGCGCCATGGCTGACTGGCTATGATCCCAACGAGCAGATGTTCGACGGCCTGACCATCGAGGGCTCGCCCTTGCCGCCGGATGCAAAATTCTGGCTGGGCACCGACCTGCTCGGCCGTGACCTGTTGACCCGCATCCTCTACGGCGCCCGCACCTCGCTGATCATCGGCATCGTCGCCAATGGCGTGGCGCTGTTCATCGGCACGCTGGTCGGTGTTGTCGCCGGCTATTTCCGTGGCTGGATCGGCAGCGCGCTGATGCGCTTCACGGATTTGATGATGGCGTTTCCGGCACTGCTGCTCGCCATTTGCCTGGCGGCGGTGTTCGAGCCCAGCCTGTGGATCGTCGCCATGGTCATCGCGCTGGTCAACTGGGTGCAGACCGCCCGCGTCATCTACACCGAAACCTCTTCGCTGGCCGAGCGCGAATTCATCGACGCCGAACGCACCATAGGGGCGAGTGCACCGCGCATCCTGTTTCGCCATATCCTGCCGCATCTGCTGCCGACCATCATCGTCTGGGGCACGCTCGGCATCTCGACCACGGTGCTGCTCGAGGCGACACTCTCCTTCCTCGGCATCGGCGTGCAGCCGCCGACGGCGTCGTGGGGCAACATCATCTTCGAGAACCAGACCTATTTCCAGGCCGCACCCTGGCTGGTGTTCTTCCCCGGTGCCGCGATCCTGGCGCTGGCGCTGGCCTTCAACCTGATCGGCGACGCACTGCGCGACATCCTCGATCCGACGCAGAGGGGCCGGGCATGATCGCCTATCTCGGCCGCCGCCTGATCCAGTCGCTGCTGATCCTGCTCGGCGTCTCGCTGATCACTTTCGCGCTGCTCTATCTCCTGCCCGCCGATCCGGTGCGCCAGATCGCCGGTCGCAGCGCCACGCCGCAGACGGTCGAGAACATCCGCCAGCAGCTCGGCCTCGACCAGCCCTTCATCGTCCAGTACTGGCGCTATCTCACGAAGCTCATCAGCGGCGATCTCGGCCGCTCCTACATCCAGCGCTCCGAAGTCACCGAGCTGATCGTCTCACGGCTGCCGGCCAGCTTGTTGCTGATGGTCGGCGCCATCCTGTGCGAGCTGCTGCTCGGCCTGAGCATGGGCCTGATCGCTGCCGTCAAGCGCGGTACCGCCACCGACCAGACGCTGATGGTCGCCTCCTTCGTCGGCGTTTCGGCGCCGCAATTCGTCGTCGGCCTGCTGCTGCTCTACGTCTTTGCCGTGCGGCTCAGCTGGTTCCCGATCGGCGGCTATGGCACCTGGCGTCATCTCGTGCTGCCGTCGCTGACCATGGGCATACTCGGCGCCGGCTGGTACGCCCGCATGATGCGCTCGTCGATGATCGATGTTCTGCGCCAGGATTATGTCCGCACCGCCCGCGCCAAGGGCCTGGCGCGGCGAGCCATCCTGTTCCGCCATGCACTGCCCAACGCCATCCTGCCGGTCATCGCCATGATCGGCATCGACATCGGCATCTTCATGGGTGGCATTGTCGTCGTCGAAAGCGTGTTCGGCTGGCCTGGCATTGGCCAGCTGGCGTGGCAGGCCATCCAGCGCGTGGACATCCCGATCATCATGGGCGTCACCCTGATCTCGGCCTTCGCCATCGTGCTCGGTAATCTGCTGGCCGACGTCATCGCGCCCTTCATCGACCCCCGCATCAAGCTCAGATGAAAATGAAAACCAGATAGAGAAAGGGAACATAAAAATGAAAAAGTTTCTCGCATCCACGGTAGCGGTATCGGCGCTGGCGCTGATGCTCGGCATGACAAGTGTTCGCGCCGAAGACGCCGTCGACCCGAACGCCAAGCAGGGCGGCGCCATCACCATCACCTACAAGGACGATGTCGCCACGCTCGATCCGGCGATCGGTTATGACTGGCAGAACTGGTCGATGATCAAGAGCCTGTTCGACGGGCTGATGGACTACGAGCCGGGCACCACCAATTTGAAACCCGACCTCGCCGAAAGCTACGAGATCTCGCCCGACGGCAAGACCTTCACCTTCAAGCTGCGCCATGGCGTGAAATTTCACAATGGCCGCGAAATGACCGCCGACGACGTGAAATATTCGCTCGACCGCGTCACCAATCCAAAGACCCAGAGCCCCGGCGCCGGCTTTTTCGGCTCGATCAAGGGCTATGACGATGTCGCCGCCGGCAAGGCCGAGAGCCTCTCCGGCGTCACCGTCGTCGACCCCTACACGGTCAAGTTCGAACTGACCCGCCCCGACGCAACCTTCCTGCATGTCATGGCCATCAACTTCTCGCATGTCGTGCCGAAGGAAGAGGTCGAGAAATACGGCGCCGATTTCGGCAAGCATCCGGTCGGCACCGGCGCCTTCAAGCTCGCCGAGTGGACACTCGGCCAGCGCATCGTCTTCGAGCGCAATGCGGACTATTGGCACAAGGGCCTGCCGCATCTGGACAAGATCACCTTCGAGATCGGCCAGGAGCCGATCGTTGCGCTGCTGCGCCTGCAGAAGGGCGAGATCGACGTGCCCGGCGACGGCATTCCGCCGGCAAAATTCCAGGAGGTGATGGCTGATCCCGAGCAGAAGGCGCGCGTCGTCGAAGGCGGCCAGCTGCACACCGGCTATGTCACCATGAACACCACCATGGCGCCGTTCGATAATGTGAAGGTGCGCCAGGCGGTCAACATGGCGATCAACAAGGCGCGCGTGATCCAGATCATCAACGGCCGCGCCGTGCCGGCCAATCAGCCGCTGCCGCCGTCGATGCCGGGCTACGACAAGGAATACAAGGGCTATCCCTATGACGTCGCCAAGGCCAAGGCCCTGCTTGCCGAGGCCGGCCATCCCGATGGTTTCGAGACGCAATTGTTCGCCATGAACACCGATCCCAACCCGCGCATCGCCCAGGCGATCCAGCAGGACCTGGCGGCCATCGGCATCAAGGCCAGCATCCAGTCGCTCGCCCAGGCAAACGTCATTGCCGCCGGCGGCGACAAGGCCGGCGCACCGATGATCTGGTCCGGCGGCATGGCCTGGATCGCCGATTTCCCCGATCCGTCGAACTTCTACGGCCCGATCCTCGGCTGCGCCGGTGCGGTGCCGGGCGGCTGGAACTGGTCGTGGTATTGCAACAAGGATCTCGACGCCAAGGCGGCCGAGGCCGACTCGGTGGTCGATCCCGCCAAGGCTGGCGAACGCGACAAGATGTGGAGCGCCATCTACGACAAGGTGATGGAGGACGCGCCTTGGGCGCCGGTCTTCAACGAGCAGCGCTTCACCATGAAATCGGCGCGCATGGGCGGCGCCGACAACCTCTATGTCGACCCGGTCCATATCCCGATCAACTACGACAATGTGTACGTAAAAGATGTGCAATAACTGCGACTACACCATCCACGGGCGCCAACATCATTTCGGCTGGGACAATTCGTTTGCCCCGGCCGAGCGGGTGGCGCCCGGCTCGACCATCGAGTTCCAGTGCCTCGATTCCTCCGGTGGCCAGTTGCAGGCCGACAGCACGGTCGCCGACGTCGCCAAGCTCGACTTCGCCACCGTCAATCCGGTGACCGGGCCGATCTTCGTCGAGGGCGCCGAGCCGGGTGACGCACTGAAGGTGACGATCGAGATGTTCAAACCGTCCGGCTTCGGCTGGACGGCCAACATTCCGGGCTTCGGGCTGCTCGCCGACGACTTCAAGGAGCCGGCGCTGAACATCTGGAAGTACGACGCTGCCTCGCTCGAGCCGGCGCTGTTCGGCAAAAATGCGAGGGTGCCGCTGAAACCCTTCGCCGGCACCATCGGCAACGCCCTGGCGGAAAAGGGTCACCACTCGGTGGTCCCGCCAAGACGCGTCGGCGGCAATCTCGACATCCGCGATCTCGCCGCCGGCACCACGCTGTACCTGCCGGTGGAAGTGGCGGGCGCGCTGTTTTCGGTCGGCGACACCCATGCCGCGCAAGGTGATGGCGAGGTCTGCGGCACGGCGATCGAAAGCCCGATGAACGTCGTGCTCAAGCTCGATCTGGTCAAGGACGCCAGGCTGAAGACGCCGCGCTTCACCACGCCAGGCCCGGTGACGCGCCATCTCGACGCCAAGGGCTATGAGGTGACGACGGGAGTTGGGCCGGACCTGATGACGGGTGCAAAGGAGGCGGTTGCCCAGATGGTCGACCTGCTTTCCACCCGCTACAGAATAGACCCCGTCGAGGCCTACATGCTGGCCTCGGTCTGCGGCGATCTCCGCATCAGCGAGATCGTCGACATGCCGAACTGGGTGGTGTCGTTCTACTTCCCGCGCTGCGTGTTTGAATGAGGTTGGGCCGGCGCTGCACCCCCCTCTGTCCTGCCGGACATCTCCCCCGCAAGGGGGGAGATCGGATGTCACGACGGGCTTCGCCACTTTTCAACGGTGACGAATGGACGCCGCGGCAAAGCCGCCAATCTCCCCCCTTGCGGGGGAGATGTCCGGCAGGACAGAGGGGGGTGTGCCGGAGTAAATCCCCCTCCGGGTCACACGCGCAATGATCGCCGCCAGCAAACCCATACTCGACATCGCCAACCTCTGCGTCAGCGTGCGCGGTGAGGACGGCGAGCGCGAGGTCGTCTCCGACCTGTCGCTGACTTTGGCGCGTGGCGAGACGCTCTGCATTGCCGGTGAATCCGGCTCCGGCAAATCGATGACCGCACTGGCGATCATGCAGCTTCTGCCGCAGCCTGCCGCCCGGATTTCATCCGGCAAAGTCCATCTGGGCGATACAGATCTGACGACTCTGGACGAGCGCCGGATGCGGCGCATCCGCGGCGACCGCATCGCCATGATCTTCCAGGAGCCGATGACCTCGCTCAACCCGGTGCTGTCGATCGGCCGGCAGCTCACCGAATCCATCGAGGCACACACCAGCCTGTCGCAGGGCGAAGTCCGCCAGCGCGCCATCGAGGCTCTGAAAGCGGTGCGCATTTCGGAAGCCGAAAGCCGGCTGAAGCAGTTTCCGCACGAACTGTCCGGCGGCATGCGCCAGCGGGTGATGATCGCCATGGCGCTGGCGCTCGAGCCGGACGTGCTGATCGCCGACGAGCCGACGACGGCACTTGACGTCACCGTGCAAGGCGAGGTGCTGGAGCTGCTGCGCGACCTGCAGCGCCAGCACGGCACCAGCGTCATCCTGATCACCCACGACATGGGCGTGGTCGCAGAGATGGCCGACCGCGTCATCATCATGCGGCATGGCCGCATGGTCGAAGAGGGGAAAACCGCCGACATTTTTTCCAGGCCACAAGCCGACTACACGCGCGAACTGCTTGCCGCCGTACCGCGCATCGGCAGCGGCGTCGGCCGACAGACATCCAGGGAGGCCGAGGCGACGACGGCATCGGCCAATGTCGCCGAGGTCAAGGACCTGCATGTCCGCTTCGACCTGCATGGCGGTTTCTTCGGTCGGGTCAACCGGCGCGTTCACGCCGTCGAAGGCGTTAGCTTTTCGATCGCGGCCAACGAGACGCTGGCGCTGGTCGGCGAATCCGGTTGCGGCAAGTCGACCACCGCCAAGGCGCTGGCCGGACTGGTGCCCTACAGCGGAGGCGTCGTCATCGGCGGCCGCAATTTGTCTGGCCTTGGCCGCGACGAGCGTAAGGCGGTGCGCCGCGACGTGCAGATGATTTTTCAGGATCCCTACGCCTCGCTCGACCCGCGCATGCGCGTCGGCGAACTCGTCGCCGAGCCGCTGCTGATCCATGGCATCGCCTCGAAGCAAGAGCGCAGCGACCGTGTGGCCGCGCTGTTCGAGCGCGTCGGCCTGTCGGCCGATCAGATGGAACTCTATCCGCATGAATTCTCCGGCGGCCAGCGCCAGCGCGTCTGTATTGCGCGTGCCCTTGCGCTGCGGCCGAAGCTGATCATCGCCGACGAAAGCGTCTCGGCGCTCGACGTCTCGGTGCAGGCGCGCGTGCTCGATCTGTTGAAGGAATTGCAGCGCGAATTCGGCGTCGCCTATCTCTTCATCTCGCATGACATGGCTGTGGTCGAGAACATCTCCGACCGCGTCGCCGTCATGTATCTCGGCCAGATCGTCGAGATGGGCACGCGCGACCAGGTCTTTTCCAACCCGCGTCATCCCTACACCAGGCGGCTGATCGAAGCCGTGCCCGTGCCCGATCCGGCTAAGCGGCGAAGCCGCTTCGCCCGCCTCGACCAGGAGATCCCGAGCGCCACCCGCAGGATCGGCGAGGCGCCGTTGAAACTGGCGCTGAGGGATGTCGGCAACGGCCACCTCGTCGCCGCCGAGGGCTGAGGCAAGTACCGCCGCGGGTCGCGGTTCACGTGTTTGTGTTTCTATCTCGGGCTCAACGCCGGCATTCTGTCCCCAAAGCGCATCGCTTCGAACACGAAATCCGGGACGGCCTCTTGCCCTCTGTCCCTATCTTCCTCATGTTCAATACCATTGCGATGATCGATCGTAGGAGGGTCGGTCGGATTCATCGCTATGGGAGGAAGTCAACCATGAAGGTAAGCCTTTTCGTTTCCGCGGCACTTCTCGCCGCATCCGCGATCCCCGCCTCGGCCGCCGACATTTCCGACGGCAAGGTCAAGATCGGCATCCTCAACGACCAGTCGGGCGTCTATGCCGATTTCGGCGGCAAGTGGTCGGTCGAGGCGGCCAAGATGGCGGTCGAGGATTTCGGCGGCAAGGTGCAGGGAGCGCCGATAGAAATCATCAGCGCCGACCACCAGAACAAACCGGATATCGCCTCCAACATCGCGCGGCAGTGGTACGACACCGAGCAGGTCGATGCCATCATGGAACTGACGACCTCTTCGGTGGCGCTCGCCGTCCAGGGGATTTCCAAGGAAAAGAAGAAGATCGACATCGTCACCGGCGCGGCGACCACGGAGCTGACCGGCAAACAATGCTCGCCTTACGGCTTTCACTGGGCCTATGACACACATTCGCAGGCGGTGGGAACCGGCGGCTCTCTCGTGCAGCAGGGCGGCGACAGCTGGTTCTTCGTCACCGTCGACTATGCATTCGGCTATTCGCTGAAGGATCAGACCACCAAGTTCGTCGAGAGCCATGGCGGCAAGGTGCTGGGCGAGGTGCGTTATCCCCTGGGATCGACCGATTATTCGTCCTTCCTGCTGCAGGCGCAATCGTCGGGCGCCAAGGTCATCGGCCTGGCCAATGCCGGCCTCGATACCTCCAACTCGATCAAGCAAGCGGCCGAATTCGGCATCGTGCAGGGCGGTCAGCGTCTTGCCGCACTCCTGTTCACGCTGGCCGAGGTGCATGGGCTTGGCCTTCAAGCGGCGCAGGGCGTTGTGCTGACCGAAGGCTATTATTGGGATCGCGACGACAAGAGCCGCGAATTCGGGCAGCGCTTTTTCAAGCGCACCAACCGCATGCCGAACATGATCCAGGCCTCGACCTATTCGGCGGTGACGCAGTACCTGAAAGCGATCGACAAGGCCGGCACGGACGAGACCGAAGCGGTCGCCAAGCAACTGCATTCGATGCCCGTGGACGACGCCGCGATAACCAACGGCAAAGTGCAGGCGGACGGCAACATGGTCCATGACATGTACCTCTATCAGGTCAAGTCGCCAGCCGAGAGCACCCAGGAGTGGGACTACTACAAATATCTCGCCACCATTCCTGGCAACGAGGCCTTCCTTAGCGAAAAGGAAAGCGGCTGTCCGACGGCCGGCCAGTGATCGGCGCGGCCGATGGCGCCGACTGACCTGAGCGCGAACGAGCCGCCTGTGGTGCTTTCCGCCCGCGGGTTGCGGCGCGACTTTGCCGGCTTCATCGCCGTCAAAAACGTCGATCTCGATGTCCGCCATGGCAACATCCATGCCCTGATCGGACCCAACGGCGCCGGCAAGACGACCGTCTTCAACCTGCTCACCAAGTTCCTGGCGCCGACCAGCGGCAGGATCGAGCTGCTCGGCCACGACATCACCCGCACCTCGCCGGCCAGGGTCGCGCGGATGGGCCTGGTGCGCTCGTTCCAGATATCGGCGATTTTTCCGCACCTCAGCGTGCTCGACAATGTGCGCGTCGCGCTGCAGCGGCCGGGCGGGCTCAGCGTTCAGTTCTGGCGCTCGCTGGCGGCGCTCGACCGGCTGACGCCGCGCGCCGAGGAATTGCTGCGCTCGGTCGGTCTCGACGACGCCAGGAACAGGCTCGCCGGCGACCTTTCCTATGGCAGGAAACGCGTGCTCGAGATCGCTACGACCCTGGCGCTCGATCCGAAAGTGCTGCTGCTGGACGAGCCGATGGCCGGCATGGGGCATGAGGACGTGGCCACGGTTTCCAGCCTCATCCGTTCGGTGGCCAGGGATCGCGCCGTGCTGATGGTCGAGCACAATCTGACCGTCGTGGCCGACCTTTGCGACTGGATAACGGTCATGCAGCGCGGCGAGGTGCTGGCCGCCGGCGACTACGCCACCGTCAGCCGCGACGAGCGCGTCAAGATCGCCTATATGGGCACCGCCGATGACTAGTGCCGCACCTCTGCTTGCAGTCAGCGGCCTCAACGCCTGGTATGGCGAGGGCCATGCGTTGCACGGCGTCGATCTGGAGGTGTTTGCCGGCGAGACGGTCACGCTGCTCGGCCGCAACGGCGTCGGCAAGACGACGACGCTGCGCGCCATCATGGGGCTGATCCGCAAGCGAACCGGCCGGATCGCTTTCGACGGCCAGGATCTGATGCGGCTGCCGCTGCACCGGACCGCGCATCAAGGCATCGGCTTCGTGCC
Organism: Mesorhizobium sp. M0140; assembly: GCF_040322475.1. Taxonomy (NCBI): domain Bacteria; kingdom Pseudomonadati; phylum Pseudomonadota; class Alphaproteobacteria; order Hyphomicrobiales; family Phyllobacteriaceae; genus Mesorhizobium; species Mesorhizobium sp. M0140. The sequence continues at coordinate 26,440 of NZ_JAMYTM010000014.1, read as the reverse complement.
GGAGGAGCGCGGTATCTTCGCGACGCTGACCGTCGACGAGAACCTGGTTCTGCCGCCGGTCGTCGCGCAGGGCGGCATGAGCGTCGAGGAGATTTTCGACCTGTTCCCCAATCTGAAGGAGCGGCGCAACAGTCCAGGCACGAGGCTGTCGGGCGGCGAACAGCAGATGCTGGCGATCGCGCGCATGTTGAGAACCGGTGTGAAAATGCTGCTTCTCGACGAGCCGACGGAGGGTTTGGCCCCCGTCATCGTGCAGCGCATTGGCGCGTTGCTGGCGACGTTGAAAAAGCGCGGCATGACGATCCTACTGGTGGAGCAGAACTTCCGCTTCGCCAGCCGTGTCGCCGATCGTTTCTATCTGATGGAGCACGGCAAGGTGGTGGCGGGGTTTCCGGTCGGCGAGCTGCCGGACCGCATGACGCAGCTCCACGAAGTCCTGGGTGTATGATGGCGCCATGACGATGATCTTCGGCATCCCCGTTCAGGCTTTCCTCGGCCAGTTGCTGGTCGGCCTGATCAACGGCTCGTTCTACGCCATGCTGAGCCTGGGCCTGGCTGTCATATTCGGCCTGCTGCGGGTCATCAATTTCGCCCATGGCGCCCAATATATGCTCGGCGCCTTCGTCGGTTATCTGCTTCTCACCTATCTCGGCATCGGCTACTGGCCCGCCTTGATCCTTGCGCCGCTGATCGTCGGTGCCTTCGGCATCGTGGTCGAGCGCCTTGCGCTGTCGAGACTGTACGATCTCGATCCGCTCTACGGCCTGCTCTTCACCTTCGGCCTCGCGCTCGTGCTCGAAGGCATCTTCCGCTACTATTACGGCGTCTCGGGAAACCCCTACGCCGTGCCGCCGCTGCTTTCGGGAGGCACCAATCTCGGCTTCATGTTCCTGCCCAACTATCGCGGCTGGGTCGTCGTCGCCTCGCTGATCGTCTGCTTCGGAACCTGGGCGCTGATCGAGAAGACCAGGCTCGGTTCCTACCTGCGCGCCGCGACGGAGAATCCCCGCCTCGTCCAGGCTTTCGGCGTCAACGTGCCCTTGCTGCTGACCCTGACCTACGGCCTCGGCTCCGCGCTGGCCGGGCTTGCCGGGATTCTGGCAGCGCCGATCTATCAGGTGAGCCCGCTTATGGGGTCGGATCTCATCATCGTCGTCTTCGCCGTCGTCGTGGTCGGCGGCATGGGATCGATCCTTGGCGCCATCGTCACCGGCTACATGCTTGGCCTTGCCGAAGGCCTGACCAAGGTCTTCTACCCCGAGGCCTCCAACCTCGTGGTCTTCGTCATCATGGCGATTGTGCTTCTGGTCCGGCCGGCCGGCCTGTTCGGAAGGGACGCCTGACATGTCGGAACTGACGCTTCGCGAGACATCGGCCAAAACCTCGGCACGGCTTGAATGGACGCTGGTCGGGCTCGGCATCCTGGCGCTGCTGGTGGCGCCTTTCCTGGTCTATCCGATCTTCCTGATGAAGATGCTGTGCTTCGCGCTGTTTGCCTGCGGGTTCAATCTTCTGCTTGGTTACACCGGGCTGCTGTCATTCGGCCACGCAACCTTCTTTGGCGGCGCCGCCTACTTCACCGCGCATGCCGTCAAGGTCTGGGGCTGGCCGCCGGAAGCCGGCATTCTGCTCGGCATGGCGGGTGCGGCCTTGCTCGGCCTCGTCATGGGCTTCTTCGCCATTCGCCGGCAAGGCATCTATTTCGCCATGATCACGCTGGCACTGTCGCAGATGTTCTTCTTCTTCTGCGTGCAAGCGCCGTTCACGCAAGGCGAGGACGGCATTCAGGGCATACCGCGCGGCATGCTGCTAGGCGTCCTCGACCTGAACGTCTCGCTGAACATGTATTATTTCGTGCTGGCGGTGTTCCTGATCGGCGTCTTCGCCATCTGGCGCATCGTCAATTCGCCATTCGGCATGATCCTGCGCTCGATCCGGGAAAACGAGAATCGCGCCATTTCGCTGGGCTATTCCGTCGCCAACTACAAGCTCGGCGCCTTCGTCATGTCGGCGGCGCTGGCCGGGCTGGCCGGCTCGCTCAAGGCGATCGTCTTCCAGTTCGCCACGCTCACCGACGTCACCTGGCAGATGTCGGGCGAGGTGATCCTGATGACGCTTCTCGGCGGCATCGGTACGATGGTCGGGCCGATCATCGGCGCCAGCCTTGTCATCGGCCTGGAAAACACGCTTGCCACTTCCGGCTTTCCGGTGACCATCGCCACCGGCCTGATCTTCATGGTGTGCGTGCTGATCTTCCGGCGCGGCATCGTCGGCGAATTTTACGCGCGGATTTTCGGGCGGGCGGGAAAGGACTGATCAGCTGCAGGTTGGTGGGACGCGGTTTGCGCGTGGTGACATGCGTCACCACAATGAGCACCTGTCCGGATTCTTCAGAAAACTATAGACCTCGATCAATCGAGGCGACTGCTTGCGACCTGGGGCAATCGCGACCCCATCGGAACGGGTGAGCACTGCTGTGGACAAATCGTGATGCGTGCATTCTTTCGATTGGTTGCGGTTATGACCGTGGTGTCCGGCGTGACCGGCTGCACCAGCATTTCCTACTACGCGCAATCCATGAAGGGTCATCTGCAGATCATGACCGCACGCCAGGATGTCGGAAAACTGATCGAGGATCCTTCGACGCCGAAGGCGTTGCGCGCCCGAATGGCATCGGCGAGCGCTATACGACAGTTCGCAACGGATGAACTGGCGCTGCCCGACAACAACAGCTACCGCAGCTATGTCGACATTGGTCGGGACTCGGTGACATGGGCTGTCTTCGCCGCGCCGGCATTTTCGCTGACGCCGCGAACATGGTGTTTTCCTGTTTTCGGCTGTGTTCCCTACCGGGGGTATTTCTCCAGGAAGTCCGCGACTGAAACCGCTGTCGAACTTCAAGAACAGGGCATGGACGTCTATGTGACGGGCATCACTGCATATTCCACGCTCGGCTGGTCAAGTGACCCGCTGCTAAGCACGATGTTCGGCGAGGATAAAACCTATCTTGCAGGGCTGATTTTCCATGAACTCGCCCACCAGCGCGTCTACGTGCACGACGATTCCGCATTCAACGAGGCGTTCGCTGTCGCCGTCGAAACAACCGGCGTGAGAAAATGGTTGCGCATGACTGGCGATACCGCCGCATTGCGCCGTTACGAAGCCGCCCGGAGACGCAAGGCTGAATTTCTTGCGCTGGTGTCGCGGACCCGGGACGAGTTGGCGCAAGTCTATTCCAACGCCGGCACCTCGGAGCAAAAACTGGCCGCAAAGACGGCCGCTATTGAACGGCTGCGGATGCGCTACCGGCACATGCGCGACAGACGCTGGGGCCGATACCGGGGATACGATGCCTGGTTCGCCTCCCCGATCAACAACGCGAAGCTCGCCGCGACGTCCGTTTATAGCGATCGGGTGACCGCGTTTCTGCGCCTGTTCGACTTGTGCTCGGGCGACTATGTCAGGTTCTATGCATCGGTCCGGCGGATTGGCGCACTGGACGAAGCTCACCGCGTCGAAGCACTTGCCGCGGCAGATCGCTGTTATTGAGTCAGCCCGTGAGGCGTCCACGAAACAACGTGCAGCCGTCCGTCAGGCGCGACCTGGAGATATCCCGGAATCCGGCCTCGGTCATCCACGCGCGATACTGACCCTCAGTGTACGATTCGCCGTGGCGATAGAGGTTCAGGAAGGTGAGATTGAGAAAGACACCCTCTGGCGGGCCGAGGCGGTCGTCATCGACGACACCCCACCCGGCAATTGCGATCTCGCCGCCATGTGTAAGGCAACGCGCCGCGTTCAGGATCGAACTGCGCGCCTGGTCCGGCGGAAGCACCTGGACGACGGCCTTCAGGATCGCCAGATCGTGCCGACCGACCGATGGCGCGACGGTTATGTCCCCCTCTTCGACAACCACGTCGTCGGCACCGTATTCCGACAGGATGGCTGGCGCGACCGCTGAGACCGTCGGCAGTTCCATCAGCGTCGCCGCAATGTGCGGCCACCGCTCGCGAAGCCCGACCAGTATGGTCCCGGCACCCCCGCCGATGTCGATCACCGAACCGACCGCCGAGAGGTCCATCTCCTGGGCCAGATGTCGGCCGAAAATCACCCCACCCGGTGCGAGCATGCGGCTGAAGGCCGCCGCGGCCTCAGGTCCCGCTTCGGAAAAGTCGTGCAGCGCAGCCGGCCGGTTCTGCCGCAGCGACTCGGCGGTTAGTAGGTCGGCTCCCCAGAGCTCGCGCAGGAGCGCATGATCGCCGCCGCGATAGCTTGGCTTGGACGCATCGAGGAAGGCCGACGCTTCGGCTCCGTTGCGAAATTCACCATCCTTGACTTCAAGGAGGCCGATGCTGGCGAGCGCGTAGAGGAGCCGCGACAGACGATCGGGTTCGACTTTGAGCGTGGCCCCGAGGCTGTCAGCAGTCAGCGCGCTTTCACCGAGCCGGGTGAAGATGCCAAGGTCCAATCCGGCGCGAAGCGCCAAGGCGGGGGGCACCGCTGCGATCAGCTTGTCGATCCGGTCAGAATCCACCATGTCACATCCCCTCCGCGATCCAGGATCGGCCTTGAAACAACTCCCATGGACTAGAACTTACAGTCCCGACGTCCGGATGGCGACGGACCGGCCGAGAACTCCCAGTGGTGCGGTTGGGAGCGCGCGCGGCTCTAGTCTGAGAACTTCACGCTCACGCCGCGCTGCCGAAAATAAGCCTGCATCAACTTGCGGCCCGAGCGGTTGTTCTGCGCCAGTTTGGTCGGATCGAACACCGCCTGTTTTATCCCCTCCCGCGTCAGCGCCGCCTTAAGCGTCGCGATATGTGCGTCGATGTCGGCATTGTCCGCCCGGAGCGAGGCATAGATGCTCTCGGTCGCCTCGGCCACGGTCAGTTCGCTCATTGGTGTCGTCCTTTGGTTGGTTGGGCGGCGCTTAGCACAGATTCGCGGTCCGCCGATACCGAGACCGTCAGTACACAGCGCCCGCCGCGAAAGCGAACCGTTCCTTATGAGGCTTCGTAAAGTTCCAGCGGCAATCCATCCGGATCTCTGAAAAAAGTAAACCGTTGGTCTGTGTATGGGTCGATCCGGATTGGCTCAAAGGCAACGCCTGCGGCTTCCAGGCGGATAATTACGGGCTCAAGATTAGCCACAGCAAATGCCAGATGTCTCAGGCCTGTAGCCTCTGGGTGGGATGGCCGCATCGCCGGTGCAGGGAAGGAGAACAATTCCAGTTGGGCCGACCCGATCCGCAGATCCGCCTTCCATGACTGCCGCTCCTCCCGATAGACCTCCCGGATCAGATCGAGGCCGAGGAGTTCGACGTAGAACCGTCGCGACCGGTCATAGTCGGTGCAGATGAGCGCGACGTGGTGAATGGCGTTCAGCATGCTGCTAACTCCAGTCAAGGGGATATGAGGCCAAGGTGCTTCAAGGCCTGGATCGTCGCGCGCCACGGCTCCGATTTGCCTTGTCCTTCCCACCTCACCCATAACACCCGCGTTCCACCGCCAGCCGCCGCACCAGCGCCAGCACGGCATCGATGGTCGGGGTCGGCTTGTCCGTTAGCCGGCCAAGTTCCTGCACCGCGCTCACCAGCGCGTCGATCTCCATCGGCCGGCCGCGCTCCAGGTCCTGCAGCATCGAGGTCTTGTGTTCGCCGACATCGCCGGCGCCCTTGATGCGCCGGTCGACCGCTATGGGAAAGCGCACGCCGAGGCTTTCGCCGATCGCCTGCGCTTCCAGCATCATGGTGCGAGCGAGCGTGCGGGTGCCTTCGTCGGCGACAATTGCGGCAAGCGTGCTGCCGGTCAGCGCCGAGATCGGGTTGAAGGACAGATTGCCCCACAGCTTTACCCATATCTCGCCGCGGATGTCGTCGCGCACCGGCACCTGCAGGCCGGCCTTGACCATTTCCTCGGCCAGAAGCGTAACCCGTTCGCTGCGCTCGCCGGAGGGTTCGCCGAGCGAGAAGCGTCTGCCCTCGACATGGCGGATGAGGCCCGGCGCATCGACCTCGACGGCCGGATAGACGACCGAGCCGATGACGTGGTCCGGTCCGATCCGCTGCCAGATCTTGCCGCCGGGATCGACCGCGTTCAGCCTGGTGCCTTCGCGCGGCCCGCCAACGCCGTGGAAGTACCACCACGGCACGCCGTTCTGCATGGTGACGACGGCGGTGTCTTGCCCGAGTAGCGGTGCGATCTGGTCAAGGGCCGAGGTGAGGGAATGGGCTTTTAGCGCCAGAACCACATAATCCTGGACGCCAAGTTCCTCGGCTTTCGCGGCGGCCCGGACGGGGACGGACGTCTCCTGGCCGTCCTCGATCAGGCGCAGGCCATTTGCCTTGATCGCTTCCAGATGCGCCCCGCGCGCGACGATCGAAAGATCGGTCCGCCCAGTCATGGCAAGCTTGGCAGCGAGATAGCCGCCGATCGCACCGGCGCCGAAGATGGTGATCTTCATCGTCAAAGCCCCAGTTTGGCAGCGAGGCCGATGCGCTGCAATTTGCCGGTCGCGCCCTTGGGGATCTCGTCCAGGATCAGGATCTTGCGCGGCACCTTGAAGTCGGCAAGCCGCGTCGCGGCATAGGTGCGAATGTCGCCCTCGGTGGCACTGATGCCTTCGCGCAGCACAACCGCCGCGGCCACCTCCTCGCCAAGCTTGTCATGCGGCATGGCGAAGGTGACGACCTGCGCCACCGCCGGATGGTCCATCAGCACATCGTCGACCTCGAGCGGCGAGATTTTTTCGCCGCCGCGGTTGATGATCTCCTTGAGCCGTCCGGTGACCCTGAGATAGCCGTCTTCGTCCAGCACGCCCTGGTCGCCGGTGTGGAACCAGCCATGCGCGAAGGCGGTGGCGTTGGCATCCGGGTTCTTCTCGTAGCCAACAGTCACATTGGGCCCGCGAATGACGATCTCGCCGGTCTCGCCGGCCTTGAGCAGTCGCCCGTCGGGCGCCATGACAGCCACGTCCGGACCGGCGGAGGCCCCGACGCTGCCCGGCTTGCGCTGGCCCGGCGGCAGCCGGTTCGACGCCATCTGGTGCGCGGCCTCGGTCATTCCGTAGGATTCGATCACCGGACAGCCGAAGGTCGCTTCCAGTTCAGCCATCACTTGCGCCGGCAGCGACGCCGAGGACGAACGGATGAAGCGCAGGCGCGTTGCCGCCAGCACCTCGGCATTGCGTGCCGCGCGAGGCAGGATCGCCTGATGCATGGTCGGCACCGCCGTGTACCAACTCGGTCGTGCCTCGCCCAGCCACTGGAAGAAGCGCAGCGCGTTGAAGCCCGGCGTGCAATAGATGCTGCCACCGGCAGCCAGTGACGACAGCACGGCCGCGATCAGGCCGTGAATGTGGAACAGCGGCATGATGTTGAGGCAGCGGTCATCGGCCGTCAGGCCAAGCGTGCCGCCGATATGGGCAGCCGAGGCTGCGATGTTGGCATGGCTGAGCGGCACCAGTTTTGGCCGCGACGTCGTGCCGGAGGTGTGCAGCAAAAGCGCGATGTCGCCGTCTTGCGCCATGTCGGGTGATGCCGGGGGCCCGATCGCCGCGCCCTCGATCGCAAAACTGCCGGCGGGTGTGGCGGGCTGCACGACAAGCCGCAGCACGCCGATGCCGAGGCGTTCGGCCACCGTCACCGCAGGGCCGGTCTCGCCCTCGGCGACAAGGATCGCCTTGGCGCCGATGTCGGTGAGGTAGAAATCGAGCTCGTCGGCCCGGTAGGCTGGATTGAGCGGTGCCGTCGAGGCGGCGGCCGCCACGGCGATAAAGGCGGTGGCCATCTCGGGCCCGTTCGGCAGCACGATCGCCACCCTGTCGCCCCGGCCGATGCCGCGCGCATGCAGCTGTTTTGCCGTGTCGGCGATCAGGCTGCGCAATCCGCCATGGCTGAGCGTCGCCCTGTCGGGCGCCAGGATGGCAGGTGCATCGTCCGCCCCCGCTGCGAGACGGCGGGAGAGATCTGCGTGGGTTTCAGTTTGGGTCATGATCACCGGCTGGATTTCGAACGGCTATTGGCGGCAGCCCCGCTGACGGGCTTGCCTCGATATGGATACGCCATTGGACAACGGATTGCGTCAGTAGCCAAGCGCCAAACCATCCTTGCGCGGATCGGAAGCGCCGGTCAGCGTCCCCTTCTCCCAGTCGATCAGCACCACCTGCCCGCCGCCCAGCGGGTGATGCGGTTCGGCGATGCGGTGGCCGCGCCGGCGCAGGCCCTCGATCGCCTCGCTGGGAACGCCACGCTCGGCCTCCACGGTGTCGTCATTGTAAAACACCCTGGGCGCATCCAGCGCCTGCTGCGGGTCCATGCCGAAGTCGATCATGTTGGTCAGCAGATGGACATGGCCGAACGGCTGGTAGCCGCCGCCCATGACGCCGAACGGCATCACGACGCGGCCGTTCTTCGTCGCCATGCCCGGCATGATCGTGTGCATCGGCCGCTTGCCGGGCGCGATCGCGTTCGGATGTGCCGGGTCGAGGCGGAAGCTCGAACCGCGGTTCTGCAGCACGACACCGGTCTTCGGGCCGACGACGCCGCTGCCGAACGAATAATAGGTCGAGTTGATGAAGGAAACCGCGTTGCGGTCGCGGTCGACGATGGAGATGTAGACCGTGTCGCTGCCGGGCAGCTCCACGCGCGGCAGATGCGTCATGGCGCGGTCGCGGTCGATCTCGGCGCGCAGCCGGTCGGCATAGGCGCCGGACAGGAGCTGTTTGACCGGCACCGGGACATGATCCTGGTCGCCGAGATAGCGGTCGCGGTCGCGATAGGCCAGGCGCCCGGCCTCGATCTCCAGATGCAGGCGCTCGGCGCCATTGGGGTCAAGTCCGCCAAGCTTGAAGCCCGACAGCAAATTCAGCATCAAAAGCGCCGTCAGCCCCTGATTGTTGGGCGGCATCTGGTGGATCTCGTGGCCGCCATAAGAGGTGCTGACCGGCGTCACATAATCGCCTCGGGTCGAGGCGAAATCCTCGGCCGAATGAAGTCCGCCCAATTCGTTAAGCCGACTAACCATATCGTCGGCGACAGCGCCTTCATAGAAACCGGCTCGGCCGTGTTTGGCGATGATGCGCAACGTCGCCGCTAGTTCCGGCTGCCTGTGGATGTCACCCGCCTTCGGCGCCTTGCCGCCGGGCAGGAAGATGCGCGCGGCATGCTCGTCGGCCGACAGGTCGGTTTCCGGTTCGGCCCAGTCGAAGGCGACGCGGTCGTGCACGACATAGCCGTTCTCGGCATAGTGGATGGCCGGCGCCAGCACCTCGGCAAGGCCCTTGCGGCCATGGTCTTCGAGCAGGCGGCCCCAGGCGTCGACAGCGCCCGGCACGGTGACCGCATGCGGACCCTGCAGCGGGATGCGATCGAAGCCTTTTTCGCGGTACCAGTCGACCGTCGCTTTGGCTGGCGCCCGACCCGAACCATTGAAGGCCAGCACATTGCCCTGTCCCGCCGGGCTATAGAGCACGAAGCAATCGCCGCCGATGCCCGTCGATTGCGGCTCGACGACGCCCTGCACGGCGGCGGCGCAGACGGCGGCATCCATGGCATTGCCGCCGGAGCGCAGCATGTCGATGGCCGCAAGGGTTGCAAGCGGATGCGAGGTCGCGGCAACCGCCTCGGTGGCACGAACCGGCGAGCGGCCGGGAAACTGGAAATCACGCATTCTGTCTGGATATCCCCTGGTCACGTCTGCAAGTTGGTCACGTCTGCAAGTTGGTCACTTCTGCGAATTGGTCTGGTGAAATCAATGCCGCCGGCCGAAGATCTGCGCAACCGACAACAGCACGACCGAGAGAACGATCAGGCAGGTCGAGATGGCAGCGATCGTCGGGTCGATCTGGTCGCGCAGCGCGTTGAACATGCGGCGTGTCAATGTCGTGGTCTCGCCGCCCGATATGAACAGCGAAACCACCACTTCGTCGAAGGAGGTGATGAAGGCAAACAGCGCGCCCGAGACGATCGAGAAGCGGATCTGCGGCATCGTCACCTGCCAGAAGGCGGCGACGCGGCCGGCGCCAAGGCTGCGCGCCACGCGCTCCTGGTTCATGTCGTAGGAGCGCAAGCCCGACAGCACCGTCAGCACCACCAGCGGCAAGGCCTGCACCGTATGCGCGATGACCAGCCCGGTCAGCGTGTTGTTGAGCCCGATGCGCGCATAGAGGAAGAAGGTGCCGATGCCGATCAGGATCACCGGAACGATCAGCGACGCCGTCAGCAGCGCGTTGATGGTGCCGTTGAGGCGCAGCGTGCCCCTGTTGATGGCATAGGCTGCAGCGGTGCCGAGCGGTGTCGCGACGAGCACTGTCATAACAGCCACCTTGACCGAGACGATCGTAGCGTCGCGCCATTCCAGTGAGCCGAAATAGGTCTGGTACCAGCGCAGCGACCATTGCTGCGGCGGGAATTGCAGCAGCGTCGAATCCGAAAACGACATGATGACGATGATGATCGACGGCGCGATCAGGAACAGAAGCACGAGGCCGCCGAGGCAATAGAGCCACAGCCGTTGCCGATGCGAGATCGGCAGGCCGACATCCTCGCTCATCGCGAACTCCACACACCTGTGGCGCGCGCGCCGAGCAGCCACTGGAACAGGCCGAGAAGCGCCAGCGTGACCACCAGCAGCACCACGCCCAGTGCTGCACCCGCACCCCAGTTGGAATAGAGGCTGGTGGTCTGTTCCATGCGCATCGCCCACATGATGACCTTGCCGCCGCCCATGAGCGCAGGCGTGACGAAGAAGCCCAGGCACAGCACGAAGACGATGACCACGCCCGAGGCGAGGCCGGGCAGCGACAGCGGAAAGAAGATCTGCCGGAAGGTGGCGGCCGGGCCGGCGCCGAGATTCATGCCGGCGCGCAGGCAGTCGATGTCGATGGTCTTCATCGAGGCGTAGAGCGGCAGCACCAGGAACGGCAGCAGGATATGCGTCATGCCGATGACGACGCCGGAAAAATTGTTGGCGAGCGATAGCGGCTGGCTGATGACACCGAGATCGATCAGCCAGCTGTTGATCAGGCCCTTGCGCTGCAGGATCACCAGCCAGGCATAGGTGCGCACCAGAACCGATGTCCAGAACGGCAGGATGACGAAGATCAGGCAGATCGACGCCGCCCGGCGCGGCAGTTGCGACAGCATGTAGGCTAAGGGATAGCCGAGCAGCACGCAGGCGCCGGTGACGATGAAGGCGACCTTGAAGGTGGTGATAAAGGTCTTGATGTAGGAGGCCTGTTCGAAGAAGCGCGCATAATTGGCGGGACTGAAGGCGCCGGCTTCGTCGAACAGCGACAGCCAGAACAGCCAGCCGATGGGCACGATGATGATGGCGAAGACCAGCAACAGGCTCGGCGACAGCAGCGCCAGCAACCGCAACGACTCGCGCCGAGCGTCCATATGCAGCGCCTGCGTGTTCAGATCCGGGCCCGAGCGGCCGGCTTTCTCCTGCATGAGGGCGGTCTGCGCGCTCATCAGTCTGCCGCCACCAGGATCGTGTCCTGCGCATCGAGACCGAATGAGACTGGATGGCCGGGTGCGGGCATTTTCGCCAGCACATCGCTGCGGCAATAGTCGCGCAAAGTCAGCTGCCGGCCGTCGCGCAGCACGGCATAGCAGACGAAGCTGTCGCCCTGGTAGATGATGTCGCTGAGCGTCGCGTTGAGCACGTTGACGCCGCTTGCCGGTTCGGCATCGGTGAGCAGCCGCAGCTTTTCCGGCCGCACCACCATCAGGTACTGGCCTGCCGCCGGCGTCGCCGCCGCCGTATGGATTCTTCGCTCCTCGTACCAGACGGAGCCGTTGCGGCACTCGACCGGAATGAAATTCGATTCGCCGATGAAGCCGGCTACAAATTGCGTCCGCGGCGTGGCGTAGAGGGTTTCGGGCTTGTCGAGCTGTTCGATGCGCCCGGCGTTCATCACCGCGATGCGGTCCGACATGGTGATGGCTTCACGCTGGTCGTGCGTGACATAGACCGTGGTCATGCCAAGCCGCCGGTGCAGGCTGCGCAGCTCGATCTGCATGTGCTCGCGCAAGCCCTTGTCGAGCGCCGACAGGGGCTCGTCCATCAAAACGATGCGCGGTTCGAAGACGATGGCGCGCGCCAGCGCCACGCGCTGGCGCTGGCCGCCGGAGAGCTGGTCGACCCGGCGCTCGCCCAGCCCCTGCAATTTCACCAGATCGAGCGCCTTTTCGACACGCTCGGCCGTCTCGGCGGCGGCAACGCCGCGCTGCTTCAGCGGAAAGGCGATGTTGTGAAAGACGTTCATATGCGGAAACAGCGCGTAGTTCTGAAACACCATGCCGATGTTGCGCTTGTGCGGCGGCGTGGTGATGATCTCGTCGCCGCCGACCCTGATCGAGCCGGCATTGGCCCGCACGAAACCGGCCAGGATCATCAGAAGCGTCGTCTTGCCGGAACCGGAAGGCCCCAGCAGCGTCAGGAATTCACCAGCCTCGACGTCGAGGTTGAGGTCGCGCAGCACAGGCACGCTGCCAAATCGTTTCTCGATCCCGCGCATGCCGATCGGCAACGCGGATGGCGCAATGGACAAGATTTTTCTCTCCCAGGGGCTGAGGCGGCGAAAGCAGGGCGAGGCGTCGCCCTGCCGTGGTTTGGATTGCGGCCGCAGCCTATTGCTGGATCAGATTGTTGAATTTTTCCGTCGCCTCGACCAAATTGTCGCGCCAGAATTCTGCATCCTGCAACACCTGCTTCTTGACGTTCTCGGGCGCCGAATTAATGTCCTTGATCCTGTCCTGCGGGATCTTGCCGGTCTCGAAAGCCTTCTCGTTGACCGGGCCATTGTCGACATAGAGCGGCAGATTGGCCTGCAATTGCGGGCTGACGAACATCGCCAGCGCCTTCATCGCGGCTTCCTTGTTCTTGGAGCCCTTGGGGATGACCATGCAGTCGGCGGTCAGCACGCCCTGGTCGAAGGAGAAGCTGACCGGCGCGCCTTCCTTCTTTAAGGTGCCGGCACGGCCGTTCCAGATGCTCGCCATGTCGACTTCGCCGTCCTTCACCAACTGCATGGCCTGCGCGCCGGAGGTCCACCAGGCGTCGATATGGCCACGGATCTTGTCGACGGATTTCAACGCGCCGTCGATATCGACCGGATAGACCTTGTCGATCGGAATGCCTTCGGCCAGTGCCGCGACGCTCAGCGTTTCGGTCGCCTGGCTGCCGCTCAGCGCGCGCCGTCCCGGAAACTTTTCCACGTTCCAGAAGTCGGCCCAGGTCTGCGGGCCTTTGTCGCCGAACACATCGGTCCGGTAGATCAGCACGACGGATGTGTAGGAAATGCCGACCCAGTCGTCGTGGACAAGCTTCGGGTTGATGCCGCTCTTGTCGATGATGCCGTAGTCGAGCTTCTCGAACAGCCCTTCCTTCGAGCCGCGCGCACATTCGTCGGCGCCAAGTTCGGTGATGTCCCACTTCACCGCATTGCCGGTCACCTGCAGCCGGACGTCGTCGAGGCCGTTGGTGGTGTCTTCCTTGATGGTGATGCCGAGCGCGTCGGCGGTAGGCTTGAAAAACGCCTTGGTCTGCGCCTCCTGGTAGGTGCCGCCCCATGAGGCGACGGTGATGGTGTCGCCCGCTATGGCGGGGGCCGCGAGCGAAGCCATGAGGCCCGCAATCGCAACGATACTAACGCTTCTGGTCCTGTTCATTTTTTCGGCTCTCCAACCGGTGTTCCCATTGTTTTCGATTTGGCATGCTATTTTGTATACAATTTTGAGTGTAGCCTAGCGATCGATGTTGTCAACACCGCCGGCTCGATCGAATTCACGGGTTTCGAGCCGGACAAGGTGGCGAGGAACGGCGTCGCCGGGGGCGTGGCAAATTATGCCGACTGCGGCTACAGCTATGCGTGTTCCGGCTGAAAGGCCGGAGAAGTGGGAAGGGAAGCTTGGCCAAGAAAACCAAAAATACGTTGCGTGACTCGGTCTACTCCGCGCTCAAGGCGATGATCGTGACCGGCCAGATTCCGCCGGGCTCGCGCGTCACCGAAAACGACATCGCGGCGAAGCTGACTGTCAGCCGCACCCCGGTGCGCGAGGCCTTCAACCGTCTCGAGCGCGACGGGCTGGTCACCGGCCGGCCGCGCCAGGGCTATGTCGTCACCGAGTTCGACATCAACATGTTCCGCGAGGCATTCGAGATCCGCGAGCTGCTCGACGGCCACGCGACGGAACTGGCGGCAGCGGCGGCGACGGACCAGGACAAGGCACGGCTGCGCGCCATGCTGGCCGAATGCGAGCGGCTGGCCGCCATTCCGGAGCGCACCAACAGGGAAAAATTCCAGGAGCTTGAGGTCGGCATTGACCTGCACCGCGTCATCGCCGAAATCAGCGGCAATGTGATGCTGCACGGCATGCTGTGCGGCATCCTCGACAAGTGCCAGCACTATGTCTGGACCGAACTTTTGTGGCTGGACGAATGGAAGATCGCCCGCGACGAGCATGCCGAAATCGTCGATGCCATCTGCGCCGGCGACGCCGCCAGAGCCGGCACGCTGGCGCGCGCCCATGTGCGGGGCTCGCGCGACAATGTGCTGCGCCTGCTGCAGGCCAAGTCGGATTATCGGAACTTTCTGGCCAAGGCGTCTTGAGGGGTGAGGAACTTGGGCGAGGCCTGCCCGCCGACCGACCCTGACGACAAGCGCCTTTGAGCTTAGCCCTTGCGCTCCTGAAGGCGGTTGCCGCCGTCGACCACCAGCAGGGCGCCATTGACATAGCTGGCACCTTCCGAGGCCAGGAACACCACCGCTGCGGCCACCTCATCCGGCCGCCCGGCCCGCGCCGGCGGCGTGTGCAGGGCGGCTTGCCGCTCCATCTCGCTCGACGAACCCGTTTCGATCCAGCCGGGCGCCACGGCATTGACTGTTACGCCGCTTTTCGCCACTTCCAGCGCCAGCGTGCGCGTCAGGCCGACCATGCCGGCCTTGGCGGCGGAATAGGCTGATGTGCCTTCGAAGGATACCAGCGGTCCGGTGACGGACGCCACATTGACGATGCGCCCGTAGCCCGCTTCGACCATCGCCGGCAGAAAGGCCTTCGTGACGAGGAATGCGGTCTTCAGGCTGACGTCGATCCCCTGGTCCCAGTCGGCCTCGGTCATGGTGAGAAACGCCTTGTCGACCGATGGCGATGCCAGCGAGCCCATGCCGGCATTGTTGACCAGGATACCGACCGCCCCGACATCGGCCCGCAGCCGCGCGACATCGGCAGCGATGGTGAGATCGGCGACCACGGCTTTGGCATCGATGCCTTCGCGGCAAAGCTCGGCGGCGCGATCGAGCACGCGCGTACTGGCTCCCGTGAGGAAGACCGCATGGCCGGCACGGCCGAGCTGCCGGGCAATGGCAAAGCCGATCCCGTCGGCCGCACCGGCCCCGGTGATAAGTGCGCGCTTGGTGTTGGTAGAGGAGATGGTCAAATCAGGCTCCGCTGGTTTCCGCTCCCGGTCTTACCACGCGCTTTGGGCAACAGCCCGCGAGGATTTGGCTTTGCAACATTCCACGCCGCTTTGAGTTCTCTGAAAATCCGAAAGTCGAACCGAACGAAGCGTGCAGCTTGGCGATCGCGTGGGCGTGGAGGAAAGGACGTGCCGGAGATCCAGAAAATATCCTTGTCCTCTGGCGGCGAGGTGGCCGTCCGGACGGCCGGCGATGTTTCCAAGCCCGCGCTAGTCCTGTTGCACGGCTTCCCCAATTCCTCTCGGATGTTCAGCGACGTGACCGCCAGGCTCTCCGGCACCGTCTATGTCGTTGCGCCTGACCTTCCGGGCTTCGGCGCATCCGATCTCCCATCCGAGCCATCGTTCGACATGCTGGCCAACGCGATTGAAGAGCTGCTTGCGAGTCTCAACGTGGGCCGCAGGTTACTCTATTTGCATGATTTCGGCGCTCCGGTGGCTTTTCAGCTCGCCATGCGCGCTCCGGAACTTGTCGAAGGCCTCATCATTCAGAATGCCAATGCCCACCGCTCCGGCTTTGGTCCGCAGTGGGCAGCCACATTGGACTTCTGGGCTGCGCCGAATGCCGGCAACGAGGAGGCCGCCACCGCCCATTTGACCCTTGAGGGAACCCGCGACCAGTACGTCGCCGGCCTGCCACCCGAGATCGCGGCGCGGATCGATGCAGAGCGTTGGATTGAGGACTGGCGGGTCATGTGTCTACCGGGACGGCTTGATCTGCAGAAGGCGCTGCTGGCCGACTACGGCCGATATGTCGACCGGTTTGGGGAGGTGGCTGACTATCTGGCGAAGCATCAACCTCGAGCCATGCTTCTTTGGGGTCGCCACGATGTCTTTTTCGACATTGCGGAGGTTCAGTCCTGGCTCATCGACCTTCCTCGGATGGAGGCTCACATCTTCGACGCGGGCCATCCCTTCTGGAGACGCAGGGGTCCAGGGCTGCAGAGCTGATACGGGAGTTCGTCGATGCGGGCTCGCCCTGAGCCGTATACTTGCGTAGGTCCGGGCAAGTCGCGGAAGCAATGCGACGACGTAAACCGCTGTTGATGTGAGCCTTCACATGGCCCAGGAAATTTCGGGCCGAAGCCGCACGCCTCGCGGCCTTGGGCGAGACAAGACCCATTATCTGAACTTAAAAGCGCGCGCGGCCCACATCAGCCGCATCGCCTGTTCGGCCGCGTTCGCCAGCAGCATGTCGGCGTCACGGATCGCGTCTTCGAGGGAACATGGCCGGCGAAGAATGCTAAAGAACGCATCGATGCCAATTTCGTGGGTCGCCTCGGCGCCCAGTCCGACCGTGCCGGCCAAGGCAATCACAGGCAGATTGTAACGTTTCGCGCGCCGTGCAATCTCCGCCGGCACCTTGCCAAAGCCAGTCTGTCCGTCCAGACCGCCCTCGGCCGTCATGACCATGTCGGCATCTGCCAGTCGGCGATCAAGATCAATATACCGCCGGATAAGATCAAAGCGTGGCTGCAGCCGCGCTCCAACAAAGGCGTGAAGCCCGGCGCCAAGTCCACCGGAAGCTCCTCCGCCGACAAGCGGCGCTACGTCGATGCCGAGGTCGCGGCGGACGATATGAGCGAGATTTTCCATGCCCTGATCGAGCAACGCCACCTGGTCAGGCGTTGCACCCTTTTGCGGACCAAATACCCGAGCGACGCCTCTCTCGCCGAGCAGCATATTGTAGGGGTTCACGGCGACGTCGATACGAACATTCGAAAGGCGGCGGTCACGATCGGAAAGATCGACGCGAGCGAGTGACGAAAGCGCCGAGCCGCTCCCCGAAATAGAGTGGCCGTCCCCATCGAGCAAGCGCACGCCTAGAGCTTGGGCCATCCCCATTCCCGCATCGTTGACGCCCGAGTCACCGCAGCCGATCAGAATCCTTTCGGCGCCAAGATCGAGTGCCACATGAATCAACTCCCCCACCCCATAACTTGTAGTACGGGTCGGGTCGCGCATGTCCGTGGGAACGAGCCGCAGCCCGGCAGCCGCCGCAATCTCCAGAACAGCCGTCCGCTTCTTTCCTCGGCCGAGAAAACCGACGGTCGCCTCCACAGGTTGCCCGACTGGCCCCGTGACGGTGACGGAATGCAACTCACCATGGGACAGCTCAACAAGCGTACGCGTAAAATCCTCGCCTCCATCCACCATCGGAAGGCTAAACACTTTTGCTGTCGGAACCGCATTGCGGACGCCGCGCGCCAATGCATCGATAACATCACGAACGCCGAGGCTCTCCTTAAAACCAGACGGTGCGACCAGCACTCGAAGCCGTTTTCTCTTCTTCGGCTCTTTCTTTTTCGACATGCTATGACCCTCCGGAAACTTGCAGACCGAGCGTGATGAGCAGACCTTGGATCATTGGCCACGCGCCCACCGCGAACACGACGATCAAAAGGAATTGCACCGGCAGCAGGACGGCGCTCAGGAGGGCCAAGTCCCTCGGGCCGTAGCCTTCGTCGTCGAGTCCCCCGAAAAGCGCGACCGGCTTCGCGCAGATCATGAGCGTTTGGCAAAAGCCGGTCGCTGAGACGAGCACAAGCATCGCAAGGAGGGGGTCGAGCCGCGCTGTCGACGCAATCATCAGAACCGGAGGCAGCAGCACCGATACGCGCGCCGTGCGACTGTGAATAAGGAGATGGCTGAAAAGGCCCAGCAAAGCGAGCAACGAGAGGAGGGCCAGCGGCCCCAAGCCGACGACCCGCAGTGGGTTCACCGTCGTCTCGATCAACCATTGATGAAGACCCGACGCCACCAGGCCGTCTGCCAGGCAGATGGTCGCCGCAAGGAACAGGAGCAGCTTCCACTCGGTACTCCTAATGGCATCGTCAAACCTCACCGCGCCGAGCCCCGGAAGCGATGCGGCGAGAGCGCCGCTGAGTGCGATGACGGTGGCATTGAGCCCGTGCAAAGATTCGGTCAGCCACGCGATGACAACGCCCGCGGCGATCCAGAGTATCGGCTGCCGTGCCAACCCGACCCCATCATTGCTTACCGTCGGCAGCAAAAGCGCTGCCCGCCGTTCTGCGGGTGACAGGAAAAGCCGGAGAAGACACTCAACTGAAACAAAGGTGCTCACGGCCGCAAACGGCAGACCGAGGGCGATCCATTCCAGGTAGCTCACCTTCACCCCTGAGAGGCGGTCGACCATTTCGATCGCCAGGAGATGGGCACCGGCCCCCACGGGCGACGCAAAGGCCGAGAGGAGAATAGCAGTGGGAAACAACAGCGCGAATGCCCTTCGCAACCGAGCATTTCCACAGCGCCCCGCAACCGCTTGATAAGCCGGGATCATTAAGGCTGCCCGACCCGACGTTGACGGAATAATGAAGGCTGTGGCGACCATGACCGCCGCCAAAGCATACGCGACCGCGCGAACCGACCGCATGCGCCCTGTCACGAGGCCGAGGATGCGATCCGCGATCCCACTTGCCTTGACGGCGGCCGCAAGGATGAAAGAGGCGAGCAACAGCCAGATCAACTCATCCCCAAGCGCGTGAAACAGCGCCCCGGGATCACGATTGACGAGCAGCGCCATTGCCAGTCCGGCGACGATAGCAACGAAGGTGTCGTCGAACGGCGTCAAGGTCCAGCCTATGATCGCGACAAGCAGGATCTCGAGCGCTCGCCGAGCGTCCGATGGGAGAGCGGGGAGGCCGAATTCGATACTGACAACGACGAGACATGCACCGATTCCGATCAGCGCGGCGCGCCACACCGGCCAGACCGCCGTCATCTTTTTCCCGACAAGGGAGCCGATCTCAGCCTGGAACTCTACTTGTACCAACCGAACCTCTTCGAGCTTGTCGCCGCTCCGGCGATCGGACAGGCGCACGGTCGTCGCACGTCCCAGCGTTCGAATTTAGGGGCTTCTGGTTAGACGGGCGGGAGAGCTCCGGTTAGAATTTGGTGCGAGACGCTAGTCGATCGCCAGCAGGGATCACCCGCATGACTGTTCGAGGTCGCATCCTCCTTTTTCAAATTCTCATCCTCGCCCTCGTCGGGCTGATTTCCGGATTGGCACTCGCCACACTGCACCTGACGGAAGAATTCGTCCGCCGCGTAGACAGCGTCCACGGACGGTTTGAGGCTCTTGCGGAACTCAATGGCCAGGCCAACAACTACACCGAGCAAGTGGCCGAGGTCCTGCTGCTCGGGCCTGAGCAGATGCCGGATTTCGAGGCGGCACGAAGAGAATTGTATTTTGGATTCCATAAGTTGGAAGGCGCAACGCGCGAGGAACTTGGTGCGCTCGGCTTTTGGAGCGACAGAAGCCAGGAGGAGGGCGAACTCGAGTTCGTCGGCCGCATCAAGGCGCTGTTTGAAGCTATCGATCGAGCTGCCCAACGGCTGTTCAGCCAGCGATCAAGAGGCGAGCCGGCAGGCATCGTGGAAAGCTTCCGAAATGATGTAGAGCATCGACTGGAGAGCGATTTCGAAGGAATGATCGAGGCTGCCTTGCACGAGGAGCGCAGCGAAGTTGGAGCGGAACTCGAACGGGTTCGTGGTGCGCAATGGCATCTGCTGCTCATGACCGGCGGCTCCTCCACCTTGCTCATGCTGGGCAGCCTGGGCTTCGGCCTCGTTCTGCGGCGGTCGATCGCCGCACCTGTGCGTGAGCTAAATGAAAGTGCCAAAGCCATCGCCGCGGGTAAGCTTCACCATCGCATCCCCGCAGCCGGGCGCGACGAGTTCGCTTCCTTGTCGCGAAGTTTCAACAGCATGGCCGAGGCACTTGAGATCGAACGTGCCGCTCTGATTTCGGTCCAGGGTCGGCTGGAGGCTGAAGTTCAGCTGCGCACGCGCGAGCTTCGTGAAGCGAATAAACAACTCAGGGCTCTCAACAGCCGGCGAATCCAATTTTTTGCGGAGGCAAGCCATGAGCTACGCACGCCGCTGACGATTCTCCGTGGAGAGGCGGATGTTGCCCTTCGCGGCCAACCGCGTGTTCGACCTTACGGGGAGGCCTTGAACCGAATCCGCAACTACGCCGAGGATATGGCTCGCAACCTGGAGGACCTTCTCGCCGTCGCCCGCTCTGAAGCGGAAGATATGAGCTTCTCGTCGCAAATCATCGATGTCGGCGAGGTTGTGAAGGCGGCCGTTCAGGAAGCGTCCGTACTCGCTACCCCCAAGCAAATATCCGTTGATCTCTCACTTAACGCAGACCATAGCCTCATTCGAGGGGACGCCCAGCGCCTCAAGCAGGCGCTGCTGATCGGCTTCGACAACGCCATAAAGTATTCAAAACCACACCAGACGATCTCGGTTGAGATGACCGGGCGCGACGGCGCGCTTGAGATTGTCGTCCGCGATAGCGGTTCAGGCATCGGTGCCAGTGATCTTCCGTTCGTGTTTGACCGCTATTATCGCGGACATGCTGGCGAGAGATCTGTTGCCGATGGGCTCGGTGTTGGCCTTGCGATCGCCAAGAAGATCATAGACAGGCATGACGGCACGATCGGCCTTGAACGGATTGAGCCTTCGGGAACCCTCCTCAGAATTAAACTCCCGCTGGTACAACACACCGATGATTCGAATCCTGATCGTTGAAGACGACCGGCGTGTTTCCGATTTCCTCCGCCGAGGGCTGGAGGCAGAAGGCTTTCACGTGAGTGTCGCGGAGGACGGTCGAGAGGGATTGGCCGCCATTCGCACGGATCCGTTCGATCTGGTGATCCTGGACCGCCTGCTCCCCTACCTGGATGGTCTTGAACTGTGCCGGATCGTTCGATCAGAGCAGTGGCCGGTTCTCATCCTGATGCTGACGGCCAAAGAGACAATCCAGGATCGCGTGGATGGGCTCAAGGGGGGTGCCGACGATTACCTGACCAAACCGTTTGCCTTTGATGAACTGGTGGCCAGGATTGATGCCCTGCGCCGACGCCGTCCGGGAACAGGGGAGGAGCAGTCGCTTCGAATCGGCGGCCTCAACCTCGACACGAGCGCTCGCCGTCTAACGGATGGCGACCGGGAAATCCGCCTCACCCGACGTGAATTCGACCTTCTGCACTTCCTGATGCTTAATGCGGGAAAAGTGGTTAGCCGCCAGCGCATCCTCAACAATGTCTGGTCATACAGCTCCGAACCCGGGACTAAGATCGTGGAGGTGTACATTCGCTATCTCCGGGCCAAGCTGGGACCAAGTGCGTCAGCCGGCATTCAGACTGTCCGCGGGGTCGGCTACATGCTGGTTGAGCGGAAGGCATAGAAGCGGAGCCAAATTCCTGGCGACCAACTTGTCTGCTGGCTGCGACATGTTTCAAAGGAATCGTTCATCCAAATCGGCTGAATTTCGGAATTAAGCCAGTGCCGCAGCCGGCTGAGGCAAAATGCCAAAGATTTCAATTGGATGGAATGGCGCGCCCGAAGAGATTCGAACTCCTGACCCCCAGATTCGTAGTCTGGTGCTCTATCCAGCTGAGCTACGGGCGCGCAACAGGCCATGCTTTCCATGACCCCGCAATCCGATCGTAAACGACCGGTCGCGACGAGACGTGTTCCCTAGCGACTGAATTTCCGAAAAGCAAGTCGATCCGGCAAAAGTTTTGTCACAAGTGCCTTTGTTGGCGATGACGGCCCGGATCCCGGCGCTTGAAATGGCTCCGGAGTTGAGCCCGAACTCAATCCTTGAAGGGAAGAGCGCCGATCCCTGAGAAAAGGAGCGCCGGACCCGGAGGCACGAGCATCGGAGCAAAACGCGCCCGAAACATCATGCCGGGCGGCGCAGGCCGTTGCGGGCCTGGTCGAGCCGGACCGGCTGGTCGGGAATGGTGACCGCGAATGTGGTGCGTCCGCCGATGCTCTCGACCAGCTCCACCGTGCCGCCATGGGCGCGGATCAATTCATGCGCGATCGCCAGGCCAAGGCCGGTGCCGCCGCTGCGGGCCGAGCCGCGGAACGCCGCGAACAGGTTTTCCCGCGCCTTCGGCGGCAGGCCGGGGCCGGTGTCGCTGACGGCAATGCGGCTGACGCTGCCCAGGCGCACGGCCGACACCGCCAGGCGGCGCACCAGGGCGTTTTCGCTGTCGGCCGCCATCGCCTGCACGGAATTCCGGCACAGATTGGTCAGCACCCTGAACAACTGGTCGGAATCGGCATCGACCTCGAAGGTCGGCTCGACCGAATTGACGAACTCGATGCCTTGCTCGATGTCGAGCAAGCCTTGCACGTCCTCGACCAGCTGCCGGAGCCGGAGCCGGCGCCGCGCGGGCGGCGGCTCCTGCGTGCGGCCGTAGTGAAGCACGCCTTCGGAATAAGACACGGCGCGGTCGAGTGCGCGCAGCAGTTTCGGCGCGAAGGCCTGCACGGTCGGATCCTTGACCTGGCGCAGGCGGTCCGACATCAGCTGCGCCGAGGCCAGGATGTTGCGCATGTCATGGTTGATCTTGGAGACCGCGAGGCCGAGGTCGGCAAGATGCTTCTGCTCGGAGAGCATTTTTTGCAGCCGCTCCTGCATCTGCGACAGCTCGCGCTCGGCAACGCCGATCTCGTCGGCGCGGGCAGCCGGATGGATGATCCGTCCGGGATCGTCGGGCGCTTCGGAGAAGGACAGCATCGAGCGCGTCATGGTCCGGATCGGCCCGATCATGATCAGGTCGATGGCGGCGTAGACCAGCATGGCGGTGAACAGCGAGATCAGCAGCGAGACGAAGGCGACGTTGCGCGAATAGCGCAGCATCGCATTGCGCAGGCTGTTGTCCGGCATGATCAGCTCGAACTCCTTGTCGGACTCGCCGACCGGGCCGAAGACGCGCAGCATCCGGTCGCCGCCGAAAAACAGCGTGTCGAGCGCGCCGGTCATGCCCTTGATCATGCCGATCGAAGCGATATCGATGTGTTCGTCGACCTTCGGCGGCATTTCGGCCACCACCAGCAGCCGCGAGACGCCGCCGTCGCGCACCGCGATCGCCTTGGCGCCGATCGCCATCAGCACGTCGTTCTGGGCCGTGCGCGACAGCGAGGTGGATTCGCCTTGCACCAGCACGATCGACACCGCCGCCGCCGTGCTCAGCCGCTCCTTCAGCCAGTTCAGCCGGTAGCTGGCGATCCAGGGCAGGAAGATCAGCACTTCGGCCAACAGCACGAAGACGATGGTCAGCAGCAGCAGCTTGGTCGACAGGCCGCGCGACAGCGGAACCGTGCGCACGGTGGCTGGCGCCTCGGTGGACCCCGCCGTGCCGATCCCTTCCTGTGCCTGTATGGTTTCGCTCATGCGGCTAATGTCTTCACGATCACTTGATCAACGCAGATTAGGCGATTACGGCTTTCTTGCCAATTTCATCCTTGGTCGCAAACATAAACCGGCCTGAACGGAGCCGGATTGCGCCCGACGACTCCGGATTGACTTCCAAAAGCCTTCTTTCTATAAGCCCGCACACGCTCGGGCCATTCGTCCCGGCGCGGTTTCGATCGCGCCAAAGCCGGCCCGGCAAAGCTCCTGTTACACAGTGACAGAATCAAGAAGGGCCGCACCCCGCGGTATTAAAACAAATGAAGCGTACCTACCAACCGTCTAAACTCGTCCGCAAACGTCGGCACGGCTTCCGTGCCCGCATGGCCACCAAGGGTGGTCGCGGCGTCGTCGCAGCTCGCCGCAACCGCGGTCGCAAGCGGCTCAGCGCCTGAACGGAAGACGAGATCGTTGCCCGCATCCGGCAAGCCAGTGGGACCAAATCCCAAGCGGCTTCTGAAGCGCGCGGAATTCCTGGCCGTCCGTCGTGGTGAAAAGCGACGCGGGCGGCTTTTTCTCGTTGAGGTTCTCGACCGCGGCGACGGCCTGTCGCCGCGCGTCGGCTACACCGTCACCAAGAAGGTCGGCAATGCGGTTGTCCGCAACCGTGTCCGGCGGCGGCTGCGAGAAGCCGTCCGCACGCATGCTGCAAGTGACATGGCGCCTGGCAATGACTATGTCATCGTCGGGCGCGAAGACGTGCTTACCACTCCGTTCGGCCAGTTGAAGGCCGAACTCTCCCGCCGACTGCGCGGAACACGATAGGCCAAGGGCTTTCGATGGAAAACAACCGGAACTTCTTCATCACCATCGCGCTGTCGGTGCTGATCCTGGCGGTATGGCAATATTTTTACGTGTTGCCGCGCAGCGAAGCGCAGCGCGAGGCAGCCCGCGTCGAACAGCAGCGCGTCGAGGAGCAGAAGAAGGCCGCCGGCACAAATCCCGGTACCGACACCGGAACGCCCGTCGCCCCTGGCGCCATTCCCAACGCACCGGGAACAGACGCCGTCACGCCGGCCGGCCGCGAACAGGCACTCGCCACGACCACCCGCGCCAGGATCGACACGCCGAGCCTCGAGGGTTCAATCAACCTGACCGGCGCCCGTCTCGACGACCTCAAGCTCAAGCACTACACTGAGACGGTCGACAAGAACTCGCCCGAGATCAGCCTGCTCAACCCGGCGGCACTGCCCAATGGCTACTATGCCGAGATCGGCTTCGTCGGCAACGACAAGACCGGCGCGGTGCCTGGTCCCGAGACTGTGTGGGCCGTCGACGGCAATGCGACGCTGACGCCGACGACCCCGGTCACGCTGACCTATTCGAACGACAAGGGCCTGACCTTCAAGCGCACCTTTTCCGTCGACACCAACTACATGTTCACGGTGTCCGATACGGTGCAGAATGCGGGCACGGCCGCTGTCTCGCTGTCCAATTACGGCCGCGTCACCCGCTTCGACAAGCCGCTCGTTGCCAGCACCTATGTGCTGCATGAGGGCCTGATCGGCTTCACCGGCACCGAAGGCCTGCAGGAGCACAAATACGCGTCCATCGAGAAGGACAAGCAGTTCACGCCGGGCAAGTCGACCGACGGGTGGCTCGGCATCACCGACAAATACTGGGCGGTGACGCTGGTGCCGACGGAGAAGCAGCCGTTCCAGCCGCGCTACGCCTATTTCGAGGACGGCCGCCATCGCTACCAGTCCGACTTCCTCACCGACCCGATCACCGTCGATGCCGGCCAGTCGGCGACGGTGGAGAGCGAAATCTTCGCCGGCGCCAAGGAAGTCGGCAAGATCAACGCCTATGCGGAAGACCGTCATATCAAGCGGTTCGATCTCCTGATCGACTGGGGCTGGTTCCACTTCATCACCAAGCCGATGTTCTGGCTGATCGACACGCTCTACAAATTCTTCGGCAATTTCGGCCTGGCCATCCTCGCCACCACCGTCATCGTCAAGGCCATCTTCTATCCGCTCGCCAACAAGTCCTACGCGTCGATGGCGAACATGAAGAAGGTGCAGCCGAAAATGCTCGAGATCCGCGAGAAATACGCGGACGACAAGATGAAGCAGCAGCAGGCGATGATGGAGCTGTACAAGACCGAGAAGATCAACCCGCTTGCCGGCTGCTGGCCGGTGGCGCTGCAGATCCCGGTCTTCTTCTCGCTCTACAAGGTGCTCTACATCACCATCGAGATGCGGCACGCGCCGTTCTTCGGCTGGATCCAGGATCTGGCGGCGCCCGATCCGACGTCGCTTTTCAACCTCTTCGGCCTGATCCCGGTCACCCTGCCGCACATGCTGATGATCGGCGTCTGGCCGCTGATCATGGGCGTCACCATGTTCCTGCAGATGCGCATGAACCCGACGCCGCCGGATCCGACGCAGGCGGCGATCTTCACCTGGATGCCTGTCATCTTCACCTTCATGATGGCGGGTTTCCCGGCCGGCCTCGTCATCTACTGGGCCTGGAACAACACGCTGTCGATCCTCCAGCAGGGCATCATCATGAAGCGCCAGGGTGCCAAGATCGAGCTGTGGGACAATCTGGTCGCGCTGTTCCGAAAGAAACCATCGCCGGCCGAATAGAAGGCGCAGCGCTTTCTCCAGCCTTCAAAGCCCCGCTCGCGCGGTAATGCAGTTCACTTAGGCACCTTCAGTGTTCTGACAGGATATTTGGCTGGTAGCTTTTTGACGACACGGGGGCATGATCGCCC